>JBGOSS010000011.1:0-76331 GCA_041476105.1 Gemmatimonadota bacterium
CGGCGTCCTTCTCGATGTGCTTGCGGTATTCGTCGAGCGTCGTCGCGCCGACCACGTGCAGCTCGCCCCGCGCCAGCATCGGCTTCAGCATGTTGGCGGCGTCCATGGCACCCTCGGCCGCACCCGCCCCGACGATGGTGTGCAGCTCGTCGATGAAGACGATGATCATCCCCTCGGCCGCCGTGATCTCCTTCAGGACCGACTTCAGCCGCTCCTCGAACTCGCCCCGGTACTTCGCGCCCGCGATCATCTGGGCGACGTCGAGCGCGAGCAGCCGCTTGTTGCGCAGCGACTCGGGGACGTCGCCGTGCACGATGCGCTGGGCCAGCCCCTCGACGATCGCGGTCTTGCCGACCCCCGGCTCGCCGATCAGGACCGGGTTGTTCTTGGTGCGCCGCGACAGCACCTGCACCACCCGCCGCACCTCCTCGTCCCGCCCGATCACCGGGTCGAGCTTCCCGGCGCGCGCGGCGTCGGTCAGGTCGCGGGTGTACTTCGCGATCGCCTGGTACTGGTTCTCCGGCGTCTGGTCGGTGACCCGGTGCGCGCCGCGGACCTGGGTGAGCGCCTCGCGCAGGTGGTCGGCGCCGATGCTCTCGGCCGAGAGAAGCTGGCGCGCCGCCGTGCCCTTGGTCTCGGCCAGCCCGATGAGCAGATGCTCGGTCGAGGTGTACTCGTCGTGCAGAAGGGCGGCCTCGGCCTCCGCGCGGTCCAACGCCTGCATCACTTCGCGCGAGAACTGGGGATCCGCCCCCGACTGCTTCGGGAACCGCTCGATCTCGCGCGCCACGTCGGCCTTCAGCTTGGCGACGTTGATGCCCACCTTGCCGAGCAGGGGCAAGGCGATGCCCTCGTCCTGCTCGAGCAGGGCGGCGAGAAGATGCGCGTCGTTGGTGACGGGATTGCCACGGGTGCGCGCCATGTCGCGCGCGGCGTTGAGCGCCTCGGTGCTCTTGATCGTGAGTTTTTCGAGGTTCGCCATGAACGACTCAGAGGTAACAAACGTGACGGAGGTGACGAGGGTGACGGAAGATTACATCTCCTCCGTCCCTTCCGTCACCTCCATCACTTCCGTCACCTCAGCTCTTGGCTACTTCATCACGATCATGCGTCGGGAGGCGCGCTGGCCGTTGACGGTCAACTGGTACACGTACACGCCCGACGCGGCCTCGCGCGCCGAGTTGATGTAGTGACCGTCCCAGTATGCCGAGAAATCGCAGACCCCATCACGCGGGTCGCGGCAATCCAGCTCGACATTCTCCAACGGCTGCCCCGATGCCTGGAGGCTCGGAACCGCCACCAGCTGGGCGAGCACGTTGTAGATCCTGAGACTCACCACCGGACGCCGCCCATCCCGGAACAGATCCTCGCTCAGCCTGAACGGGATCGTGGTCGCCGGGTTGAACGGATTCGGGTAATTCTGCCCTAGCTCGACCTGGCTGCGTTGTGGTGCCGGTTGCTGCGCCCGCATCACCTGTGGAATCGCCAGGACAAGCACTGCCAAGAGCCACGCAGATGCGTAGCGCTTCATCCTCACTCCAATCCGAACGAAAAAGGGTCCTTAAACGTCACTCCTGCAATGAGGTAGGAATGGGTGGCCGTCCTGCCACACCTATCATGCGAATGGCTCCACCCCAAGTCAAGCACTCTGGACGTTTCGAAGCGCACGCCGGTCCCCGGTACGCACCGTAAGTCCTTCCCTGTCAGCCCATTCCAGCAATGGGATGAGCCACTTTCTCGAACGGCCCATACGTTCCCGGATGGACGCCGGGGTTGCCGGCCCGAGGTCTCGCAGGACCAGCGACAGGCGCTCACATTCCCCATCCAGCGCCGCCTTCTCATAGTACCGGTCCGCCACCAGGACGATCCGGCCGCCGCGCGCCAACAACCTCAGAACTGCAGCAACATCCACGCCAGGCAGCAGCGTCGCCACCTCCGGTGCGGAGGGAGGCTCCGCACCGGCCTCACGGAGGATCGCCAGCACCCGCTCCTGGGTCGCCCGCGTCTCGGAGGCGCCTTCCGGATTCCAGCCGGGGCGCCGCACCAGGGCACCCTCGCGCTCCACGGCCTGGTGCGATTCGAGCCACGACTGGGCGAGCTCGACCAGGCGCGGGCTCGCCGACCGCGCCGCCCCGCGCCATGCCTGTGCGCTCATCCCCGGCTCGAGCGGATGCGAGCGGTGAAACGCTTCGAGGGCCGCCCGCATCCGCTCGGCCGCGGCATCGACCTCCGACGCGGAGACGAACCAGCCGTCTCGTTCGACCACGCCGGCCCGGCGCGCGCGCGCGAGCGCCTCGTCGAGCCGGTGCGCGTCGAATCCCGAGGCGACCTCGAGCTCGGCCATCGTCAACCCACCGCTCCCGCGATGCGCCGTCAGGCGGGCCACATGTTCCTCGTCGCTCGCGGCGGGAAGTGCCGGCGGCGGCAGCCGTCTCCGCGTCCCGACCCCCCGCTCGACCCAGGGGTCGGTGATCACGCCGCCGCCGATCGTCGTCACCGGCGAGAAAGAGCGCAGCACCAGCCGGTCCCCGGCCCGCGCGACCAGCGGCTCGTCGAGCCGCAGCCGCAGCGACACCACGCCATCGGCGGCATCGCCGCGCCGCGCGATCCGCGCCATCACCTCCGCCGTCCCGTGGTGCAGGCGGACGCGGCTGCGCAGCCGGGCGCCATCGCTCGAGGCCAGTCTCACGGCTACGTCGATCGCCCGGCTCTCCCGCCAGCCGTCGCCGGTGACCACCACCGCGCCGCGCCGCGCCTCCTCCCTGCTGAGGCCGACGAGCGCGAGCGCCGCGCGCCGGCCCGACTCGGCTCGGCTCGCGGCCCGGCCGTGCACCTGGATGCTGCGGACCCTGGCGGCGTGACCGCCCGGCAGAACGGTGACCAATTCGCCCTCGCCGACGCCGCCGCTCCACACCGTTCCCGTGACGATGGTGCCGGCACCGGCCAGCGCGAACACCCGATCGACCGGCAGCCGGAAGCGGTCAACCGACGGGCGGGGCGGTGTCGCCGCGGCCTCCGCGGCGAGCACGGTCCGCAGGGCCTCCAGCCCGGTGCGATCCACCGCCGAGACGGCCACCACCGGCCAGCTCTGGCGGAGGACATCATCCAGGAGGGCACGCACGTCGTCCGCGACGAGGCCCTGCCAGGCGGGATCGGGAGCGAGGTCGGTCTTGGTGAGCGCGACCACGCCGCGCACCACGCCGAGGTGGCGGAGAATCGCCACGTGCTCGCGGGTCTGCGGCATGACGCCTTCGTCCGCCGCGACGACCAGCAATGCCAGGTCGATACCGGTCGCCCCGGCCACCATGTTACGGATGAATCCCTCGTGCCCCGGCACATCCACGATGCTGGCCCGCACGCCGTCGAGCTCGAGCGGCGCGAACCCCAGGTCGATCGTGATGCCGCGCGCCTTCTCTTCGGCGAGCCGGTCGGTGTCCACGCCGGTCAGCGCTTTCACCAGCGTGGTCTTGCCGTGGTCGATGTGACCAGCCGTGCCTATGACGACGTGACGTTCCACGACTCGGCATCCCAGAAGGCCATCGCGGGGAGGGCGCGGTTCTCCGCCAGGTGATGGCGGATGAACCCGACCAGGAGGCGGCGATGGGCGGCGAAATGGCGCGCGTCCATCGCGTTCGCGGGCAACCGACCCTCGATAAGGGATTGCAGCGCTGCCGCGTCGCCGTCGGGCAGCGCGGCGGTGCTCACGCCGCGCCGGTGCACGGCGCAGAGTGCGCCCCCCTGCGCCGGGGAGAAGGCGATGGCGCCGCTCGTCGTCTCGCCACACACCACGCACCGGTCCAGGGTGGGCGAGAACCCCAGCGCCACCACGAGCCCCCAGCAGGCCAGCAGCGCGACCGCATCCACCAGCTCGGGCGGGGCATGTTCGAGGGCGTCGAGCCCCGCGCTCGCGGCATCGTACGCCTGGGGCTGCGGATCGGCGGGGGCGCACTTCAGCGCCAGCTCGCAGAGGGCCGACGCGGCCGCGAAGCGCTCGACGTCGCAGGCCAGGCGGCTGTGCGCGCTTCGCAGCTCGAAGCCGGTGAGGGGGTGGAGGTCGCGATGCGGCTTGACCAGCAGCGTGGCGATCCCGGCACTGAACAGATCGAGCCGCGGCCCGGTCCGGCTCCGGGCGCGCCGCGCGCCCCGCGCGATGCCGCTGGTGAGGCCGAGGTCGCGCGTCAGCAGGCGCACGATGGCGGACGTCTCACCGTAGGCCATGGTGTGGAGAACCAGCGCCGGTGTGGTCACGGAAGGCACCGGCGAAAGCTATGGTAGCCTATTGCCCCGCGCTGAAGCGCGCGCCCACGCCGATCCGGCGGCCGGGCGTGCGGAAGCCGGACACCTCCTGGTACGACGCGCCGGTCAGATTCTCCACCCGCGCGGTGAGCGCCAGCGAGCCACGTCCGTCGCGCGAGCGCACCACGACGAAGCGGGTCCACACGTCGAGCCTGGTGTAGGCCGCGAGCGTTACCCGGGTGCCGGGAAAGTTCGTGAAATCGACGTCAGTGCGGTCGCCGACGTAGAGCACGCGCGCCCCCACCGACGGGCCTGCCGCCGAACGCCACTCGCCGCTCAGGCTCGCGGCATGCGTCGGCCGCCGCAACAGGCGCTGACCTTTGGCGAACACCGTGCCGTCGTACCCCGAGTCCGAGGCGCTGGTGTGGAGCCAGGTGTACTGCGCGCTCAAACCGAGCCCGCCCGTGGGCTGCGCGCGGACTTCCAGCTCGGCCCCCGAGGCCGTCGCCGCCGCGACATTGTGGTAGTCCGGAGCGGTGCCGCCGCCGAACGAATACTGGATCAGGTCGCGGAAGCGCTGGGTGAAGCCGGTCAGCGACGCGGTGATCCTTCCCTGCACCATCGTCTGCTCGACGCCAACCTCGGCGCTGGCGCTGCGCTCCGGCCTGAGGTCGGGATTCCCGGTCGAGAACCCGCTCGAGTAGTTCTCGCCGAACGTCGGCTCCTTGAAAGCGCTCCCGACGTTGGCGCGCAGGCGGGTGAGCGGGGCGACACGCAGCGAGACGCCCAGGCGCGCCGTGGTGAATGTTCCGAACTTCTCGTTGTCGTCGAGGCGGACGCCCGCCTGGATGCCGACGATCCCGCGCTCCGCCACCATCTCCCCGTAGACGGCGCGATTGGTGCGGGCGGTATCGGTCGTCCCGCCGCCGGATCCGAACGCGCTCTGGTAGCGGTTCGCGCTGCGCTCGCTCTCGCGGTCCAGCGAGGCGCCGAGCGTCAGCAGGAGCGGCGCCGAGGCGCGCAGGTTGACGCGCAGGTCCGCGGTGCGCCGCGTCGTGGTGATCCGGCTGTAGTAGGCGAAGATCCCGAGCGTATCGGCCGGCCCGTCGGGCGCATCGTTCACGCTGTCGCGACCCGACACCAGGCCGAGGAGCGCACGGACCTCGAGGCGCGGCCCGAGCCGCCGCCCGGCGTCGAGGCTCGCCGACACCTGTCGCGACCGCTGGAGCTGGTTGCTGTCGGCCAGCACCCCGGAGCCGTTGGTCGGATAGTGCAGCGTGCCGTCGCGGTAGCTCACCGACACGCCGACGTCGGTGGCGCGATCAGGCGTCAGCGTCAGGCGCGCGCTGCCCGCGGTGTTGTCGTACCGGTTGTTGAACGGGTTGATGCCGTCGGTGACCTCGCGCTGCACCCCGGCGCTGAGCCCCGCCCGCGACGATCCCCCCGAAAGCTCGAGCAGGCCCGAACCGCTACCGTAGCTGCCGCCCCTTCCCTCCGCCACGATGCGCGGTCTCCCGGCGCCGCTGCGCGTGATGACCTGGACCACACCGGTCACCGCGTCCGATCCGTAGAGGACGCTCGCCGGCCCGCGCACCACCTCGATGCGGTCGATGTTCTCGGTGGTGAGGTTGGCGAGGTCGATGAAGCCGCCCGCCTGGTTGAGCGGCACGCCGTCCACCAGGACCCGCACATAGTCGCTCTCGCCACCCCGCAGGAACATCGACGTCTGGGCACCGTAGCCACCCGCCTGGGCGAAGGCGATCGACGGCACGCCCCGCAGCGCCTCGATCACGGTCGTGATCCCCGCCCGGCGCAGCGCGTCGCCGTCGAGGACGGTAACGCCGTTGGCCAGGGTGCCGGCGGGCATCGGGGTCCGGGTGGCCGTGACGACGATCGGCGTCAGCGTCGTGGTGTCGCGGGGGACTTGGGCCCGCGCGGAGGCGGCGATGAGCAGCAGGGCGAGGGCTGGGGCCGGGAGGCGGTTCATGGGCTGGCTCCGTCGAGTGATGAAAGGGCACGCTGGGGGTAGAGCTGCACCGCGCCGTCGGGCAGGCGGTGCACGGCGACCGGCCAGCCGAAGACGACGCTGAGTCGATCCGGCACGAGCACCCGCTCGGGGATGTCGTCCGCGACGACCCGGCCTTCCGACAAGAGGACGAGGCGGTCCGCGAACCGGGCGGCGGCGTTGAGATGATGCGAGACGATGAGCGCGGCGAGATGGTCGCGCCGGACAAGGTCGGCGACGATCTCGAACAATTCCATCTCGTGGCGTAGATCGAGCGAAGCGGTGGGCTCGTCGAGAACCAGGGCTCGGGGCTCCTGCGCGAGCGCTCGGGCGATGCGCACGCGCTGCCACTCGCCGCCCGACAAAGTCTGGACCCAGCGCGCGGCGAGCGTGGCAACGTCGGCCCGGTCCATGGCGCGCGTCACCGCGTCCCGGTCCGCCGCACCGGGGCGCCGCCACGGTCCGAGATGCGGATATCGCCCCATCGCCACGATCTCGGCCACGGTGACCGGGAAGGCGGGCTCCTCGCGCTGGGCGACGGCAGCCACGCTGCGGGCCAGCGCCCCGCGCTCCCAGTCGGCGATGTCGCGGCCGAGGACGATCGCCCGTCCGGCGGCGAGCGGCTGGGTGCCCAGCAGGGCGCGCAGCGCGGTGGTTTTTCCCGCGCCGTTGGGCCCGACGATCGCGACGCATTCGCCGGCGTGCACCCGGAACGACGCCTCGGCGAGTCGTGGCTCCGGCGCGCCCGGATACCGCACCGTGGCGCCGGTCAGCTCGAAGACCCGCTCGCCCCGGTTCAGGGCGCCGCTCACGCGCGATACCCCGCGGCGCCGCGGCGCAGCAGCACGGCGAATACCGGCACGCCGACCATCGCCGTGATCACGCCGACGGGCAGCTCGAGGGGTGCGAACAGGGTGCGCGCGACGGCGTCAGCCACGATGAGGAAGGCACCTCCCAGGACGAAGGCGGAAGGCAGCAACCCGCGGTGCCCCTGCCCGCGCACCATGCGGATGACGTGCGGGATCGCCAGGCCGACAAAGCCCACGATGCCGGCCGAAGCGACCGCGGCCGCCGTCAGCAGCGACGCGGCGAGGTACGCGCGTCGCCGGGTGCCCTCCACGTCGGCGCCGAGGTGACGCGCCGGCTCCTCGCCGAGGGCGAGGAGATCGAGTGCGCGGGCCTCGCGGGCCAGCACCGCCAGGGCGGGCACGCTGTAGGCGGCGAGCGCCGCGACGCCCGGCCAGCCGACGCCGCCCAGGCCGCCCAGGAGCCAGAGCATCGCCGAGCGCACCTGGGCCGACTCGCTCACGGCGAGGATGCCGCTGGTCAGTGCTCCGGCGAAGGCGCCGACCACGACGCCGGCGAGGAGAAGGACGCGACCATCGAGCCCGCCGCCCGTGACCAGCGCGAGACGGTAGACCACGGCGATGGTGAGCAATGCGCCGACGAAGGCGGCGACCGGCATCGCCCAGATCGAGCTGATGCCCAGGGTGATCGCCACCACGGCGCCGAGTGAGGATCCGCCCGAAAGACCCAGCAGGTAGGGATCGGCGAGCGGGTTGCGGACCAGCGCCTGGAGGACCGCGCCGCTCACCCCCAGCGCGCCCCCGACCAGCAGGCCCACCGCCACGCGCGGGGCGCGCAGGTCCCAGACGATGGCGCGGGCCATCGCGCTCCCGCCCCCTCCGAGGACCGCGACGGCCTCGCGGGTGGGCAGCCCCGAGCCCCCGACGAGCAGTCCCAGCAGGATCGCGAGCAGCAGCAACCCGGCGAGCAATGCCGCCACCCCGGCAGCCGACATCCGCGCTATCGGGCCGGACATGCGTGCCGGCCGGGACTCGGATAGCAGGCGTCGCGCACCGGAGCCAGTCGCGCCGCCAGCTCGGCGACGGCCTGCGGAAGGCGGGGCGAGGGGCGATTGAACTGGCTGCCGTCGACGGCGATGATGCGGCCGGAGCGCACCGCGGGCAGCGCCTGCCAGCCCGCGCGGCCCGCGATGGTCCCGGTGGTGGAGTCCGGCCCGAGCACCAGCACGGCGTCGGGCGCGTGCGCCATCACGGCCTCGAGGCTCACCACCGCGCTCGGGCCGCTGATGTCGGCGAAGGCGTTGCGGCCGCCCGCAAGTTCGAGCAGCTCGGAGACAAAGCTCCCCCGGCCGATCGCGATCGGCGGGTTGGCACCCACGGCGATGAAGACGGTCGGCGCCGCCGCCGGCCGGACTACCGCCGCCGCGAGCCGGCGATCGAAGTCGGCCAGCAGCGACTCGGCGCGCGCCGGGACGCCGGCGGCCCGGGCGACCCATCGTACTGCCCTGCGCCAATCCGCGATGGCGTCCTGCTTCAGCGCCGCGGCCGGGATGCCCAGCGCCTCCAGTTGCGCGAGGGCCGCACGGTTCGCTTCCGAGGGATAGACGAGGACGAGGTCGGGCCGCTGCGCGGCGATGGCCTCGACGTTGATGCCGATGCCGTTGCCCACGCTGGTCACCGCCAGCGCCGCGGCGGGGTAATCGCACCAGGTGGTGCGGCCGACCAGGCGCTCGCCCAGGCCGAGGGCGAAGACCAGCTCCGTGGTAGCGGGGGCGAGCGAGACGATACGCTGCGCCGGCGCCGCGAGGGCGACGGTGCGCTGCCAGTCATCCTGCTGGGCAATGGAGGCCGGGCGCGGCGCGTCGTGGCCGCAAGCCGCGACGAGCAGGCACGCCGGTACGAAGGCGCGACGCATCACCGTCCCTCCCGCGAGGGGGCGTACGAGCGACGCGAACGGTGAGGTCTCCTGACTCGGGGCTCGTCCGCTCGCCTTCCCGGCGCAGGTGGCCAGTGGCTTCCGAGCGGCGGTGGGACGCTGCTGCCGTCCCATGCCCCTTACAGTGGCGGGGCCGTGCCGGCTTTACACCGGCTTCCGAGATCCCCGTTCGCCATCAATTGTGTGGTGCAATCTGTGGAGGTCGCTACGCGCGCGCAACTCGCCGGGTCAGCGCGGCCTTGAGCTCAACGCGCCGGCGCTGATACGACGCCCACCGCTCGGGATCGGTCTCGCCTTCGCGTCCGGAGAAGAGGTCGTCGAGCGCGGCGATCTGGGCGAGGAGCCGCTCGTCGGATTCGGCGTCGAGGAAGGTGGCCTCGCCGGCGGGCACCGACCCGGTCCCGGCCGGGGGGGCCGCGCGCTGGCCGGCCCGCCGCACGATCAGCGCGCCACCGGCCGCCAGCGCGAGCGCCGCGGCGACGATCGCGATCCAGACGTACCGGCGCGCATCGGCCGGCGCGGCGCCGAAGGTGAGCGTCGGCCGGGCGCCCGCGGCCAGGCTGTCGGCGCTGTAGCGGCGGAAGGTGCGGTTCTCGATCACGACCGGATCCGCGGACGTGAGGTCTCGGCTCACCGTGGTGGTACTGTCCTCGACCAGGACCTCCAGCCGCTCGGTGGGCTGGTCCACCGGCACGGCGAGGGTCCGCAGCGCGGCCGGCAGGTCGTAGGTGATGACGACCTGTTTGAGGCCCGGCGGAAAGGGCGCGGACACGCTGACGCGGCCGCCCTCGAAATGGATGGCGGTGGCCGGGATGTCGCTCTCGCCGGGCTGCGGCGCGGTGATGCCGTCGGGGAGCCTGGTGCTCCACACCGGCGCCGTGCTGTCCCGCCCCACGCGGGTGGCGAGGCCCGGATTCTGGACCTGGTAGATATCGAGCACGCGGCGCTGGCCGGCGTCGCCCTGCGTCACGACGAGGTGACGGATGCCGAGCGCGAGCGGCGGGCCCGTGGCCGTGGTGTCGAAGACGATGAGCGACGTGGCCCCGGCGCCGTTCTGCATCGGCTCGGAGAAGTAGCCGATCCCCTGGTAGCGGGCGCTGACCACGAACACCGCGCCGCTGTCGGGCCGCCGTACCACGAAGCGGAAGCGCCCGCCGGCGTCGGTGCGCATCGAGTCCACCGGACCCTGCCGGCGCTCGCCGACCTGGTGGGCGATGACCCACAGCCCGGCCAGCGCCGAGGTGTCCGCTTCGTGCACGCGCAGGAGTCGCCCGGCGATCGTCACCGGGGCGCGCGACTGGGCGGTCAGGCGGCCGGGAGGCAGGACGGCGAGGAGCAGCAGCGTGGCGAGCCACCCTGCCGGTCTACGGGGCGAACTTGCCAAAGTCCTCGGGGTTGAGCTTCGACAGGTAGTCCTTGAGCGATTCGGCATCGAGCGCGGAGGGATCGGGTGTGCTCTCGACCAGCGGCTCGGTCGGCAGGTCCAGCAGGTCGCGGCTGGTGTAGATCGGCGCCTTGAGGCGGAGCGCGACGGCGATGCTGTCCGACGGCCGCGCATCCACCTGGATGACGTCCTCGGCGCGGTGAATGTGCAGCTCGGCGAAGTAGGTGTTGTCCTTCACCATGGTGATGAGAACCCGGCGCAGCTCGCCGCCCAGCCCGACGATCACCTGCTTGATGAGGTCGTGGGTGAGCGGACGGCTGAACTTCACGCCGGCCAGCTCCATCGCGATGGCGCTCGCCTCGCCGGGGCCGATCCAGATCGGGGACGCGCGGCCCGTCCTTCTCCTGGAGAATCACCACGGGCGAATTGGTGTTGCGGTCGAGGCCGAGGTGCGCGACGCGCACCTCGACCATCGTCATGCCACCCTTCCCGTCAGGTGCCAACGTTCCACGACGATGCGGCCACGGTGGTTCCTCTCGGGCCGGTCAGCGCCGCGCACTCTGCGCGACCCCGGCCAGGCGGTGTGCGGCTTCGTTGAGCTCGGCGGCGCGATCGGTGCGCTCCCAGGTAAAGAACTCCGCCTGGCGGGTCTCGCCGTCCTTCAGGCCCGGGACGGTGCGCGTCTCGCTCTTCCGCCCGAAGTGGCCATACGCGGCGGTGGCCTTGTAGATCGGGTTGCGCAGCTCGAGGGCCTCGATGATCCCCTTGGGCGAGAGGTCGAACTGCTCGCGCACGGCGCGCTCGATCACCTCTTCGGGGAGCGAGCTGGTGCCGAACGTGGTGACCATGACGGAGACCGGTTGCACCACGCCGATGGCGTAGGCGAGCTGCACCTCGCAGCGCTTGGCCAGACCCGCGGCCACGACGTTCTTGGCCACCCAGCGCGCCGCATAGGCGGCCGAGCGGTCCACCTTGGTCGGGTCCTTGCCGCTGAACGCGCCGCCGCCGTGCCGCGCGAAGCCGCCGTAGGTGTCCACGATGATCTTGCGGCCGGTGAGGCCCGCGTCGCCCTGCGGACCGCCGACCACGAAGTTGCCGGTCGGATTGATGTGGTATTCCGGCTCGCCGCCCTTGATCCAGTCGCCCAACACCGGCCGGATGACGTGCTCGATGATGGCCTTCCGGATCACGTCGTTGCCCACCGAGTCTTCGTGCTGCGTCGAGATGACGACGGTCTTCACCCGCTTCGGGACGTCGCCCTCGTACTCGACGGTGACCTGCGACTTGCCGTCGGGCCGCACCCACTTGAGGGTGCCGTTCTTGCGCACCTCGGCGAGCTTCCGGCAGAGGCTCTGCGCCAGCAGGATCGGCAGCGGCATCAACTCCGGGGTCTCGTCGGTCGCGTAGCCGAACATCATCCCCTGGTCGCCGGCGCCGCCGGTGTCCACGCCCATCGCGATGTCGGGCGACTGCGTGCCGATGGCGTTCAGCACGGCGCAGGTATCGAAGCCGATGCCGTGGGACGCGTCGAGGTAGCCGATGTCCTTGAGCGTGGTGCGGACCAGCTTCGGAAGGTCCACGTACGTCGTCGTCGTGATTTCCCCGCCCACCACCGCCAGGCCGGTGCTGACGAACGTCTCGCAGGCCACCCGGGCCATGGGGTCCTTCGCGATAATGGCGTCGAGGACGGCGTCGGAGATCTGGTCGGCGATCTTGTCGGGATGCCCTTCCGTCACGCTTTCGGACGTGAAGAGCCAGCGGCGTTCGGCCAAGTGTGTCTCGGGGTCGATGTGGGCTGACAGTCGTTTGGCCGAAAAGTTAGCCCGCCCACCGGCGAATCTCAACTAAGCGGAGGGGTCAATCAGCTTGAGGTCCACGACGGCGCCCAGCGCGGCGCGCGCCGCGGTGGTGATCTCGGCCGTGGTCCGGGCCGCCAGCAGGCTGTAGGCGCTGGCCGCCGCCGCGGACACCGCGACACGGCGCACCAGCCACCGCAGCAGGGTGAGGTTGGGCGGCGCCACCGACAGCACGCGGTAGCCCAGCCCGAGGAGAATCCACGCCGAGACCGGGTCGGAGGCCATCTCGCCGCACACCGAGACTTCGATCCCGGCCTTGGTGCCCGCCCGCAGCACCTCGGCGAGCGACTTCAGGATGGCGGGATGATGCGAGGTGAAGCGGTCCGCCAGCCGCGCGTTGCCGCGGTCCACGGCCAGCGTGTACTGCACCAGGTCGTTGGTCCCCACCGACAGGAAGTCCGACACCTCGGCCAGGCCGTCGGCCATCAGCACCGCCG
This sequence comes from Gemmatimonadota bacterium, assembly GCA_041476105.1. Lineage (GTDB taxonomy): Bacteria > Gemmatimonadota > Gemmatimonadetes > Gemmatimonadales > JACORV01 > DASXPG01. Next base: position 12,661 of record JBGOSS010000011.1, read on the forward strand.
CCGGCGTCTCGATCATGACGCCCACGCTGACGCCGGCCGCCGCCTCGATGCCGCTCGCGGCCAGTGACGCCGCCTCCTCGAGCACCATCGCGCGGGTCATCTGGACTTCCTCGATGCGCGTGACCAGCGGGATCATCAGCTTGACCGGGGCGTGCGCGGCGGCGCGCAGGATCGCCCGGATCTGCGGCCGGAACACCTCCGGGTGATCGAGGCAGACGCGGATGGCGCGCCAGCCGAGGAACGGGTTCGCCTCGACCGTGGTACGAAAGCCCGCCGGGAACTTGTCGCCGCCGAGATCGAAGGTCCGGATGATGACGTCGCCGCCGGGGAACGCTTCGCCGATACGCCGGTAGAGCGCCGCCTGCTCGTCCTCACTGGGCATGCGACCACGCCCCACGACCAGAAACTCGGTGCGCATCAGCCCGATGCCCTCGGCCCGCCCGCGGCGAGCCGCCTGGAGCTCCTCGGGAAGATCGAGGTTGGCGCGCAGCGTGATGCGCTGGCCGTCGGTCGTCTCGGCGGGGAGATCCACGCCGGCGTCCACCTCCCGGGCCAGCCCCCGGTGCCGCGCGTCCACCGAGCGCGCATCCACGACGTCGGCGGGATCGGGATCGACCTTGAGCGTTCCCGCCCAGCCGTCCAGCACCACCATCTCGCCGGTCTTCACCCGGTCCAGCACGTCGGGCAGGCCGACCACCGCCGGGATCCCGATCGAATGGGCCAGGATCGCGGCGTGCGAGGTCCGGGTACCCTGCTCGGTCGCGATCGCGAGCACCGCCTCGCGGTCGAGCTGGACGGTGAGCGACGGCGTCAGGTCGCGGGCGATGAGCACCACGGGACCGTCGTGGCCGGCCAGCACGTCGGGCTCGTCCACGCCCAGGAGCCGCGTCAGCACCCGGATCTCGACGTCGGTAAGATCGATGAGCCGGTCGCGCAGGAGCTGGCTGCCCTGGGTGGACCAGAGACCGCGCCACTCCATCATCTTCAGCTCGAAGGCGCGCTCGGCCGAAAAGTGATTCTCGCGGATCAGCCGCTCGGCGCCGCCCACCAGCTCGACGTCCTCGAGGATCATGAGCTGGGCGTCGAAGATGCGCGCCTCTTCGGGCCCGGCCCGCTCGGCGGCGCGCTCCCGCACGTGCTGGATCCGCTGCTTCGCGAAACCGAGCGCGTCGGTGAGCCGGCCGATCTCGTGGTCCACCTGGTCGGGAGTGATGGCATGGTCAGAAACCGTCGGCACCTCCCAGCGCACCACCAGCGCCGGCCCCACGGCGACGCCGCGCGACACCGCGATGCCATGAATCACGCGGGCGCTCACGCCAGCTCCTCACCGAATCCGCCGCCCACCAGCGCGCAAAGCGCCGCGAGCGCCTCCTCCGCGTCCTCGCCGTCGACGCGAATGTTGACCTGGCTGCCACACTCGGCGGCCAGCATCATCATGCCCATGATGCTCTTGCCGTTCACCTCCAGCGCGTCCTTGCGAACCGTCACGCTCGACCGGAACCGGCCGGAGGTCTTCACGAATTCGGCCGCCGGGCGGGCGTGAAGACCCAGCACGTTCACGATGGGCACCGCGGCCTCCTTTACCACCAGAGCCACCCGGTGATCCCGGTGACGGCAAGGACCACCGCGGCGAGCACCACGCCGCCGGCGCGAGCCCGGGCCACGCGCAGCAGCACCGCCATGACCACCACGCCCAGCGCCGCGGCCAGGCGCGCCCCGCCCGCCGCGCCGCGCAGCTGCCAGACGAACGCGAGCGGCAACGCGGCGCCGACCAGGACGCTGGCCAGCGGCGCCGCGACGCGTCCCATCCACCGCAGCGCCGGCGAGCTCAGCGCCCCGGCGACCTGGAGGCCCCGCTCCCACCCCGCGCGCAGCGCCCACACCCGGCACACCAGGTGCGCGGCGTTGTAGAGCGCGAGGAAGAGCACCGCCGCCCAGATCCGCGCGCCAAAGACGAAGGCGACCACCGCCGCCGCCGCGCACGTCGGCAGCCACGAGGCCCAGAACAGCCGGTCGCCGATCGAGCCGAGCGGCCCGCAGAGCGCCTCGCGCAGCCGCTCGATCCGTTCGGGCTGCTCGCCATCCAGCTCCGCGCGCACCGACGCCCCGACCGCCAGCCCCGCGAAGTACGGGTGCGCGTTGAAGAACCGGGTCTGCCGCGCGAGAGCCGCCTTGTAGCGCTCGCCGCCCGCGCCGCCGTCGAGCGAGCGCAGCGCCGGCTCGGCCGCGTGGCCGAAGCCGACGCCCTGCATCCGCTCGTAGTTCCACGCCGCCTGGATCGTGAACAGGCGCGCCAGGACGCGGCCGAAGCCCGGCATCGCCTTCACCGGAGCAGCGCCGCCGCCGCGAGGACGCCCGCCCCGATGCCGCCGGCAAACCAGAGGCGCTGCCGGCCGGCGCCGGCCAACTGGACGCCGGCGAAAAGCGCCACGCCCACGCTGGTGGCGACCAATGCGACCTGCGCGAGCGTCTGCGGCCCCGCCCACGATCGCGCGAAAAAGCCGGAGACGATGTCGCCCAGCCCCAGCGCCAGTGCCGTGAGCGCGAAGCTGCGCGTCGCGTCGCGCAGCAGGCCCTCGCGTTGGAGCGCGCGCACCGCGGCCGCGTCGCCCGCCTCCAGCGCGGCGCGGGTGGCGCTCACCGCATCGGTGTTGGCGCGCCGGACGGCGTGCGACATCCACCCGCCGGCCCAGGCCGCGACCACGGCCACCAGCACCAGGCCCAGGAGTCCGGAAGCCAGGATGCCCTCGGCGTGGGCCCCGGCGAGGGCGCCCACGGCCACCGAGCCCGGGCCCCAGTCGGGGTTGCGCGAGGCCCCCACCGGGAGCGTGTCCATCGCGAACAACTCGAGGATCGCGCCGATGGCGAGGCCGGGCAGCGGATGGCCGGTGGCGAGCGCGCCGATCAGCCCGGCGACGATGGGACGCGAGAACATCGCCTGCGGGACGCTCGCCAGGTCGAGCCCGACGAAGGTGCCCGCCGCCACGGCGATCGCGACCTGGAGCAGGGTCATGCGGCGAACTCCGCGAGCGGTACCCGCGTGCCGGTCGGCACGTCCTGCGCCGTCACCTCGACACCCCCGGCCGCGATCTCCCGCAGTGTGGCGGCTTCGCCGTCGTTCAGGTAGACGTAGCGCAGCCGCTCCTTGCGTCCCTCGCGGTAGTGGATGCCGCCCACGTTCACCGCCGGGACCGCGCCCTTCACGGCGCGGCTCAGCCGCGCCATCGATGCCACGTCGCCGGTGAGCACGATCCCCCGGCGCGCGTCCGCCTGCCAGGCCGGCAGCTGCGCGGCGGCCTCGTCCACGCTGGCGAAGGTCACCGACACCGCGGGCGGCACGCCCATCCGGTAGAGCTCCTGCTCCCAATCGCTGGCCCGCACCTCGTCGTCCACCAGCACCAGAAAGTCGATTCCCAGCGTCTGGCCCCAGCCCACGACGACCTGACCGTGAATCAACCGGTCGTCGATGCGGAAGAGCTCGACGCTCACGGGCTGCCGACCGCCGTCACCGAGCTCCGCCCCGTTTCCACCGCGCGAAGGGCCGCCGCGCCGGGCGGCTGGTCGCGGTGAAAGGCGAAGTCGAGCAGCATCGCGAGATTGACGCCGGTGACGACTCGCACCTGCTCGTTGCCGCGGGCGTAGGCCGCGGCGCTGAAGGCGCAGGAGCCGCCGGGCATGTCGGCGAAGACGACGGCCGGGCGGGCGGCGATGGCGGCGTCGAGCCGGGCGGTGAGTGCCGCGCGGTCGCAGCCGGTGTTGGAGACCGGCACCAGGCCGTGCTCGGTGCCGGCGATCGCCTGCACGGCATTGACCAGCGCCTGCGCCACCTCGGCATGCGCGAGGACGATGCCGGTCAGGCGCTCACTCATAGTCCTCCTGGAGATAGTCGCGCGTGATCCGTCGCGTCGCGTCCTCGCCGCCCTTGGCCTTCTCCTGCATCCGCGCGATCAGCCGCTCGTTGAACTGCACCGCCGAGTCGGTGCCCCCGTACTTCAGAAGGTGCCGCATCGCCACGACCTCGGCGATCACCGTGATGTTCTTGCCGGGGTTGAGCGGCACCAGGACCTTGGGCATCGGGACGTCGAGGATCGCCGTCTCCTGGCCGTCGAGGCCGGTCCGGTCGTACGGCTTCGAGCTATCCCAGTCGTCGAGCTGGACCACGACCTCGATGCGCTTCTGCTGGCGCACCGCGCGGATGCCGAACAGCGCCGCGATGTCGATCAACCCGACGCCACGGATCTCCATGTAGTGGCGGGCGTGCTCGTGGCCTCGGCCGATCAGCACGTCCTGGCCGAGCTTGCGAACCAGCACCACGTCGTCGGCCACCAGCCGGTGGCCCCGCTCGACGAGGTCCAGGACGCACTCACTCTTGCCGATGCCCGAGCGCCCGACGAACAGCAGTCCGACGCCGTAGACGTCGGCCAGCGATCCGTGGAGCGTCACGTGCGGGGCGAAGCTGTCCTCGAGGAACGGCTTGAGGCGGCTGTAGAACTCGGCGGTCTTGAGCGCGGTGCGCAGCAGCGGGACCCCGCGGGTATCGGCCAGGGCCGGCAGCTCCGGCGGCACGTCCTGGTTCTTGGTCACCACCAGGCACGGCAGGTCGAAGGCGAAGAGATTCTCGAGCGAGCGGCGCCGCGCCTCGGGGTCGAGGGTGAAGAGGTAGGCGATCTCGGTCTCGCCCAGGACGAAGACCCGGCCGCCGACGAAGCGGGCCGTGTAGCCGGCAAGCACCAGGCCGGGGCTCGAGGCCTCGCCGCGCTGGATCTCGCGCTCCAGCCCCTGGGCACCGCCGAGCAGCTCGAGCGCCAGGCGCTCGCGCTTCACATCGAGCAACTCCCGGACCGTCAGGATGCGGCCGCCTTGCCCTGGCGCCGGCGCGCGGGCTTCGCTTCGGCCTTGTCGAGCTGCCGCTGGACCTTGGCCAGGACGCGGTCGAGGGCGGTGCGATGCTCGTCGGCCTCGGCCTTGGCGACGTACACCACCCCCCGGGCGGCGGTGAGGACGATCTCGGCGACCACCCGCGGGCGTGCGGTATCGAACGTCAGGTGGGCGCTCGTGGGCCGCACAGCGCGTTTCGCCAGCCGCGCCAGAGCCTGCTCGGCACGCTGCTTGAGGTCGTCGGGGATCTCGCCGTGACGGACGGTGATCGTCATCTGCATGGTCAAGGCTCCTGGCCGCCCGGCTTGCCGGCCGCGGCGGCATCGAGGTGGGATTCCGTCTCCAGCGCGGTGCGCTCCCAGCTGAACGTCTCGGCGAACGCCCGCGCCCCGTGCCCCAGGCGTTCCCGCAATCCGGTGTCGGCGGCGATGCGGCGCATCGCATGCGCCAACGCCGCCACGTCCCCGGTCGGGAACAGGTAGCCGGTCTCCTCATGCCGGACCGACTCGCGCAACGCCGAGTTGTCTGCGGCGAGGGCGGCGGTGCCGCACCCGGCCGCTTCCAGGTTGGTGATACCCCAGCCTTCCTTCAACGAGGGAAGCACCACCGCCCAGGCCCTGCGGTACAGCTCGACCTTTCGCTCCTCGCTCACAAACCCGAAGAACTCGACCTCGTCGCGGACCCCGTACCGGCCCGCCACGCGCTCCAGCCGGACGCGGTCATCGCCGGTCCCGGCGATCCACAGCTGCGGGCGCCGCTCGCCGCCCACCTCCGCCAGCGCCCGGATCGCGACGTCTACCTGCTTATACCGCTTGAGACGCCCGACGTACAAGAAGGTCGGCGTCCGCTCCCGGGCCACCGACGCGTCCGGCGCGAAGTGCGCGGTGTCGACACCGGGATAGATGACACGAATCCGCTCGGCGCGGAAGCCGCGCGCCACCAGGTCGTCCCGCGTGGCCGCGCTGATGGCGTGGACGGCGGCCCCCGCATAGACCCTGGGCATCGGCCGCTCGGCGGCCCAGACCACCGCCGCCACCGGCACCGGCAGCTCGCGGAAAGCCGTGGCGCCGAAGAGGTGCGGCACCACCAGCACGAAGGGGCCCCGCCACCGGCGCGGCAGACCGAGCGGCACCTTGTTGACGTCCTCGACCACCACGTCGGGCCTGAGCCGCCGCGCGAGCCGCGCGAAAGCGCCGAGCCCCACCAGCGCGAAGCCGTAGCGCGAGCCGATGCGGTGGACCCGCATCCCGTCCACCACGTCCTCGGACGGCGCGCCGCGCCAGCCGCTGCACAGCAGGTGGACCTCGTGGCCCCGCGCCGCGAGGCGCGAGAAGATCTCGTGCAGGTGCACCTCCGCGCCGCCGGCCTGCGGATTGATGCGGTCCTGCCAGTTGACGACGAGTATCCTCACAGCCTGCCGAGGTCGCGCGCGATCCGGTCGAGGACGCCGTTCACGAAGCCGGGCGACTTCTCGCCGCCGAACCACCGGGCCAGGCGCACCGCTTCGTCGATCACCACGCGCGGCGGCGCCGAGTCGGCCTGGATCTCGCAGGTGCCGATGCGCAGCACGTTGCGGTCCACCACGCCGAGGCGCTCGATGCGCCACCGCTCGGCGGCATGCTCGATGTGTTCGTCCAGCGCCGCCCGCTGCCCCACCACGCGCAGCGCGAGGTCGAGCGCCCGCTCCTCGAGGCGCGGGCCGGGACAGACCAGCGCGAGGATCCTCCCCCACGCCGCCTCCGGCGCGCCGTCGCCGTGACCCGGCACGTCCCACGAGTAGAGCAGCTGGAGGGCGAGGGCCCGCGCACGCGTCTCGAGCTTACGAACGGCCATGCGGCTCCCGGCTCGCCAGCGCAGCGCCGAGAGCCGCATCCATCGCCTCGAATCCCTTGTTACCGGCGCTGCCGCCGGCGCGCGCCAGCGCCTGCTCCAGGGTGTCGCAGGTCAGCACGCCGAAGCCCACCGGCACGCCGTACTCGAGCTGGAGCGCCATCAGCCCGCGCGAGGTCTCCGCCGCGATCACCTCGAAGTGCGGCGTCTCGCCCCGCACCACCGCGCCCAGCGCGCAGAGGGCGTCGTAACCGCCGCCCGACACCAGGGCGCGGGCGACGACCGGCAGCTCCCATGCCCCCGCGACCCAGCGGACGTCCCGGCGCCCCGCGGCGATGCCGCGCTCCTCGAGGCACGCCTCGGCGCCGGCCAGCAGCCGCGTGGTCACGGATTCGTTGAAGCGGCTGACGACGATGCCGATCCGGCCCGCGAGGACGACCGCCGGGCCCGTCATCCGTCGACGAGGAGGTGGCCCAGCTTGTCGCGCTTCACGTCCAGGTAGCCGGCGTTCTCGTCGGTCCGCGGCGGCACGATGGGCACCCGCCCCACCAGCGTCAGCCCGTAGCCCTCGATGCCGACCAGCTTCATCGGGTTGTTGGTGAGGACGCGGATCCGCTTCAGGCCCAGGTCGAGCAGGATCTGCGCGCCGATCCCGTAGTTGCGCAGGTCGGGCTCGAACCCCAGCTGCCGGTTGGCCTCCACCGTGTCGTGCCCTTCGTCCTGCAACGCGTACGCCTTCAACTTGTTGAGCAGCCCGATGCCCCGGCCTTCCTGGTCGAGGTAGACCACCACGCCGGCGCCTTCGGCCTGGATCATCGTCATCGCCGCGTGGAGCTGCCAGCCGCAGTCGCACCGCGCCGAGTGAAAGACGTCGCCGGTGAGGCACTTGGAGTGCATGCGGACCAGCGGGGCGTCGGCGTGCGCGGGGTCGCCGAAGGTGAGCCCCACGTGCTCGGCCCTGTCCACGTCGTTGTGGTAGCCGAGGATGCGCCACTCGCCGAGCGGCGTCGGCAGCCTCGCTTCGGCGACGCGGTGGACCAGGCGTTCGGTGCGGAGCCGGTAGGCGACGACCTGCGCGACGGTAATGAAGGTCAGCTGGTGTTCCTGCGCCATCGCCGCGAGCTGCGGGCGGCGCGCCATGGTGCCGTCCTCGTTGAGAATCTCGCAGATCACGCCCGCCGGCTGGAGTCCGGCGAGCCGCGCCAGGTCCACGCTGGCTTCCGTCTGGCCGACGCGCTGGAGCACGCCGCCGGGGCGCGCGCGCAGCGGATTCACGTGCCCGGGCCGCCTGAGATCCGAGGGCACGGTGCCGGGGTCGATCGCGACGCGGATCGTGGTCGCCCGGTCCGCGGCGCTGATGCCCGTGGTCACGCCGAATCGCGCCGCGGCATCGATGCTGACGGTGAAGGCGGTCCGGAGTGATTCGGTGTTGTGCTCGACCTGCTGGGGGAGGTCCAGGGCGCGGGTCCGCTCGGGGGTGAGCGTGAGGCAGACCATGCCGCGGCCATAGCGCGTCATGAAGTTGACCAGGGCGGGCGTGACCTTCTCGGCCGCGCACACCAGGTCGCCTTCGTTCTCGCGGTCCTCGTCGTCGGCGACGATCACCAGCTTGCCGGCGCGGATGTCGTCGATCGCCTGTTCGACGGTGCCGAACGGCATTTATGGCTCCCGGCGCCCGGAGGCGCGGTAGGGCTGCACCAACTGCCTCACGTACTTGCCGATGAGGTCAGCCTCTAAATGTACCCGGGTGCCGACGACGGCTCCACCCAGGGTGGTCACGTCGAGCGTGTGGGGGACCAGGGCGACCTGTACCGCCCGGCCCCGCCGCGCCAGGGCGTTGACCGTCAGGCTCACCCCGTCCACGGCGATCGACCCGAGGGGGACGCAGAGCGCGAAGACCTCGGGAGGCGCCGCGATGTCGAGGAGGGTGCTCTCACCCTTCGCCTTGCGCCGCAGGATGGTCCCAACCCCATCGACGTGTCCGGCGACCAGGTGTCCGCCCAGTCGGTCCGAGGCGCGCAGGGCGCGCTCGAGATTCACGCGCGTGCCCACCGCATACTCACCGAGCTTGGTGCGCTCCCGGGTGGTCCCGATGGCCTCGACGGCGAACTTGCCTTTCTCCTTCGCGACCACCGTCAGGCAGGCGCCGTCGACGGCGATGCTCTCGCCGGTCGCCAGGTCGCGGTATGGCGACGCGATCGCGATGCGCAGTCCGCGGGCGGTGGGGACAACCCGGATGACCTTGCCGATCGCGGTGACCAGACCGGTGAACATCAGGCGCGATCCACCACCAGCAGAGTGTCGGTGCCGAGGCTGCGCCGCCCGGCGACCGTCCAGCGGCTCGCGTCCTCGAGGTCCGGCCCCTCGAGCTCGCCGAAGGCCGGCACGCCGCCCCGCCCCAGGAGCACCGGGGCCTGGATCAGGAACAGCCGGTCCACCAGGCCCGCCGCGATCAACCGTCCCGCGAGCACACCGCCACCTTCGACCAGCAGGCTGTGCGCACCGCGCGACTTGAGCGCCGCCAACTGCGCGGCCGGCCCGTCGGCCTGGACCACCTCGACCCCGGCGCGCCGCAGTCCCGCGACGTTGGCCGCCGGAGCGCCCGGGCCGGCGAGCACCAGCGTATGCGCCTCACGCCCGCGTACCAGTGCGGCGTCGCGCGGCATCTCGGCGCGGGTGTCGAAGATCACGCGGGTCGGCGGCAGCAGCGGCACCACGTCGCCCCGCGCCGTGAGCCGCGGGTCGTCGGCGCGCACCGTGCCGAGCCCGGCGCCGATCGCGTCGAAGCCGGCGCGGAGCCAGTGGACGAAGGCGCGGGCCTCGGTGCCCGTGATCCAGTGCGCGTGGCCGCGGCGATCGGCGATGCGGGCGTCGAGCGACATGGCGAGCTTCACGGCAACGTAGGGACGACCCGACGACCGGTGGCGGTGAAAGAACGCCGCGTTCTGGCGCCGCACGTCCTCGGCCAGCAGCCCGGTCTCGACCTTGACGCCGGCGGTGCGCAGGTGCAGCGCCCCGCCCCGGGCCTTGGGGTCCACGTCCTCGGCGGCGAAGACGACGCGCCGGATGCCGTGGGCGAGGATCTTCTCGATGCAGGGCGGCGTCTTGCCGTGATGCCGACAGGGCTCGAGGGTGACGACGAGGTCGCCGCCCCGGCCGCGTGGCCCGGCCTTCTCGAGCGCCACCGCTTCGGCGTGCGGTCCCCCGAACTCGGCATGCCACCCCTCGCCCACCACTTCGCCACCCTGGAGCACCACGGCCCCGACCATCGGGTTGGCGCCCACGCGGCCCCACCCGCGCCAGGCGAGGTGGACCGCGCGCGCCATCGCTTCCCGGGCGGTCACGCCGCGCTCAGGCCTCGAACCGGACGACGCCGGTACCGTCCGCCGTCGCCCCGATGACCCAGCTCTCGACGTCGGCGTCGCTCGCCGCCCTGCGGACCGCGGCCACGTCGTCCGGCGCGCACACCGCGATCATGCCGATCCCCAGGTTGAAAACGCGCCGCATCTCGTCGTCGGCGACGCGCCCGGCTTCCTGCACCACGCGGCAGGCGGCGGGCAGCGGCCACGCGAGCGGCCGGACCATCGCGTCCACGGCCGGGGGCAGTACGCGGACGAGATTGCCGGGAATCCCGCCGCCGGTAATGTGGGCCAGGGCGTGCACGGTGGTCCGCACCGGCCAGATGGCGTCGAAGTAGCTCCGGTGCACCGCGAGCAGGACCTCGGCGACGCTGAGGCCGGTTTCCGGGAATCGGTCCTGCACCCCGAGGCGCAGCGTGCCGAAAACGACGCGCCGCAGCAGCGAGTAGCCGTTGGTGTGGAAGCCGCTCGCCGCGTAGCCCACCAGCACGTCGCCCGCCCGCACCCGGTCGCCGTGGAGCGCGTCGCACTCGCTCACCACGCCGATGATGGTCCCCGCCAGGTCGTACTCGCCTGCGCGGTAGACATCGGGCATCTCGGCCGTCTCGCCGCCGAGCAACGGCATGCGGTGCGCCCGGCAGCCGCGCGCCACGCCGCTCACCACGTCGGCCGCCACATCCGGCTCGAGCCGGCCCGCGGCGAAGTAGTCGAGGAAGCCGAGCGGCCGGGCGCCGTGCACCAGGATGTCGTTCACGCAGTGGTTGACGAGGCACTCGCCCACGGTGTCGTGGCGGCCCGCCTGGATCGCCACCAGGACCTTGGTGCCGACGCCGTCGGTCGAGGCCACCAGGACCGGGTCCGGGACGTCGCGCGGCACCCGCACCAGGCCACCGAAGCCGGCCACCGCGCCCAGCGACGCGCCGGTCCGCGTGCCCCGCACCAGGGACCCGATGCGCATCTTGGCGCGCTCGGCGGCCGACAGGTCCACCCCGGCGGCGGCGTACCGGTCGGTACCGCTCACAGCGTCTCGGGCTCGAAGTGCACGAGGTCGCGATACGCGTGCACCCGCCGCGTGATCTCGTCCTTCCCGATTTCGTCGAACCGCTTCACCGAGAACCGCTCGACGGCGAACGAGCCCATGGCGGAACCGTAGACCATCGCGAGCCGCAGGCGGCTGTCGTCGAGCGAGCGCTTGCGCGCGAGGTGCGCCATGAATCCTCCGGCGAAGGCGTCGCCCGCCCCCGTGGGGTCGAAGACGTCCTCGAGCGGAAACGCCGGAACGAAGAAGGTCTTCCCCTGGCCCACCAGGACCGCCCCGTGCTCACCCTTCTTGATCACCACATACCTGGGACCATGATCGAGCACCCAGCGCGCGGCGCGATGGATGTGCCAATCGCCCGAGAGCTCGCGGATCTCGGAGTCGTTCACCATGAGGCAGTCCACCCGCTCCAGCAGCCGCAGCAGCTCCTTGCGCTTGCCCTGGATCCAGTAATTCATCGTGTCGCAGGCGACGAAGTACGGCTTCTTCACCTGGTTCAGGACGTCGAGCTGCAGCTCGGGATCGATGTTGCCCAGGAAGACGTAGGCGCTCTCCCGGAACTCCTCGGGGATCTTCGGCTTGAAGTTGGCGAAGACGCCCAGCCGCGTCTCGAGGGTATCGCGCGTCGAGAGGTCGAAGCCGTAGCGCCCCGCCCAGCGGAAGCTCTCGCCCGGCGCCGTCGTGACGCCGCGCAGGTCGATGCCCCGCTCCGCGATGCGCCGCAGCTCGGCCATCGGATAGTCGTCGCCCACCACGCCCACCACCTGCACCGGGTGCAGCAGCGACGCCGCGCAGGCGAAGAACACCGCCGACCCGCCGAGGGCGTCGTGCACCTTGTCGAACGGCGTCTCGACCGAATCGAGCGCCACGCTCCCGACCACGAGCAGACTCATATGCTCCCCTCCGTCACCTTTGTCACCTCCGCTCTCACATCCGGTCCGGCGCCGACAACCCGAGCAGCGCCAGCGTATTCGCCAGGACGATCTGGGCGGCCCGCGCCAGCGCCAGCCGGGCGCGCTCGACCTCGGGCGCCTCGCCCAGGACCCGGCACTTGTGGTACCAGTGGTGCGCCGCGCGCGCCAGCTCCTCGGCGTACCCGGTGACGCGTTGCGGCTCGAGGGCCTCGGCCGCGCGCCGCACCGTGTCGGGGAACCGGGCCAGCACCTTGAGCAGCTCGGGCTCGCTGGGGTCCGTGAGCACCGCCAGGTCCACGCCCGCGGCCGTCACGCCGCCACTCTCGCCTCCCGCCGCGGCGTAGGTGCGGAAGATGCCCGCCATCCGCGCGTGCGCCATCTGCACGTAGAAGACCGGGTTCTCCTCGCTGCGCGTGAGCGCGAGGTCGACATCGAACTGGAGGTGGGTGTCTCCCTTCCGCATCAGGAAGAAGTAGCGCACCGCATCGCGGCCCACCTCGTCCACCAGGTCGCGCACCGTGGCATAGCTCCCGGCGCGCTTCGAGATCTTCACTTCCTCACCGCCGCGCATCACCGTGACCATCTGGTGCAGCACGTACTCGGGGTAGCCCTCGGGGATCCCCGCGTCGAGCGCCTGGAGGCCCGCGCGCACCCGGACCACGGTGCTGTGGTGATCCGATCCCTGGACGTTGATCGCCCGGTGGAAGCCGCGCTCCCACTTGCCGAGGTGGTACGCGACGTCGGGAACGAAGTAGGTGTACTGCCCACCCTTGGCCGCGCTACGGCGGATGACGCGGTCCTTGTCGTCCCCGAAGTCGGTGGTCCGGAGCCACAACGCGCCGTCCCGCTCGTAGGCGTGCCCGGCGGCGATCAGGCGCTGCACCGTCTTTTCCACCGTGCCGTCGGCGTAAAGCGACGACTCGAGAGACTAGACCTCGAAGCCGACGCCGAACGCCTGGAGGTCGCGGTCCTGCTCCTCGCGTAGCGCCCGCACGGCGAAGCGCCGGACCGCTTCGGCATCGGCGCCCTCGGCGTCGGCCGGGTGGGCTTCCACGTACTGCCGGGCAATGTCCCGGATGTACTCGCCGTGGTAACCGCCCTCGGGAATCTCCGCGCTGCGGCCGCCCAGCTCCGCGATGCGCGCCTGCACGCTCGCGGCCAGGTTCAGGATCTGGGCGCCGCCGTCGTTGTAGTAGAACTCCCGCGTGACCGCCCAGCCGGTCCACTCGAGGAGCCTCGCGATCGCGTCACCCAGGGCGGCCTGCCGGCCATGTCCCACGTGCAGCGGACCGGTCGGATTGGCCGAAACGAATTCCACGTTGACGCGCTCGGCGTGCGCCTCGCCGCTGCGCCCGTAGGCCGGGCCGGCGGCGAAGATCGTGGTCAGGATCGACGCGAGCTGGTCCTGCGCCAGCCGGAAATTGATGAAGCCCGGCCCCGCGATCTCCACCGACGCGACCACCCCCGGCGGGAACGCCAGCGCGGCGACGATCTGCTCGGCGAGCTTCCTCGGCGCGGCGCGCAACGGCCGCGCCAGCGCCATCGCGAGGTTGGTCGCGACGTCGCCGTGCGCCCTGTCCTTGGGCGTCTCGAGCACGACTTCGACGCCCTCCGGCGCCCCCAGCGACGCCGCGACCCGCGCCAGCTCGGCACGAATGGCTTCCAGGGCCATCGTCAGTCGTCTTTCTTGGCGGGCTTGGGCTTGGACGCCGGCTTCTCGCCGGTCTTCTTTTCAGCCGCCGGCTTGTCGGCCGCGGGCTTCTCGCCGCCACTCGAACCGGCATCGCTCTCGGTCCGGGACTTCTGACCGGAGCGGCCGTAGTCGGTCAGGTAGAACCCCGATCCCTTGAAGACCAGACCTGCACCGCCCGACAGCTGTAGCTCAGCTTTGGTGCCGCACTTCGGGCACTTGGCGCCGGTCTTGGCGGTGATCTTCTGGACCTCTTGGAATTCGTTGCCGCACTTGGGGCACTTGTAGTCGTAAGTCGGCATAGCTCTTAAAGTTAGCGACGCGCTTTCACACCTGTCAACAGAAGAATCCAGAATCTGGAACCAACACGATCCCGTGCTCCCCGAAGTCGTCCAGGTCCGGGTTCCTGGTTCTAGGTTCGGTCATGCCGCCCCCACACTGCCTCCATCGCGCCGGCCACCTCGCCCAGCGTGGCCCGGGCGCGCACCGCCTCGAGAATCGGCTCCATCAGGGGCGCTCCCCCGGTTCGCGCCGCCTTCCCGACCGCCGCGAGGGCTGCCTGCACCGCCGGCTGGTCCCGCGCGGCGCGCGCGGCGCGCAGCCGCTCGATCTGCTTGGTCGCCAGAGCGGAGTAGTCGGGCGAGGGCGCCGGACTCGCGTCGCCCTCTTCGGCGAACCGGTTGACCCCGACCACGACCTCATCGCCCCGTTCGATCGCCTGCTGGGTGGCCCAGGCCGAGCGCGCGATGGCCTCGGCGATGAATCCGTCGGCCGCGCACCGCGCCGCGCCGCCGTGGCGCTGCACCTCGTCCATCAGCGCGCGGGCCCGCGTCTCCAGCTCCGCCGTGAGCGCCTCGACGTACCAGCTCCCGCCCAGCGGATCGGCCGTCCGCGTGGCGCCCGACTCGAAGGCCACGATCTGCTGGGTGCGCAGCGCCAGCCGGGCCGAGTCGGCGGTGGGTAGCGCCAGCGCCTCGTCATACGCGTTGGTGTGGAGCGACTGGGTCCCGCCGAGCACCGCGGCCAGCGCCTGGAGCGCGACGCGCACGACGTTGTTGAGGGGCTGCTGCGCGGTGAGGGTCGAGCCGCCGGTCTGGGTGTGAAAGCGCAGGCGGCAGCCCGCCTCCCCGGCCCCGAACTCGTCCCGCAGCAGCGTCGCCCACAGGCGCCGCGCCGCCCGGAACTTCGCCACTTCCTCGAAGATGTCACTGAAGCAGGCGAAGAAGAACGAGAGCCGCGGTGCGAGGTCGTCGACGGCGATCCCCGCCGCCCGCGCGCGCCGCAGGTATTCCAGCGCATTGGCGAAGGTGAACGCCAGCTCCTGGACCGCCGTCGCCCCCGCCTCGCGCATGTGATAGCCGCTGACCGAGATCGGGTTGAAGGACAGCGCGTGCCCCACCACGAACCGGAAGGTGTCGGTGACCAGCCGCAGGCTCGGCTCGGGGGGATAGATGTACGTCCCCCGCGCGATGTACTCCTTCAGCACGTCGTTCTGGATGGTGCCGCCCAGCTTCTTCATCGGCACGCCCTGCTCCTCGCCGACGACGATGTACATCGCCAGCAGGATCGCCGCGGTCGCGTTGATCGTCATCGACGTGGTGACGGTGTCGAGCGGGATCCCCGCGAAGAGCCTCGCCAGATCGTCCACGGTGTCGATGGCCACGCCCACCCGGCCCACCTCACCCTGCGCCATCGCATGGTCGGAGTCGTAGCCCATCTGGGTGGGCAGATCGAACGCCGTCGAGAGCCCCGTCTGCCCGGCCGCCAGCAGCTCCTTGAACCGGGCGTTGGTCTCCTCCGCCGTGCCGAAGCCCGCGTACTGGCGCATCGTCCACAGCCGCCCGCGGTACATCGTGGGATGCACGCCGCGGGCATACGGAAAGGCCCCCGGCGCTCCCAGCCGCGCCTCGAGGCCCTCGGGCAGGTCGGCCGCGCCGTAACCGGGCTTGACGGGGATACCGGAGGCGTTGGTGTCAGGCATGTGGGTTCACGGTCTCCAGTCGACAGTCGACAGTCGACAGTCGACAGTCGACAGTCGACAGTCGACAGTCGACTGCCGACTAGCCTTTCAGAGTTGCTTCCGCCGCCATGACGTCGTCGCGGCTCCCGATGAAGAGTGGCGAGCGCTGGTGCAGCTCCGTCGGGACGATGTCCAGCACGCACTGCCGGCCGTCCGAGGCGTAGCCCCCGGCCTGCTCGCAGATGAACGCCAGCGGCGCGCACTCGTACAGCAGGCGCAGCTTGCCCCGCGGTGACCGCTTGTCGGCCGGATAGGCGAACACACCGCCGACCATCAGGTTCCTGTGGAAGTCCGCGACCAGGGATCCGATGTAGCGGCAGTTCTTGGTTTCGCTGCCCGGCTCGACACCCTTCCAGCCGCGCACCACCTTCTGCACCGCCTGGTCCCAGCGGGGAAAGTTGCTCTCGTTGACGCTGTAGTACTTCCCCACCGGCGGCGTGGTGATGTTGGGGTGCGAGAGCAGGAACTCGCCGATGGTGGGATCGAAGGTGAACCCGTGCACCCCCTGCCCTGTCGAGTACACCAGCATCGTCGACGACCCGTACAGTACGTAGCCCGCCGCCACCTGGGTGCGCCCGATCTGGAGGCAGTCACGCAGCTCACCCGGACTGCCCTCCGCGGAGAGGCGCCGGTGAATCGAGAAGATCGTCCCGATGGAGACGTTGACGTCGATGTTCGAGGAGCCGTCGAGGGGGTCGTACAGCACGGTGTAGTTGCCGGTGCGGTAGCCCTCGGGAATCGGGATCGGCTCGGCGTCCTCTTCGGAGGCGAGCAGGCAGGTGCGCCCGGTGCGCAGCAGGGTGTGCTTCATCGTGTCGTTGGCGAATTCGTCGAGCTTCTGCACGACCTCGCCCTGCACGTTGACGCCGCCCGCCGAGCCCAGGATATCGGCCAGGCCGGCCATGCGCACGTGGCTGTTGATGATCTTGGCGGCCAGACCGATGTCGTAGAGGATGTTCGAGAGATCGCCCACGGCCTGGGGCGCGTGCTGGCGCTCCTGGTTGATGATGAAGCTCTCGATGGTTACGACCCGATCGAGGGGGACGCTCAGCGAAGCCCTCACGGATGCTCCCCGGGTGAATGACACAACAGACCCAAGGATATGGCGGTTCTCCGGGCCCGCGCAATCGCACCGCCGGCGGCGCCTCGCCGGGGCGCCCTGCGGCCCGTAACTTAGCGGCTCTCTCTCGGAGTCCGGTTTGGACGACGTGCTCGAACGCCTGCGCGCCAGGCTTGCCGGTCGCTACGCGATCCTGAAGGAAATCGGTGCCGGCGGCATGGCCACGGTGTACCTGGCCGACGACCTGAAGCACCACCGCAAGGTCGCCGTGAAGCTGCTCCGCCCCGACCTCGCGGCGATCCTCGGCGGCACCCGGTTCCTGCGCGAGATCGAGATCGCCGCCCAGCTGTCCCACCCCCACATCCTCCCGTTGCACGATTCCGGCGATGCCGACGGCCTGCTCTACTACGTCATGCCGTTGGTCGAAGGCGAATCGCTCCGTACCCGCATCGAACGCGACGGCGCGCTGCCGGTGTCCGATGCCGTCCGGTTGCTGCGGGACATCGTGGATGCGCTGGCCTACGCCCATGCCCATCACGTCCTGCATCGCGACATCAAGCCCGATAACGTCATGCTCGCCGGCCGCCACGCGCTGGTGACCGATTTCGGCGTCGCCAAGGCCGTCAGCGAGGCGGGCGCCGGCGCGGCCCTCACCACGGTCGGCGTTTCGCTCGGCACCCCCGCCTACATGGCGCCCGAGCAGGCGACCGCCGACCCGGCCCTGGACCACCGCGCCGACCTCTATGCGGTCGGCGTGCTCGCCTACGAGATGCTGACGGGCCACTTGCCGTTCAGCGGACCGACCGCCCAGGCCATCATGGCCGCCCACATCACCGCCCGGCCGCGCCCGCTGGTCCAGGAACGCCCCGACGTGCCGCCCGCGCTCGCGCGCCTGGTGATGCGCTGCCTCGAGAAGCGCGCCGACGACCGGTTCGCGACCACCGACGAGCTGCTGGCCGAGCTCGAAAAGCTGACGACGCCCAGCGGCGGCACCACGCCCATCGCCGCGGCGTCCGCGCGGGCCCTGGCCACGCCGGGCCGCCGGGCCCTGGCGGGAACGCTGGCCGCCGTGCTCCTCATCGGAGTCGTGGGGCTCTCCGTGGCCGGATGGCACCGGCACACGCGGAAGCAGTGGGTCGCGCTGACCGGCCTGCCCCAGATGCGCACGCTGCTCGACTCCGGCCAGACCCTGGAAGCGTGGAACGTCGCGACGCAGGTGCGGGCCGTCAGCCCGGGTGATTCCGCGCTCGCCAGCCTGTTGCCGCGCATGTCGCGGTTCGTAAGCATTCGTTCCGCTCCCGCGGGAGCGCGCGTGCGCCGCCGCGCTGTGGCGGGCGGC
This sequence comes from Gemmatimonadota bacterium, assembly GCA_041476105.1. Classification (GTDB taxonomy): domain Bacteria; phylum Gemmatimonadota; class Gemmatimonadetes; order Gemmatimonadales; family JACORV01; genus DASXPG01. Next base: position 30,790 of record JBGOSS010000011.1, read on the forward strand.
GATACCAGTTGGGTGGACCTGGGCGTCACGCCGCTGGACAGCGTGCTGTATCCCAACGGCAGCTCCCTGCTCCGGTTCGAGAAGGAGGGGTATCGCCCGCTCGTTGTGCTGACGACCGGAGCCCAGGCGCTACCACTCGTCGCGCTCGACAACGGGCGGGGAGCGCAGGCAGGCATGGTGCGTGTGCCCGACGGACAGGTCGCCGAGCTCAACCTGCCGGGCCTCGAGCACCTGGGCGGGTACTACCTCGACTCCTTCCGGATCGATCAATACGAGGTCACCAACCGGCAGTTCAAGGCATTCGTGGACAGCGGCGGGTACCGCAGGCGCGAGTGGTGGGCCGAGCCGTTCGTGGACGGCGGTCGCACGCTGGGCTGGGAGGAAGCCGTGCGGCGCTTCACCGACCGCACCGGTCGTCCCGGGCCGGCGACCTGGGAGGCGGGCGATTTCCCCGGCGGCCAGGCCGACTACCCCGTCGCCGGCGTGAGCTGGTACGAGGCGGCCGCCTACGCGCGGTTCGCCGGCAAGTCGCTGCCGACCATTCATCACTGGGTGCGCGCGGCGGTGCCCCAGACCGCCGCGGCCGTCGTGCCGCGCAGCAATCTCAACGGCCGCGCCGCTGCGCCGGTCGGCACCTTCGGCGGCGTCGGTCGGTACGGCACCCTCGACATGGCCGGCAACGTGCGCGAATGGTGCCTCAACGCCGACGCCGAGCGCCCCGGCGCCGCGCGCTACATCCTGGGTGGCGGCTGGAGCGACCCCGCCTACGCCTTCAACGACCCCTACACCCAGCCGCCCTTCGACCGCTCCGCGATCAACGGTATCCGTCTCGTCAGCCACGTTGCGGCGGACACCACGCTCGCCCGGGCGAGCCGGCCGGCGGTGCGCGCCTTCCGGGATTTCGCCCACGAGCGCCCGGTGAACGCGTCGATCTACGCCGTCTACCGGCGGATGTACGACTACGATCCGGCGGCCCTGAACGCCCGCATCGAGCAGACCGACAGCAGCGCCGAGAACTGGATCTGGCAGCGCGTCAGCTACGACGCACCGTACGGCCACGAGCGCGCGCAGGTCTACCTCTACCTGCCTCGCAACGGCCGGCCGCCGTACCAGACGGTGATCCTCTTCCCCGGCTCCGGCGCGCTGAACCTCCGGACCTTCGACCCCGTGGCCCAGATCTCGACACTCGACTTTGTGCTGAGGAGCGGCCGCGCGGTGCTGTATCCGATCTACAAGAGCACCTTCGAGCGGGGCGACGGGTTTGAGAAGGATGTCGCCGAGGAGTCGGGGATCTATCGCGATCACGCGATCATGTGGGTCAAGGATTTCCGCCGGGCCGTGGACTACGTGGCCACCCGCCCGGACCTCGACTCGACGCGCGTGGGCTACTTCGGTGTCAGCTGGGGCGGAGTGTACGGCGGGATCGTTCCGGCGGTCGAACGACGGGTGCGGACGGTCGTGCTGATGGTCGCCGGGCTGGAGATGCAGCGCGCCCAGCCGGAGGTCGAGCCGATCAACTTCCTGCCGCACATCACGCAGCCCGTGCTCATGCTCAATGGGCAGTTCGACTACTACTTCCCGGTGGAGACGAGCCAGAAGCCCTTCTTCCGACTGCTGGGCACGCCCCCTGAACAGAAGCGCTATGTGATTCACGAGAGCGGCCACTTCGTGCCCCGCACCCGCCTCATCGCCGAGACGCTGGCCTGGTACGACCGCTACCTGGGTCCCGTGAACTAGCCCGGGCTCAGGGCCGGGCGGCCCCGAGCGCCAGCACGGTATCGCGGGCCGCAGCACGAACCCAGACCATCCGGCCGTCGGTCGAAACGTCCACATCACCATCGCGGTCGGTGCGCCAAACGCCGCAGCCGCGATCGCGCAGCCGTGCCACCGTTCCCGGATCGGGGTGGCCATAGGTGTTGCGCGCACCCACTTCAATGATACAGACCACCGGCTTCAGGTCCTCGAGCCACGCTTCGCCACTGGCGCTGCGGCTCCCGTGGTGGCCGACTTTCAGCACGGTCACGGCGCCGATCGTTCCCGCCCGCAGCGCTTCCATCGGGAGCCCGGCGTCGCCGCCGAAGAGCGCCCGGAACGCGCCGTACTCGACCGTCAGCACCACGGAGTTCTCGTTGGCCGCCCAGCGCGCCGCAATCGTGGCGCTGTCGGGATGCCAGATCCGGATCGTCACCCCGTCGATCGCAAACCGCTCGCCGGCGCGGGCCGGATGCCAGCGCGCGTGGTCCTTCGCGATGTCTGCCAGCAGCTCCGCGTACAGCGGTCTTCCGTCCACCGCACCCGGCTCGAGCACCAGCTCCGCGGGCAACAACGTCAGCACGGCGGGAATGCCGCCGAGGTGGTCGGCGTCGCCGTGCGACGCCACCACCACGTCCACCCGGCGGGCTCCGTGGCGACGCAGGAACGGCACGACCTTCCGGGCGCCCGCGTCGAGGCCCGGTGCGCGCGGACCGCCGTCGATGACGATCCATCGTCCATGCGGCGTGCGGATCGCCGCGGCGTCACCCTGCCCGACCGAGAGAAAGTGCAGGGCGAGCCGTCCATCCCCGTCCGGAGCGCTGCGCGCGCCGAGCACTGGCCACCACGCCAGCCCGGCGAGCAGCACAAGCGCCGCCGACACCACGCGGTGGGCAAGGAGCTGCCGGGCCGGCCGCCGGCCGCGTGCCGGGTGCAGCAGCCAGATCGCCAGGGCGCCGGTAACGGCGGCCCAGGCGAACGGGGCCTCCACCGTGAACGTGGCCGAGGGCAGCGCGGCGGCGAGGGAGGCCACCTGCTCCAGGCCGTCGAGCGCCAACCCCGAGGCGGAGGCGGCGAGTGCCGCCGCCGGCATCGCGCCCGGGATCGCCGCGAGGACCAGGGCGAGTGCCAGCGCCGGCGTCGCGAAGGCCGCCAGGGGAATGGCCGCGATATTGGCCGCCACCGCGACCGGCGTGACGCTGCCGAAGGCCAGCGCCTGGATCGGCGAGGTGGCCAGCACCGCCCCCGCGCTCACCACCAGGGGCGTCAGCCAGCGCAGGACCCGCCGAACGCCGCGGCCGCGCGCCTCGCGCGCCACGCGCTCCCACCATCGCGACGCGCTCCCGCAGCCCCAGACGCCGGCGAACGAGAGCCAGGGGCCCGGCTCGAAGACCGTCCACGGATCGGCCGCTACCACGACGAGCGCCGTCCCTGCCAGGATGGTTCCGGGGACCGGCGGCCGCTGCCGCGCGCGCGACCAGCACCAGAGCGCGAGGAGCCCCCCGCTGCGCAATGCTGGAGCGGGAAACCCCAGCATCCAGATGTACCCGGCCACGAGCACCGTACCGGCCAGGCGAGCAACGGGAGGCGAAAGGCGGCCAGCGCGGAGCAGGATGATCAACGCGCCGGCGAGAATGCCGACGTGAAGGCCGGAGATCGAGAGAATGTGCGCCAGCCCCGCGCGTGCGAAGCGCTGGCGCAGCTCGACGGGCAACGCGGCCTCGGGACTCACCGTCAGCGCGGCCGCCAGGGGCCAGCGACGCGGGCCGAAAAGCCGCATCAGCGCTCGCTCGGCGCCGACCCGCAGGCGGGTGCGCAATCCAGGCCGCGCTCCGACCGGCCGCGCGACCGTGGCGACGAGCTTTCCCGCCCACTCGGCCCGGCGCGGCAGCGGTGTGTCGCCGAAGGACGGATCGGCCCGCCAGGTCCCGACCAGGACGAGCACCGCGTCGCTGGTGTCGGCTCGGGGAAGCTGCACCAGCACCGGGCCGCGGCACACGGCGGGCTCCCGCACATCGTAGCGCCGTGCGCGCGAGGCGGCGTCGCCGCGCGGTGCAAGGTCGCGCGGCTCGGCAACGAGCGCGACGCGCACACCATCCCGCCACCGCAGGCGGCAGTCCGAGGCACGGACCCGCAGCGCCGCGCCACCCCAGATGATGCCCGCGGCTGCCGCGGTCAGCGCGATGGCCAGGGAAGTTGGCAGTCGATAGTCGACAGTCGACAGGAGCCTGTGGCTGTTGACTGCCGCCTGTCGACGGTGGAAGAGAAGCAAGAACGCTCCCGCCGCGGCGAGCGGCGCGAGCGTCCAGGGAGCCCATCCGGACAACAGCCCGGCCACCACGCCGGCGAGCCATCCGAGGGCGGCGAGCAGAACGGCCGGCATGCTATCGCCGGCCGGGGCGCCCGGTCAGCGCACCGGCGTCCTGCCGCAGCGTGGGTTGGCAGCGACGAACCGGAAGCCTTCCATCATCGCGATGGTCGCGTCGGTCCGCGGCTGGCCGACCTGGATGTCGAGCCGGGACAGCACTTCGCCTCGGCGCGTCGAGACGTACTGCGAGGGGAGCCGGTTGAGGACGTAGACCAGCACGTCTTCCTCGCAGATCGGGCAGTCGTGGGCCTCCGGCACACCGGGCCGCAGCTCGGCGTAGAGGACGTGCACGAACTCCTCGACGACGTTCTTCATGCCCCCGCCCCCACCACGGCGAGCGACAGAGCGGCCGGCACCGCCGTGAACGTCGCGCCGGTCGTGCCCGTGAAACGGACCATCCGGTAACCACCGATCCAGGACGCCGGCCCGTCCAGCATCGCCACCCGGTTGTGCCGGGTGCGGGCCTGGAGCCAGGGCCCGCGGGGAGCGGGACCCTCGACCAGGACCTCGTACGTCTCCCCCACCACCGCCGCGTTGCGGGCTCGCCCCACGGCGCGCACCACGGCGATGAGTCGCTCGAGCCGCTGCGAGGCCACGTCGTCCGGGACGGCGTCGGGCAGGCGCGTCGCGGGCGTCCCTTCGCGCGGACTGAAGCGGAAGGTGTAGGCGCTGTCGTACTCCACTTCCTGGACCAGCGACAGCGTCTGCTCGAAGTCCTCGTCGGTTTCGCCCGGGAAGCCGACGATGAAATCGGTGGACAGCGCGAGATCGGGGATGGCCTGGCGCAACCGGCGCACCGTGTCGAGGTAGCCGGCGCGGTCGTAGCGGCGCAGCATCCGGCGCAGCACACGATCGCTGCCGCTCTGCACCGGCAGGTGGACGTATTCGCAGACGGCCGCCGTCTGCGCCATCGCCGCGATGACCCGGTCGGAGAAGTCGTTGGGGTGCGGGCTTGTAAAGCGCACTCGCCGGATCCCCGGCACCGTACCCACCATGCGCAGCAGGTCCGCGAAGTCGTGCGATCCGTCGTGATAGGAATTGACCGTCTGGCCAAGGAGTGTGACCTCCGTGACGCCGCCGGCGGCCAACTGCTCCGCCTCGCGCACCACGTCGGCCAAGATGCGGCTGCGCTCCGGGCCCCGCGTATACGGAACTATGCAGAACGTGCACCGATAATCGCAGCCGCGCTGGACGGTGATCCAGGCGCTGGCCCCGCTGGCGCGGGCCGGGACGATGTCCTCGTAGTGCTCCGCGGCGACGAAGGTCGTCTCCGCCGTCCGGTCACCCTCCCGGGCGCGACGCACCAACTGCGGCAGCTGCCGGTAGCCGTCCGGACCCGCCACGAAGTCCACGTGGGGGGCCCGCTTGAGGAGCCGCTCCCCCAGCCGCTGGGCCATGCAGCCGACAACACCGAGTACCGCCCCGGGCCGCTTGTGTCGCTTGAGCTCGCCCACGCGCCCGAAGACCCGCTGCTCGGCGTGGTCGCGCACGGCACAGGTGTTGACCAGGATCACCTGCGCGTCATCGGGACTCGTCACCGGCACCAGGCCCTCGCGCGCCAGCACCCCGGCCATCAACTCGGAGTCGGCCACGTTCATCTGGCAGCCGTAGGTCTCGATGTAGAAACCGGAGGTGACGGAGGTGACGGAGGGGACGGAGGTGACGGAGGGGACGGAGGGGACGGAGGGGATGCTCACGCAGCATCCGCGGTCAGGCGGGCGCCGCTCAGCGCGAGACGCGCGCGGACCCGCGACCGGCCCACTACCCACCCGGCTTCCGCGTCGAGCTGCACGGCGACGTAGTCCTCGGTGAGCGCGTCGCGCAGGCCGCCCTGCCGTCCCTCGAGGACGAGGTCGGCCATCTGGCTGTGCCGCGACGCGCGATGCGCCGACGCCTTCCTGGCGGCCAGCGCTCGCAGCTCGGCGCTTCGCGCGCGCACCACCTCGGGCGCGGGTGGCGGCCCCAGGCGGGGTGCGGCCGAGCCCTCGCGCGGCGAATACGGGAAGACGTGCAGGTAGGTGAAGGGGAGCGCCTCGACCAGCGCGACCGTCTCCCGGTGGTCGGCCTCGCTCTCGCCCGGAAACCCGACGATCACGTCGGCACCCAGGCCGAACGGCTGCACCCGGCGTGCCAGCTCGAGAATGCGCCGGCTGTACGTGCCCGCCGTGTACCAGTGCCGGCCCATGCGGCGCAGCACCCGGTCACTCCCCGACTGGAGCGGGGCGTGCAGGTGTGGCGCCAGCCGGCCGGGTTGCTCGACCATCAACCGCTCGAGGTCGGCACACACCTCGGTCGCCTCGACCGACGACAGCCGGAAGCGCACCCCGGGAACGCGGTCCACCAGGAGCGCCGCGAGCCGACCGAGTGTCCAGCCCGACCCCTCCAGCCCGTAGGTCCCGATGTGGACGCCCGTCAGGACGATCTCCGCATGGCGCTCGGCGAGGGTGCGCGCCTCGGCGACGACCGCCTCGGGGTCGCGCGAGCGATTGTCGCCGCGGGCGAGCGTGGTCGCGCAGAAGGTGCAGTGCTCGTCACAGCCGTCCTGCACCTTGAGCCAGGCCCGCGAGCTGCCACGGAATCCCGACAGCGGCGCTCTCCCCTGCACCGTCACGCCGAGGGCTTCGGCCACGGCATCGGCATCCGAGCCGCCCACCACGGCGGCGACCCCCGGCAGCGCGGCGATGCGGCCGTCGTCCAGTGCGGCGGCGCACCCCATGACGACGGTGCGGATGCCGGGCTGGGTCCGCGCGAGACGGCGCACGAAACCGCGCATCTTCGCTTCGCCCACGTGGGTGACGGTGCACGAGTTCACCACCGCCGCGTCGGCCTGCTCCGCCTCGTCCACCACGGTGCAGCCCGCCGCTTCGAGCTGCTGGCGAACGACCTCCGTGTCGTACTGATTCGCCTTGCAGCCGAACGTCTGGAGCAGCACCCTCACGGCCGGACCGTCAAGCCGACGAAGATCGAGCGGAACTTCTCCCTGGCCACGCCCGCCTTGCGGTCGCCGGACTCGAACCCGATGTCGATGGTGGTGCGGTCGCGGGCCAGCACGAAGCCGAAGCCTCCGGCTACCGCGTGCTCGTGGATCTCCTGCCCGAGCGAGGTGAACGGCAGCGTGCGGGTGCGGTAGCCGGCCCGCAGCGGGGTGTGCAGCTTGATCAGGGTGACGCGCGGCACCTCGACACCGGCGGCGAACGTCCAGACGTTGCGCGCCGTCTCCTGCCCGGTGCCGGCCAGGTCGGCCGCCGCGCGACCCCAGCCATCGTACTGCGCGGTCCCCGCGAAGAAGACTCCAGGCACCACGTGCCAGCGGAGGCCGACGGCGAGTTGCGGGGGCAGGTGCGTGTGGGCGATCTGCCCGCTCGAGTTGTGGGAGCGGAGGCTGCCGTTGAGCCGGGCCGACGCCGCGATGTCGAGTCGCGGAAGCGACCACAACAGGCCGGCCCCGACCCCCGCGCCGCGGAAATCGGTGAGCGACTGCTCCAGGATCTGCTGGTACGAAACGTTGATGAAGCTGCGCTGGGCGGTGAGCCGGGTCGAACCCAGGTAGTAATGGAACGCGAGACCGACGGAGAGGGCCTGGGTGACGCGGTATCCCGCGCCGAGCTGGAGGTCGGAGACGCCGCCGATCGAGCGCCCGGCGTCGGTGAAGGTCTCCATCTGGTTGCGCAGCAGGATCGAGTCCTGCTGCTGGAGGGTCCAGGTCCGGTCCAGGTAGTCGGAGATGCTGAACCCGAAGACCAGCCTGGGCGGCAGCACTGCCGCGAAGCCGAACAACGGGAAGCGCACCGTCTGCTGCTCGGCCGACCCCGTCGGCGAGTCGTAGGAGCGCTTCGTTGGCGCCGCGACCGCCCAGGCCGCGACCGAGCGCCACCGGGTCAGGGCGGCGGGGTTGGCCGCCATTTCGGGATCCAGGAGGGCGAGCGCGCCAGCGGTCCCCGCGCTGCGCGCCGAAACGGGCCGCGCGGCCCAGCCCAGCCCTCGCAACGCGAAGGTCGAGCCCTGCGCCAGGACCGGTGACGCGACGGCCCCGGAAGCGAGCGCGAGGAGGGCAAAGGCGCGGGCGCGCATCACGGGACCCCGAAGCGGAAGGGCCGCACGAAGGAGAGCCGGATTTGCGGGGCGGCGGCTCCGGCGGTGTGACCCGCCGCCTCCAGGTCAACATGGGTCTCGTCTTCGGCGGTATTGCGGACCATGACCGCGCGCGGCAGGGAGTCGGGGCTGATGCCCTTCCACAGGGTCAGGATCCGGCCCACCTCGATCTCGACGACGCCCGACTGCCCGACGGTGGCCGTGCCGAACCCGGCGACCGTGCTGTCCTGGAAGAGAATCGACTTCCCCCCGAGGTCGCGCAGGATCGGCACCGCCGCGAACGACACCGCCTCGCCCGGTATCCCCCCCACCGGCCGCGTCGTCGTCAACTGGAGGCTGGCCCGCACCACCGTGACCGAGTCGATGAAATAGCGCGGGATATCGAAGCGCAGGATCGCGCGTGCCGCCGGCTGGTTGCCCACCGCGATGACGCCGGCGGGCGGCGGCGGCGGATCGGGCGACTGCACGTAGGTATCGTAGCTCGCGATGGCGTCGAGTTCCGTGGAGAAGGTGTCACGGGGCGCCGCCCCGTGCACGAAGAACCGGAGCCGGGGGGGAATGCCGGTAAGATCGCCGGAAGACAAGCGCACCGTGGTCTGCGAATCGGCGCGCACCGCGAGGGCCAGCGCGACGACGTTGGAGTCGGCGGAGTCGATCGCCATGGCCGTGACCGGCAGCATGCGGCGCAGCAGCTTCACGCCCAGCGAATCGTCGACGGGGATCGAGTCGAACGGCGCTGAGCCGCTGAACACCGTGCGCACCGAATCGAAGCTGGTCAGCGAGTCGAGCGTGGGCGCGACGCGGTAGACGAGCAGCCGGATGTTGTGCACGGCGGTGTCGCGCTGCTCCATCCGGATCTCGAACGCGATGCTGTCGATCTTGCCGATCGTCACCCCGGCGGTATCGATACCCGGCGGAAACCAGCGCACCGGGATCGGCGTGAACTGGATCAGCGGATGCGCCTCGAGCGAATCGGTGTTCGACACCAGGAGGATGGGACCGACGTCGATGCGGGTATACCCGCGTACGCTGGTGTCGGACGCCACGATGCCGGTGAGGACGGTGTCTTCCACCACCAGGCTGTCGGCCGCGCACAGATCGGGACAGTGTCCCGGCGCCGTCACCTCCTCCTTGCACGCGAAGGCCGCCGCCGCGACGATCGCGGCCGCCGCGCTACGCCAGGCGAACGTTCGTGCCATGCGCGTCGAAGCTGTCCACGATCGCCATGATGACGGCATCCACCGGCCGATCCTTCGTCACCGGCGTCTGCCGCGCCGACGATCCGCCGGCGTACAGCACCACCTCGCCCGCTCCCGCACCCACCGCGTCCACCGCCACCACGTATCCGCCTTCCGGCTTCAGGTCCAGCGTGAGATTCTCGACCACCAGGAGCTTGGTTCCCTCGAGGGATGCGTCCTTGCGCGTCGCGACCACCGAGCCGACCACCTTGCCGAGTCTCATCGCCCCTCCGCAAAGTCCGCGCCGGTGAAGGCGCTGGGAAGCAGCTCCGCCAGCGTCCACGACTTCCGCCCGCCGCCCGCGCCGACCGAGATCACCGTGAGATCGGTGCCGAACTCGGCCAGGAACTGCCGGCAGAACCCGCAGGGCGCCACCGGTGCATCGGCGTCGCTCGCGATCGCGATCCGCCGGAAGCGCCGCTTCCCCGCGGCCACCGCGCTCACCATCGCCGTGCGCTCAGCGCAGATGGTCCCGCCATACGACGCATTCTCCACGTTGCACCCCGCGAAGACGGTGCCGTCGTCGGCCTCGAGCGCCGCGCCGACGTGGAACTTCGAGTACGGAGCATAGGCCCTGCCCCGCGCCGCCTGCGCCGCTGCGATCAACGCGTCGATCGTCCGATCTCCCTCAGGAAGCTCGTTCCGGCGGCCAGCGCCGGGACGCCGAAGTACTCGGCCGCCGTCTGCCCGAGATCCGCGAACGTGGCCCGCGACCCCAGGTCCACCGCCTTCACCCGCGGGCCGACGACCAGCAGCGGGACGTTCTCCCGCGCATGGTCGGTCGAGGGCGTCGTCGGGTCGTTGCCGTGGTCCGCCGTGAAGGCGACGATGTCGTCGTCACGCATCAGCGACAGCAGGCCCGGCAGCTCCGCATCGAGCTCCCGGAGTCCCTGGTGAAACCCCGCAACGTCGTTGCGGTGCCCCCACGACTGGTCGAACTCGATCACGTTCACGAAGACAAGCCCGGAATCTACACGGGTCTGCGCTTCCTTAATAAGGCGGTAGGCGTCCCCGTTGGTCGGCGTGTGGGTGCTGGTCAGGTTCCGGCCCGCGAACAGGTCATCCACCTTGCCGATCCCGTGTCGAGGCACGCCCGCCTCCGCCAGCGCGTCCACCAGCGTGCGGCCCACCGGCGCGATCGAGAAGTCCTTCCGGTTCGCCGTCCGCTTGAAGGCGCCGGGGGTCCCCACGAAGGGCCGGGCGATCACCCGCGACACCGCCTCGGCGCCGATCAGCATGTCGCGCGCCGACTGGCACGCCGCGTACAGCTCCTTCAGCGGCACCTTCTCCTGGTGCGCGGCGACCTGGAAGACCGAGTCGGCCGAGGTGTAGACGATCCAGTCGCCGGTGGCGAGATGCCGCGCGCCGTACTCGTCGATGATCGCCGTGCCGGACGCCGCCTTGTTCCCCATGACACCCCGCCCGGTGCGCCGCGCGAACTCGTCGATCACCGCGGCGGGAAAGCCACGCGGGTAGGTCGCGAACGCCTTCTCGAGCAGGACACCGCAGAGCTCCCAATGTCCGGTCGTGCTGTCCTTGCCCGCGCTGGCCGGCCGCATCTCGCCCCACGCCGCCTGGGGATGCGGCACCGGCCCGACGCCCGGGATCGGATGGACGTTGCCGTAGCCCAGCTCCCCCAGATGCGGCAGCACCAGCCCGCCGACCGCACGGGCGACGTTGCCGATGGTATCGCTTCCGACGTCGCCGTACGCCGCCGCATCGTGCGCCGCGCCGCAGCCCAGCCCGTCCAGCACGATGAGAAAGAAACGCTTCACCGGTAGATCCTCTCCACGCGCGACCCGAGGCCGGTCAGCATCTCGTAGCTGATGGTCCCGGCCGCCTGTGCCACTTCGTCGAGGGTGAGACTCTGCTTGCCGTCGGTGCCGATCAGCGTCGCCACCGCGTCGGCCGGCAGGGCCTCGGCTGAGGTCACCATCGTGAAGTCCATGGTGACGGCTCCGGCCACCTGGTAGCGCCGGCCGCCGATCAGCATCGTGCCCCGCGACGACAGCGAGCGGCGATATCCGTCGGCGTAACCTGCCGAGACCGTGGTCACGTAAGAGGCCGCGCCGGCCCGGAACGATGCGCCGTAGCTCACCGTTGCCCCCGCGTCACGCCGCGCGACCCGGCACACCCGGGCGCGCCAAGTCACCACCGGAACCGGCCGATGCGAGCCCGCCATGCCGCCATAGAGGAAGATGCCGGGCCGGATCAGGTCGGCCACGACCTCGGGGTGTCCCAGCGCGGCCGCCGAATTGGCGGCGTGGACCACGGCGGGTCGCCGCGGAAGGGCGCCGAGCGCCGTCTGAAAGCGCTGCCACTGCTCGCGCACCGAGGCCGGATCGTTATCGGCGGAATGAAAGTGCGTCGCCACGCCCTCGAACCCGGGGGCGCCCGCGAACACGGGAGCCACCGCCGCGAACTCCTCCCACCACAGGCCGCCGCGGTTCATCCCGGTGTCCACACCGACGTGAAACGGCAGGGTCCCGAGCGCCAGCCAGGCCCGCACTTCGGCCATCCCTCCCAGGACGGGAGTCAGGCCGAGCTGCGCGCAGCCCTCCAGCATCGGGAGCGTCGGCTGCACCACGAGAATGGGCCGCACCACGCCGGCCCCGCGCAGCTCCCGACCCTCGCCGGCTGTGGCAACGCCGAAGCCCCACGGGTCCAGCGGCTCGAGCGCCCGCGCCACCGCGACGGCGCCCAGCCCGTAGGCGTTGGCCTTCACCATGGGCAGCAGCCGCGCCCCGCCCGCCCGCTCGAGGAGCGTGCGCGCGTTGGCACGCAGGGCCTCGAGGTCGATCTCGACCCAGGTGCGGTCGGGCACGGGCGCATTGCTCGGGTTTAGCAAACCGTTTAGCGTATGCGGCAGGAGGGCTAAATGCAAGGAGATTCTGGGTTTGGAGACATTCTGGAACTCGTTCGCGATCTGCGCCGGCGCTGCGACTTCGACCGGGCGCTGACCCTGGAGACGCTCCGCCCCTACCTCAGGGAGGAAGTGGCCGAGCTCGAGGAGGCCACCGAGCTGGGGGATGAAGACCGGATCGCGTCCGAGCTGGGCGACATCTTCCTGCACTGCGCCTTCCAGGTCGTGCTCGCCGAGGAGCGAGGTGCCTTCACGCTGGCGGAGGTCTCCGAGCGGCTGGTCACCAAGATGAAAGCGCGGCACCCGCACCTGTACGCCGGCGGGGCGAAACCCGACTGGGAGAAGCAGAAGGCCGAGGCGCGACGGCGCGAGGCGGAGGCCAGGGGCGAGGCGGTGAGCGCGCTGGGTCATCTCCCGGCCGGCCTGCCCGAGCTGGAACGAGCCTACCGGCTTCAGGAGCGGGCCGCGGCGGTCGGCTTCGACTGGCCCGATGTCGTGGGGCCGATCGAAAAGCTGGAAGAGGAAGTGCGTGAAACCCGGGAACATCCTCGATCCGAAATCGGCGACGTCTTCTTTGCGGCGGTGAACGTCGCGCGCAAGGCCGGCGTCCATCCCACCATCGCGTTGCGCGAGGCCACGGACAAGTTCGCTCGCCGCTTCCGCGCCCTCGAGCGGCTGGCCGAGCGGCAGGGCCTCGAGCTCGGCCGGGCGGACCTGGCGGCGCTCGACGTGCTGTGGGATGCGGTGAAGGCGGGCGAGTAGCGGCTACGGGTACAGGCGGTAGAGCATCCTCGGAAACGCAATCATCTCGCGGATGTGTGGCGAGCCCGTGATCCACTGTACCGTGCGCTCCACGCCCAGGCCGAAGCCGGAGTGGACGAAGCTGCCGTAGCGGCGCAGGTCCAGATACCAGCCGTAGGACTCCTCGGGCAACCCCTCGTGTCGGATGCGGCTCAGCAGCCGCTCGTAGTCGTCCTCGCGCTGGCTCCCGCCGATGATCTCCCCCAGGCCCGGAGCGAGGCAGTCGTCGCACAGCACCGTCCGGGGATCATCGGGGTTCTCCTTCATGTAGAACGCTTTGGCTTCCTTCGGGTAGTTCATCACGAAGAGCGGCCGGTCGAGTCCCTCGGTCAGGGCCGCCTCGTCGTCGGCGCGCAGGTCACGGCCCCAGGCGATGTCCGAGCCCCCGGCCTGAAGCTTCGCCACCGCGTCGGTGTACGTGATCCGATGGAAGGGCGCCACCACGGACTCGAGCACCTTGGCGTCCCGCTCCAGCTCCGCCAGCTCGGAGCGGCGACGTTCCAACACGCGCGCCACGATGTAGGCGACGAAATCCTCCTGGAGACGCATATTGTCGGCGGAGTCGTTGAAGGCGACTTCGGGCTCGACCATCCAGAATTCGGTCAGGTGCCGGCGGGTCTTACTCTTCTCGGCGCGGAACGTCGGGCCGAAGCAGTAGACCCTGCCGAGCGCGGCGCAGGCGGCCTCGAGGTAGAGCTGGCCGGTCTGCGCCAGGTAGGCCTTGCCGAGGTCGAAATACTCGGTCTCGAAGAGGGTGCCGGCCGACTCGCCGATGCTGCCGGTCAGGATCGGCGTGTCCACCAGGTAGAATTCGCGGGCGTAGAAGAAGTCGCGGATCGCCTGGATGACCTCGTGACGCACTCGCGCGATCGCCGCCTGGCGCTTGCTGCGCAGCCAGAGGTGGCGGCGCTCCATGAGGAACGCGGTACCGTGTTCCTTCGGCGTGATCGGGAAGTCGGCACTGGGACCGAGGATCGCAACGTCGTGCACGGTGAGCTCGACGCCGCCCGGCGAGCGCTGGTCTTCGCGCACCACGCCCTCGAGGCGGACGCAGGTCTCCTGCGTCAGCTGGCCGAACCGATCCCAGGCTTCGGGCGGCACTTCGGCCTTGGCGAGGACGCCCTGGAGCTGGCCGGAGCCGTCGCGCACGACGACGAAGGCGATCTTGCCGGACGAACGGGTCGTCACGACCCAGCCCTGCACCGCGACCGTCTGGCCGATGTGCGCGGAAAGCTCGGAGATCCAATGACGTGTGGGCATAGGCGAACTGCGATTGTAGCCGCGCTGCTCGGGCTGGTCAACGCATGCGCGACGACTGGCGGGCGCGTGGGCCCGGCGCTCCAGGAGCGCGTCTGGCCCGCGTACCTGGGCGGCAGCGCGCGCGCCGGCAACGCCGAAACGCTCGCCACCGACCCGCAGCCCATCTGGCGCGCCAGTATCGCCCGCGGCATCACCGGCTCGCCGGCCCTCGCCGAGGACGTCCTGGCCGTCGCCCTGGCCGATCACCGGGTCGCGCTCCTCGATCGGACCACGGGCACGCTCATCTGGACGCGCCGGCTGGGCCTGGCCATCGGCGGCGGCCCGCTCCTGGCCGACGACCGGATCTTCGTCGCCGAGCAGACCATGGGCGGCCGCGTCTACGCCCTGCGGCTCAGCACCGGCGCGACCATCTGGTCGGCGCGCGCGGGCGATGTGACCGCCCCGCTGGCCCTCGACGACTCGGTCCTCTACCTCGGCACCGTCGAGGGCACCGCGGGCCGCATCGACGCGCGCACCGGCTCCTACGCCTGGCGCACCCGCCTTCCCGGCGCCATTCGCACGGCCCTCCTGCCGGTCCCGGCGGGGCTGGTGGTGCCGACGGCGGACTCGATCTTCCTCCTCGACGGACGCACCGGCGCCGTACGCGAGCGGCGCGGCACCCACGGCGCGATCATCGCCGCCCCGGCCCTCGCCGATTCACTGGTCATCATCGGGACGTCGACCGGGCGGCTCGAAGCGATCAGCGCCACCACGCTGCGCACCCGCTGGACGATGGAGCTGGGCGATCCCATCGTCGGCAGCATCGCCGTCCAGGCCGGACGCGCCTACGCGCTCACCGGACGGGGGACCCTGGCGATCGTGCCGCTCAGCGGCGAGGGCGGCAGACGCGTGGCGCTGGGCCTCGCCGTTCGCGCGGGGCCGACACCCACGGCGCAGGGGATATACGTGAGCGCCGTGAACGGCGAGATTCTGCTGGTGGATTCGACGGGCGTGCGGAAGTGGTCGACGCGGGTGGATCCGCCGGTGTCCGAGCCGGTGCTGGCCGACACCCGCACACTGATCGCCGTGTCGATGCGCGGCGACATCGTGGCGTTCCGATGAGCCGCCGGGCGGTGGGAGCGGTGCTCCTGGCCGCGGCGGCCGCGGCGCACCCGGCGCTGGCGCAGTCGACGGACGCACCGGCCGAGCCGGCCGGCCAACCGGCGTCGCCCATCGTGCACTACGGCAAGTGGGGCGCGGCGGCGATGTTCGTCGGCTTCACCGCCATGGGTGTCATCCAGCATCACCAGGCCAACACCGCGTTCAACGATCTCCAGCAGTACTGCCTGAGCTCCGGTGCCTGCTCCCTCGGAGTCGACGGCCGCTACACCAACGCGATCGCCGAGGAGCGCTACGCCCGGGTCGTGGCCGGCGACCGCGCTGCGCGCACCTGGCTGATCAGTGGACAAGTGGCGCTGGCCGGCACCACGGCTCTCTTCGTCCTCGAGCTGCTGCGGGAACGCGGAACGCGCAATATCCCGTTTCAGGGACTGATCATCGCCCCCTCACGCGGAGGGACCCGGCTGGGCTGGACGCTGCCCTTCCGATCACCCTGAGAAACCGCTGATAACTGATGGCTGATGGCTGATGGCTGATGGCAAACAGAAGCCCCGGTTTCCCGGGGCTTTGTCTTTGTTTCCCATCAGCTATCAGCCATTAGCCATCAGCTTCAGTTACAGTGCGTCTCGAACGCCTTCGCCAGGTCCGCGGCGATCTCGGGGGCGTCGCGCCCCTCGATCTGATGGCGCTGCATGAGGTAGACGAGCTGCCCGTCCTTGAAGAGCGCGATCTGCGGTGAGGTCGGGGGATTGCCGCTGAAGTAGCTGCGGGCGCGCGCCGTGGCTTCGGCGTCCTGGCCCGCGAAGACGGTCGTCAGCTGCTGCGGCTTCGCCCGGGCGGTGCGCAGCGCGAGCTTCACGCCGGGGCGAGCCCGTCCCGCCGCACACCCGCAGACCGAGTTGACCATCAGCAGCACCGTCCCTTTCGCGTCTTTCAGCGTCGCGTCGACCTCCGGCGCCGTCCGCATTTCACGGAACCCGGCGCTGGTGAGATCCTCGCGCATCGGTGTGACCAGCCGTTCGTCGTACATACCCGTCTGACTCCTTGGCTCCTGACCGACGACGTGGAGAGGCTTCATGCCTGAAGACTAATCGGGAGCGGGCTCGAAGGCGAAGATCTGGATCACTGGCGCGCCATTCGTGCGCCGGTGCATTCTTCCAGTCTACCATCCGCACGATCGTTCCGGCACAGGAGAATCGCCGATGCACGCCCCGTTGCTCGCCATCGCCGCCGCCGCCCTCCTCCAGCAACCGACGGCCAGCCGCGTCGCCCGCATCGTCGTGACACCCGCCAATCCGGTGGTGGTGGCCGGCGATACGCTGCGCCTGCGCGCCGAAGCGCTCGACAGTGCCGGCCGGCCCATCGCCAACGCGTTGGTGCACTTCTTCGCGAGCGCGTACGCCGAAGAGCTGGGAGCCATCGACGAGACGACCGGGCTGCTGCATGCCGGCTTCCGCGGGTTCTTCCCGGTCCGCGTCGTCGCCGGCGTGCCGGGATCCCCGGTGAGCCGCCCCCAGGCCGTCACCGTGCAGATCGTCCCGCCGCCGGCCGCGCGGATCGCGGTGTCGCCGTCGGTTGGGAAGCTGCTGGGGGGGCAGCACCTCAAGCTGACCGGCGAGGTCTTCGCGGCCAACGGCGACCGCCGCGATGACGAGGTGCGCTGGTCCTCGAGCAACCCGCGCATCGTGCGCGTCGAAAGCGACGGCCGCCTCGCAGCTCTCGCGCCCGGCACGGCGACGGTGACCGCCGCCGCCGGCCCCGCGCGCCAGACCCTGGCGCTCCAGGTGGTGCCCAACACCATCCGGCGGGTCGAGATCACCGGCGGCGCGGCCACCGCGAAGACGGGCGACGTCCTGCACTTCCGGGTCAGCGCCCGCGACGCCGCGGGCCGCGAAGTCGCCGGCGTGGCGCCGATGTGGACGATGGCACCCGGCAACGGGGTCATCGACCAGGACGGGCTCTTCGTCGCCAACGAGGCCGGCGAGTACAGCGTCACGGCGAGCTTGGGGACCTTCAGCGCCGAGACCAGCGTGAAGGTGACGCACCGCGAGGTGCGCCGGCCGACCACGACGATGGGCCGCGTGCCGGTCCACGGGATGCCCACGGCCGAGTTCTGGCCGCATCCCAATGGCCGCAACGCCTACCTCTCCACCATCGGCGACCGGGTCTACGCGCTCGACATCAGCGATCCCGCCAATCCGCGGGTCACCGACTCGGTGATGGTGGATGCGCGCATCGTCAACGACGTCATGACGACCGCCGACGGCCGCTGGGCGGTGATGTCGCGCGAGGGCGCCAGCAACCGCCGCAACGGCATCGTGATCCTCTCGCTCGAGGACCCGGCCCATCCGCGCCAGGTAGCCGAGTACACCGAGACCGTCACCGGCGGCGTGCACTCCAGCTACGTGTACACCCAGCCGCGCTACGGCACCCACGTCTACCTCACCGACGACGCGACCGGCAGCATGCGGGTGATCGACCTCAACGATCCACTGCATCCCCGCGAGATCGCGCGCTGGGAAACGCGCCAGTCGGAGGCGGGCCGCTACCTCCACGACATCGACGTACAGGACGGCCTCGCCTACCTGAGCTACTGGAACGACGGCCTGGTGATCCTCGACATCGGCAACGGCGTGCGCGGCGGCTCGCCGTCGAGCCCCCAGCTGGTCGCGCAGTTCAAGTACAACCTCGAGGATCTGTACCGGAACGTCGAGGCCGAGGGCGGCACCGGCTTCATCCGCGGCACCCACACCGCGTGGCGCCACGGCAGCTACGTCTTCGTGGGCGACGAGGTCTTCACCGCCCGCCCCCTCGGCGTCCAGATCCCCGGCCTCCCCCTCGGCAAGGCGAACGGGCGCCTGCACGTCGTGGACGTGAGCGACCTGGCCAATCCGCGCGAGGTCGCCTGGTTCGAGCCGGCCGACGGCGGCTCGCACAACGTCTGGGTGGCCGGCGATACGCTTTACCTGGGTGACTACCAGGGCGGACTGCGCGTGCTCGACATCTCGGGCGAGCTGCGCGGCGACCTCCAGGCCCAGGACCGCGAGATCGCGCACGTCCATACCGGCGATGCCCGCGGTTTCCTGCCCAATGCCGCGATGGCGTGGGGGGCTTTCTACGTGAACGGCATGGTCTACGTGAACGACGTCTTCTCGGGACTGTGGGTGATCCGCGTCGACCCGCGACAGGATCCGCGCCGTCCGGAGCCGGGGATTCCGTGACGATGGCTGGTAGCTACCCGCTACCCGCCATCAGCGCCCTCTCCAGATCGTCACGGCCGTCGGCTGGAGGGGGATGGCGATGGTCGCGATCTTCTGGAGGGACGCCAGGTCGATCGCGTCGATCGCCCCCGGGTCGGCGCCCACCGACTCCTGCGTGACGAAAGCGTAGCGGCCGTCGGGTGAGTAGGCGACGCCGTGCGGGATGCGCTTCGTCGTAGCGACCCGGGCCGCCTCGGTCCAGGTGCCGGTGTCGAAGATGCTGACGCTCTGGGCCTTCTTGTTGGTCACGATCACCCAGTGCCCGTCGGGCGAGGGCTCGACGTTGTAGGCGCCGTTGCCCGTCGGCAGCCGGCGGACCAGCTCCAGGGTGCGCGCGTCGCGCACCTGGAGCTCGTTGCCATGGTTGCAGGCCAGGTACACCAGCCGGTCATCGGGCGAGACCGAGACGTAGGTGGTCAGGCAGTCGGGATTCTGACCCGGCATGGTGCTCGACGCCGCGCCCGGTGCGGGCCGGGGGCCGGAGGCCGCCGCGGCCGCCGCGGCCGCGTCCTGCCTGGCCTCCATCGCAGTGTGCTCGGCCATCGTCATCGGGTGCCCGCTGCCCAGCGGCACCCGGCGCGCGATCGCGAAGGTGCCGGGATCGATCGTCACCAGCTCGTCCGACATCATGCACGCGATGTAGACCATGGTGCCCGCGTGGTTGTAGCGCGAGCCGTGGGGCATGTCGCAGGTCGGGATCTCGGTGAGCTGGGTCATGTCGGGGGTGTAGAGCACCGAGACGGTGTTCACCTGCCCGCGGTCCCCATGGAAATCGGAGTTCGGCACGTAGGCCCAGTCCCCGTCGGGCGACAGTCCGATGGTGGTCGGGAACATCCCCACCTGCACCCGCCCGATCATCGAGTCGGTGCCGGTCGCGTACTTCCAGATCGAGCCGAAGGGCGTGCCGTGCGCGATCGAGACGTACCAGTACCGTCCGTCGGGTGACACGGCGACGTTGTGCGGCCCGTCGATGTCGGTCGGCATGACACCCACCGGGACTTCCTTCACCTTGCGCCAGCCGTCGGGCCCCACCTCGATGCGGGTGATGATGTCGCCCGACTCGCTCGAGACGTACATGGTGAAAGGGGTCTGCGCCGTCGGCTGCGATTGCTGGGCGCCGAGGGAGCCGGGGATCGCCGCGGCGAGCGAGGCGAGAACGACGAATCGGTTGAGCATGGTCGAATTCTAGCCCGGCCGGTGCGGAGGTTTCAAACGGGCGTCGAAGGCGAACGGCCGCGGCCTTCCCGGCCGCACCCTGCGGAACCCGGGATGGGCGGGGTTCAGCAGGAAGATCCGCTCCGCTTCGATCACGGCGCTGGGCACCGCGAGCACCGCCGAGCGTCCGCTCCGCACCCAGGCATCGCCGATCGCGCGGAGGGCGGCCGGAGCCGGCGAAGCGCGCCAGTCGGGGGGCAGCGACGCCGGGGGCACGGCGTGCAGCAGCCTGGCAGCGAAGCGCACCGGGATCGCCGTGTACGCGGTGAGGGGCTGGGTGGACTGGAGATGGACGAGGATCTCGAGCGCGGCGAGGGCGAGCGATTCGGCGAGGTAGACCACCGCGGTCCCCGTACTGTTCCAGCGCCCGCCGTATTCGCGGGCCGCTTCACCGTCGAAGGCGTGCGCCAGGTGCCGGGTCTTCACCAGGCGCCACGCCTCGATGATCACGCCGGGATGCCGTGCTCCAGCCGGCCGACGAGCGCCTCGACTTCGCGCGCCCCGGGGTCGGTGGTGGCCGCGTGCAGCGGCGCCTCGCCGCCGAGCACCTCGAGCGGTGTGGCGAGCCAGCGCCGGGCGCCCTCGAGGTGGCCCTCGAAGAGCGCCAGGGCCAGGGCGAAGACGCGGGCCAGCCGGACCAGGCGGTCGGACTCGTCGGGGTCCAGGCGGCCGGCGGACCGCCGACGCGCCAGGGTGCGCTCGGGGATCCGGACCAGCGCGGCCAGCTCCGCGCCGGGCATGCCGGCGTAGCGCCGGAACCGCTCGAAGGTGCCGTAGCGCAGGCCGGCCTGCACCTGCTCGGCGACGCGCAGCGGGTTGGTGCTGTGCAGCCCGAGGAGCTCGGTGTAGGTCCGCAGACCTTCGGCGTCGGCCAGTCGCAAGGGGGTTGCCATATGGCATGTACAGTACAGCCATATGGCACCTCACACAACCGGTCCCGGGTCGGGACGGTGCGGGCGCGGCGCAACACCCGTGGTGGCCGTCCCGTGGTGTTCCGTGAAATCGGCCCCCGGTTCGGCCCAGCCAAGGGCTGTCAGGGGTCGGCCGGAACCTCGAAGTCACGGCACGTACCATGCGCTAAAGAGCGGAAACACACGGGATTGCGTGGCACTCGCGCCACAACCGTGAAGGTGTATCTTAGGAACCCAATCGTGACCGAGATCACTATTTCCGGCGCTCCCCCAAGCCGGCGCGCACGCGTTGCGCGTCTGGTGGCGCTGATCGCGTCCTCGCTGGCCGCGGTCACGTGCGACCTCGTCACGGCCCCTAAACCCGGCGCCGGCAGCGCTTTCGTGTTCACCTACGGCGGCAGCACGAAGCTCGTCATCGGCACGCCGGTGCCGCTCGAGGTGACGATCCGGCAGAACGGGGTCGACCTCGCCGGCGTCCGGCTCCAGGTCATCTCCAGCAACCCCGAGAACATCGACGTCACCGGCGACGACTTCGACCACACCCTCAACCCGATCAAGCGCGGTTCGACGATCCTCACCGTCAAGCTGCTCGGTTCCACCTTCGGCGACATTCCGCCCGACACCACGTTCACGGTCACCGCGGTGGCGAAGAACCTGGTGGTGACCACCGCGGCCGCCACGCTGCGCAGCCTCGGGGACACCCTCACCTTCGCCGCCAAGGTCTTCGGCGCCAACAACGCCGAGTTGCCGGGTGAGGGGACCGCGGTCCGGTGGTTCTCCACCGACCCGACGGTCTTCAGCGTGGACTCGTTCTCGGGACGCGTCACCGCGCTCAAGAACGGCGCCGCGGTGCTGCAAGGCGTCCTGCACGTGGACGTCGAGACCACGACGGCCAACATCACCGTCGCCCAGCAGGTGGCGCACTACACCTTCTCGCCGGCGCCGGTGCTGATCGCGGCCCTCGGCGACACGGCCCGGATCACCGCGACGCCGCGCGACTCGGGCGGCAGCGTGGTCACCGGCGTCACGCTGCCCTCGGTGACCTTCAACACCCGCCGGCCCGGCTCGGTCACGGTGAACGGCGCCGGCCTCATCACCGGCCTCCTCAACGACACCACCTACGTCGTCGCCACCGCGAGCGTCGCCGCCACCACCGTCGCCGACAGCGTGCGGGTGGAGGTCGGCCAGGTCGCCCAGCAGGTCATCATCAGCCAGACCGACCCGATCAACAAGGACGCGCTCAACGACACCGCCAAGGTCACGGCGATCGCGCTGGACGCGCGCGGCGTGGGCATCACCGGGCGCGGGGTCATCTTCCAGAGCCTGACCCCGAGCATCGCGCGGCTCACCACTACGACCACCAGCGACGCCGTCTTCGCGCTCGACCGGACCGGGACGGCCACCATCAAGGCCCAGCTCGACGGGGCCCAGGCCACCATCCGGATCATCGTGAGCAACGTGGCGCGCGCCGTGGGACTCTCCCCCGACACCCTCACCTTCACGACCGTCGACGACACGATCCCGCTGGCCGCGGTGGTGCGCAACAGCCGCGGCGACACCGTTCCCCTGGCCGCGACGCCGTTGGCCTGGGTCTCGCTCGACCCGACGGTCGCGACGGTGGACAGCATCGGCCGCGTCCGGGCCGTGGCCGTCGGCACCGGGCACGTGGCCGCGTCCATCACCACCGGCCGGCCCGACACCTCGGTCATCCGCGTCTTCAACCTCCCCGTCGCCGTGGACCTGGTGCCGACCGCCGTCACCCTCGCCAGCATCGGCGACGCGGTGACGCTGGCCACCAATATCCGCAACGCGCGCGGCAAGCAGCTGGGGGCCGGCTCGGTACAATGGAGCTCGACCGCGCCCAGCGTGGCCACCGTCGGGACCGGCTTCGTCTCCGCGCTCGGCACGGGCACGGCGTACATCCTGGCGGTGGACAGCCTCAACACGGCCCGGCGCGACTCGACGCTCATCACGGTGACCAACGCCCCGGCCAGCGTCACGCTCGACCGTCATCTCGACACGCTCTTCGCGCTGACCACCAAGCGCCAGTTCACGGCCACCGTGAAGAACGCGCGGAACGTCGCCACCGCCCAGCAGAGCGTCTCGTGGCACACCTCGAACACCGGCGTCGCCACGGTGGACGTGAGCGGCAACGTCACGGCCCAGGGCATCGGCACGGCGTTCATCACCGCCGATACGGCGTTCGGCGGCAACCTGGTCTTCGACACCGCCCGCGTCGTGGTCCGCAACGACGTCGATCACATCACCGTGGCGCAGTTCCCGCTCGCCTCGATCGGCTCGCTGCTCGACACCGTCCGACTCAGGGCGACGGCGGTCAACATCGTCGGCGGCAACGTCTCGGGCCTGGCGTTCCAATGGGTCAGCTCGGCGCCGACCTTCGCCTCGGTGAATTCCACGACCGGCCTGGTGACCGGCCTCCAGGAGGGTTCGGCCGACATCACGGTGAGCCTGCCCTCGAGCCCCCTGGTCCAGGCCGTCACCACCCGGGTCGAAGTCTCGAACCTGCCGACCTTCATCGACATCGGGCCCACGGTCGACACGCTGCGGAGCGTGAACGACGTCGTCATTCCGGCCGTGACCCTGCTGAACAAGCTGAACGCGCCGCTTCCCGATTCGGCCGCGGAATGGCTGACCGACAACGCCGCCGTCGCCACGGTGCGCAACGATACCATCACCGCGCGCGGCCGCGGCACCGCCATCATCCGCGCCCGCAACCGCGTCAGCACCCAGATCCAGGACGCGATCACCATCGTCGTCACCAACGCGCCGTTCACCGTACAGGTCAGCCCGTCGCTGGATTCCCTGCCCTCGCTGGGCCGCACCCGCCAGCTCGGGACCTCGATCCGGAACCAGCGCGGCGACCCGCTGGTGGGCGAGCCGGTGATCTGGACGTCGCGGGCCCCGGGCATCGTCGACGTCACGGCCACCGGCTTGGTGACCGCCGCCGGCATCGGGCAGACCTATATCGTCGCCACCGACACCGCCTTCGGCGTGACCAAGGCGGACTCGGCCCTCATCAAGGTTTCGAACCTCGCCGCGACGGTCTCGATCACGCCGGGATCGGCCGCGATCACGTCGGTCAACGCGACGCAGCTGCTCACCGCCAAGGCGCGCAACGAGTCGGGCGGCGCGATCACCGGCCCGACCGTCGGCTGGTCGAGCTCCAGCCCGACCATCGTCGCCTTCCTGCCCACCGGCTCGGGCGCCACCAGCGCCGGGCCCGTCAGCTTCGTCCGCGACACCATGCGGATCCGGGGGCTGGCCGCCGGCACCGCGACGATTACCGCCACCGTGGACGGCGTGCCGACGTCGATCACGGTGAGCGTGGCCAATGACCCGACCGTGGTACAGATCACGTCGCACGACACGACGCTGGCCAGCATCGGCAACAGCTACACACCGACCGGCAACTTCCAGAACTCGCTCGGCGTCGCCCTGCCGAACACCGCGGTGCTGTGGAGCACCAGCGACCAGACTGTCGCGACCGTGTCGAGCGCCGGACTGGTGTCGGCGGTGGGCGCCGGCGGCCCGGCGACCATCACGGCCACCAGCCCGGCCAACGCCTCGCTCAACGCCTCGATCCACGTGACGGTGAGCAACGCGCCGGCGACACTGACGGTCGCACCCGCAGCCACCACCCTGGCCTCCATCGGCTCGAGCGTGGCCCTGGTCGCGACGGTGCGCAACGCCGCGGGCTCCGTCATCTCTTCGCCCAATCCCGCCGTCACCTGGACCAGCGGCACGCCCGGCGTCGTGGGCGTGAACCTCAACACCGGCGTGGCCACGGCAGCAGCCTCGGGCGGCCCGGTCACCATCACCGCCACCGCCGGCGCCGCCGTCAACACCGCGCAAGTGACCGTCACCCAGGTCGCGTCGGGCGCCCGTTCGACCATCACCAGCTCGGCCGGCAGCCTGACCGCGAATGGCAGCACCGCGACCATCACGGTGCAACTCAAGGACGCGCTCGGCGTCAACCTCACCGCCAGCGGCGGCACGGTGACGATGACGCTGACCGGGACCGGCACGCTCGGCGCCGTCGTCAACCAACTCGACGGCACCTACACCGCGACCCTCACGGCGCCGACGACCCTCGGTACCGGGACGATCAGCGCGTCGATCGGGTCCAGCGGCATCACGACCGGCGACCCGCTGGTGAACTACGTCGCGGGAGCCGGCAACCGATACATCGTCACCTCCAGCGCCGCCACGCCCATCGCGGGCGGCGCGGTGACGATCACCGCGCAGCTCACCGACGCGAACAACAACCCGGTGATCGCGCCGGTGAAGACGGTGACCTGGTCGAACACCGGCGTCGGCACCTTCGGCTCCGCGACATCGCTCACCAACGCGAGCGGCATCGCGACCGTCACCTACACGACCGGCACCACGGCCGGCGTGACGCACAACGTGACCGCCACCGACAACACGGCGCTGACCGGCACCAGCGGAAACATCCAGACCATCTCCGGCGCCCCGACGAAGTACGTCGTGACCTCCAGCGCCGCGAGCGCGCAGGCGGCGACGGACGTGACGATCACCGCCCAGCTCTCGGACGCGAACAACAACCCGGTGAGCCTCGCGGGCCGGACGGTGACCTGGAGCAAGACCGGCACCGGCGGCTCCTTCGCGTCGGCCACTTCGCCCACCCTCCCGAACGGCACGGCGACGGTGGTCTTCACCGTGCACACGGTGGCCGGCACGGTCCACACGGTGACCGGTACCGACAACACGGCGGCCACCGGGACCAGCGGCAACATCACCGTGACCTCCGGCGCCCTCGACAACTTCCTGCTCGAGGCGGTGGGCGGCGGGCCGATCGGGACCCATGCGGCCGGCACTCCCTTCAACATCCAGGTGACGGCGCGCGACGCGGGCAACAACACCGTCGCCGGCTTCACCGGCACGGTGGCCCTCTCATCCACCGGAGCGCTGACCGGCGCGCCGATGACCAGCGGCGCCTTCGTGGCCGGCATCCTGACGACCCAGGCGGTCACCTTCACCAACACCGGATCGTTCACGATCACGGCGACCAAGATCGGGAGCGGTGAGACCGGTACCTCGACGCCCTTCACGGTGAACGCGGGCACCCTCGACAACTTCCTGGTCGAGGCGGCGGGCGGCGGGCCGATCGGTACCGAGACGGCGTCCACGCCCTTCAACATCCGCATCACCGCGCGCGACGTGAACAACAACACCACGACCACGGGCTTCGGGGGTACGGTGGTGCTGACCTCCACCGGGCTGCTCACCGGCACGCCGCTGACCAGCGGCGCCTTCACCGCCGGCGTCCTGGCGAGCCAGGCCGTGACGATTACCAACACCGGGTCGTTCACCATCACGGCGACCGGGTCGGGCAGGAACGGAACGTCGGCCGCCTTCCCCGTCGTGGGCGGGACCCCGACGAAGTACATCGTGACTTCGAGCAGCTCCACGCCGGGGGCGGGAGCGGGCGTCACCATCACGGCGCAGCTCTCGGACGTAAACAACAATCCGGCGAGCCTGGCCGGCCAGACGGTGACGTGGAGCAAGACCGGCACCGGCGGCTCGTTCGCCTCGGCCACCTCCGTCACCAACGGGAGCGGCGTCGCCACCGTCGTCTTCACGGTGCACACCGTGGCCGGCACGGTGCACACGGTGACCGCCTCCGACAACAGCGCGTTCACCGGGACCAGCCCCAACATCACGGTCTCGGCCGGCGTCGCGACGCACTACGTCGTCACGTCGAGCAGCGCGAACCCGGTGGCCGGTGCCGGCGTCACGATCACCGCGCAGCTGGCCGATGGGAGCAACAACCCCGTCGGCACAGCGGGCCGGACGGTGACCTGGAGCAAGACCGGCACCGGCGGCACATTCGCCTCGGCCACCTCGCTCACCAACGGCAGCGGCGTCGCGACGGTGGTCTTCACCACCGGCACCGTGGCGGGCACGGCGTACACCGCGACCGGGACCGACAACACCGCGCTCACCGGGACCAGCGGCACGTTCACCACGGTGGCCGGCACGGCGACCAAGTACCTGGTGACGTCGAGCAGCGCGACCCCGGCGGCGGGGAGCGACGTGACGATCACGGCGCAGTTGTCCGACGCCAACAACAACCCGGTCGCCACCGCGGGCAAGACGGTGACCTGGAGCAAGAGCGGCACCGGCGGCTCGTTCGCATCGGCCACGTCGCTCACCGACGGCAACGGCGTCGCCACTGTCGTCTTCACGGTCCACACCCTGGCGGGCACGGTGCACACCGTGACCGGGACCGACAACACCGCGCTTGCCGGCACCAGCGCGAACATCACGGTCCAGGCCGGGACGGCCACGCAGCTGGCCTTCACGACCCAGCCGGCAAACACCGCCGCCGGTGCCACGATGGCCACGGTGCGGGTTGCCGTGCAGGACGTCTTCGGCAACACCGTGACCACCAACAACACGACCACCGTGACGCTGAACATCGGAAACAACCCAAGCGCCGGCACGCTCTCGGGCGGCGGGGCGCTCACCGTCGCCAGCGGCGTGGCCACCTTCAACAACCTCAGCATCAACGCGGCCGGAAACCTCTACACCCTGGTGGCGACGTCGAATCCGGCGCTGACGACGGCCACCAGCACCGACTTCAACATCACGCCATGACGACCCGCCGCGGTGGGCGCCATTTGCAGGGGAGCAGCCGCCTGCACAGCTTTCGCGGTCTGACCCGGAGCCTGGGGGGGGATCGCGCATGAAGTGCGGCAAGTGTGGTACCGAGGTCGCCGGGGGCGCCGCCTTCTGCCCCAGCTGCGGCACGGCCACGCGCGACCCGGCGGCCGAGACGGTCGCGATCCAGGTCTCCGCGCCGCCTGAGGATCCCCTCCTCGTCGCGGTGCGCGAAGCGCTGGGACAGTACTACGTGGTCGAGAAGGAGCTGGGACGCGGCGGCATGGCCGTCGTGTACCGGGGCAAGGAGCGGGGCCTCGAGCGCGAGGTCGCGATCAAGGTCCTGCCCCCCGAGATGGCGCTCCAGGGCGGCACCGCCGACCGGTTCCGCCGCGAGGCCCGTCTCGCCGCCTCGCTCGAGCACCAGAACATCATCCCTGTCTACCGCGTCGGTGAGGAAAAGAACCTCATCTACATGGCGATGAAGTTCGTCCGGGGCCGCGCCCTCGACAGCATCATCGAGTCGCAGGGTGCCCTGCCGGTGCCCGTCGTGGTCCGGATCCTCGGCGCGGCCGCGTCGGGACTGGCCCACGCGCACGAGCACGGCGTGGTGCACCGCGACATCAAGGGCGCCAACATCCTGATCGAGCTCGACGGCCGCCCGCTGGTCGCCGACTTCGGGATCGCGCGCGCCATGACCGAGAACTCGCTGACGGCGAGCGGCATGGTGATCGGCACGCCGAACTTCATGAGTCCCGAGCAGTGCGGCGGGTCCAAGGTCGGCCCCCAGTCGGACCAGTACTCGCTGGGCGTCCTCGGCTTCCAGATGCTGACCGGCCAGCTCCCCTTCGAGGCCGACTCGATCATGGGGATCATCCAGCACCACTACATGACCCCGCCGCCCGACATCCTCGCGGTCCGCGAGGGCGTGCCGCAGGAGCTGCTCGACGCCATCTACAAGTCGCTGGCCAAGAAGCCCGAGGACCGCTTCGCGCACACCTCCGAAATGGCCGAGGCGTTCGATGCGGTGCCGCTGACGGTCGAGGAGAAGCGCGAGAGCCTGGCGATGCTGAAGCAGCTCTCCCAGGGCGAGAAGGTCGCGGCGGTGCGTACCGAGTCGCTGCCGCCGCTCTCCCTCACCGCCTCGATCAGCGGCCAGCGGGCGTCGGTGGCGCGGCCGGCACCGGCGATCCCCTCCGGCGCCCGCACGGCGCCCATCGTCAAGAAGCCCGCGCCCACCAGGAAGAAGGAGAAGGGCAAGGGCGGTCTGATCGCCGCGATCGGCGCCGTCCTTGTGCTGGGCGGCGGCGGGGCCTATTACGGATTGGTGATGCGACCCCAGCAGCAGGCGGCCGCAGCCGCGGCCGCCGCGGCTGCCGCGGCTCCGGCGCCCGTCCCTCCGGTGCGTCGCGAGACCATCCAGGTCAGTGTGCCCACGCCGGTGGCGTCGAACCCCGCCCCGCGGCCGAGCCCCTCGTCTTCCCGCCCGGCGAGCAGCAGCCGCCCGCAGCAGACCGCGCCGGCGCCGGTGGTGACACCGCCGCCCGTGGCCGCACCGGTCGGCCGCGCCACGCTGATCATCTCGGCGGGCCCAGGCTGCTCCTCGGCCGAGCTCCAGGTGGACGGCAACCGGGTCGGCGCCGGACGCACCTCGACGCCGGTTTCGGCGGGCTCGCACACCGTCCGCGTGATCCCGGACAACGGGACACCCTGGACGTCGACGTTCACCGTCGGCGCCGGCGAAACCAAGACCGTCGTCGCCCAGGGGCTCTCGTGCGGCAACGAATGAAGCGGCTGGTCCTCGGGGCAGCAGTCCTGCTGCTGGCGCCGGCCCGGCTGCACGCCCAGGCCGCCGAACAGCTGAGCCAGGCCATCCGGCGCTACGAGAACCTGGAGATCGACCGCGCGCGGACGATCTTCGAGCAACTGCTCTCGCCCAGCTCGCCCTTCCCGGTCACCGAGGCCCAGCGCGTCATCGCCTACAAGTACCTCGGCGCGACCCTGGCGACCCTCGGCA
This sequence comes from Gemmatimonadota bacterium, assembly GCA_041476105.1. Lineage (GTDB taxonomy): Bacteria > Gemmatimonadota > Gemmatimonadetes > Gemmatimonadales > JACORV01 > DASXPG01. The sequence continues at coordinate 60,310 of JBGOSS010000011.1, forward strand.
GGGAAGACTCGGCCATCACCTACTTCACGGCCGCGCTGGGCCGCGACCCGCTCGTGGACCTGGAAGCGCGCTCCTTCTCGGAGCAGGAGCGGCAGGTCTTCCAGCGCGCGCGGCAGCGGATCTTCCGGGTCGGCCTGCGCCCCGTTCCACGCGATACGCTTGACCCCAGGACCGAGCACATCAACATCACCGTCGCGACCACGCACGCGGGCACGGTACGCCTCGAGCTGGTCAGCACCTTCGACGATTCGCGCTACCCGCTCTTCGACGGATCGGTCGAAGGGCCCCGCGACATCGCCTTCAACGGGCTCAATCCGCGGGGCGGCGGCTTCATTCCGCAAGGGGCCTACGACCTCGTGGTGATCGGCGAAAGCGCGACGCGCCTGCAGGCCCAGGATTCCACCAGCGCGCTTATCCAGATCGAGTGGGAGCGCGCGCCGATGATCGACACGCTCGCGACGCTCGGCCGGGCCGATACGCTGCCGACGCGCCAGATATCGTCGGCCGCCACGCGCGACCTCATCCTCGGCGGCATCATCGCCGCGGGCTCGCTCCTCAGCTCCAAGGTCATCGGGCAGTCCGACCTCCAGGGCCGGGGCGCCCTTTCGGCATCGGTGGCCGTGGTCGGCGTCACGGGCGGCGTGGTCGCCTACCTCCAGCGCCGCAACCATCCTGACATTCCGGAGAACATCGCCGAGAACGCGGCGCGGCAGCAGCGGCGCAGCGCGATCAATGCCCGGATCATGGCTGAGAACGGCACGCGGATCGACGCCACGAAAATCATCATCCGGCCCCTGGCCCAGTAGCGTGATCCCCGACCTGGTGCCCCGCCTCTGCCTGCGCGCCGCGCTGCGGTCCGCCGCGCCCGCCGCGGCGATGGCCGTCTTCGCCGTCCTGCAAGTCGCGTGTGCCGGCGAGAAGGCCAAGACCCAGGTCGCCGAGCAGCCGCCGCCCGAAACGGTGTACGTGCGGCAGCCCGAGCCCGCCCCGCCGCCGCCGGAGCCGCTGGCGGTGTCGCCCCGCAAAGTCGCCTTCGATGCCATCGGCGACACGTTGCGCCTCGCGCTCCCCGAGGGCTCCACCTGCGTCGCCGCGAGCGAGACCGTCGCGCACGTGGACGAGCAGGGGCTGGTGCGCGCCGTCGGGAACGGCGACACCCACCTGCGCTGCTGGCAGGGGGAGCACAACGCCTCGATCCGCGTGACCGTCACCCAGCAGCTGGCCCGCGTGGCGGTGGTCGCCGACGAAGGCCTGGCGCTCCGCAAGAGCGGCGACTCGCTGCACTTCAACCTGGCGCGCGTCGACCGGCTCGGCACGCCCGTCGAGGCGGTCCGCACCACCTGGGCCTCGCTGTCGCCCGAGGTGGTCCGCGTGGATTCCGCCACCGGCCTCGCCGTCGGCATGGCCGACTCGGGGATGGCGCGCATCGTGGGCCGTGCCGACCAGCTCGCCGATACCGTGATCGTCGAGATCGGCGTCAAGAGCCAGGCCACGCAGCTCCTCAGCTCGAACAGCCGCTCCGCGCTGTCGCGCTCGCGCGCGCTGGCGCGCGCCAACGCGCAACGCGTCAGTGCCCGCCTCCCCAATGCGTCCGGTGCGGGCGGCGTCGCCACCCAGGCGGTGACCTCGGCCGGCGGCGCCCCCGCGCAGACCCCCGGTCCGGGCATCGGCGCGCGGCCGGCTCAAGGACCCGACTCGCTCTTCCACGACCCGCAGAGCGGGGGCTTCGGCGCCCGCCAGCGTTTCCTGGTCCCGACGCTGATGGCGGGCTTCGCCGAGCATCGGGCGATGACGCCGCAGCCGGGCGGGCTCGAGAAACGGTCGGGTGCCGTCTTCGGGGGAGCCTTCGACATCACGACCCGCGGTATGCTCTCGTTCCGGTTCCAGTTCCTGACCGGCACGCTGGCCAAGGACACCGTCACGGCCCTCGGCGACATCAAGCTCACCGACGGCTCGCTCGATGCCGGGATCGCCATCGCCCCGTGGCTCACGGCGCTGGTCGGCGTCCAGGCGCGGCGCTACGAAGAGACCACCACGCAGCGCTGGGTCATGGTCCGCGCCGGCGGCGAGGCGGACTTCAGCCTGGGCGGCGGATCGCTGTACGGGATCGCGCGGCTGCTGGTGATCCCGCTGATTTCGGTGGCGAGCGATGCGGTGGGAGTGCCCAAGCCCAGCTTCGGGCTCACCAGCGCCCTCGGCCTCGGCTTCGAGAACCGGCGCATCTCCACGAGCCTGGTCTACGACATCGAGCGCTACAGCTTCTCGGCCAGCCAGCGCAAAGAGCAGTTCGGCGCCCTGCTCTTCAGATTCGGGTACAAGTTCGGCTGGTAAGACGCAGGTCTATCTTCGCAGTCCCAACCCCACCACCAGCGTCCCCAGCTGTTCGCGCCGCGTCACGCCCCCGAGCTGCTGGAAGTCGTAGCGCTCCAGCTCGTAGAGCGCCGAGAGCACGACCACGCCGCTCGTGAAGATCATCCCCGACGCCGCGCCGAAGGCCCGGCTGGGCTTGGCGAGCCCCGAGACCGACACCACCGGGTAGAGCTCGAAACGCACCATGCCGTGCAGCTTGCCGCCGACGAAGGCGAGCCGCGCCTCGCCTCCCATCCGCAGGCTCACCCACCGCTGCTTCGCGAAGCTGGCGCTGAAGGTGTGGATCGCGCCGCCGGCGCGCAGCGCCAGCCACGGTACCGGCAGCACGGCAACGTGGGCCTCGCCCCGGGCCAGCGTCGCATTGAAGGAGTTCGCGCTGTCGGCGGTCAGGGTACCGGTCGCGCCGCCGGCCTCGATCTCGACGTGCGAGCCGATGCCGATGAAACCGGAGCCGCCGAAGAGATTGCCGGACTGGAGCTCGAGGCCGTTCCCCGCGTCCACGCGATGCTGCACGTAGCGCCCTTCGCCGGCGCCGCCGATGTGCAGCCGCAGCGCCGGACCCGGAGCGGCGAGCGGCACCGCCGCCGTGTCGGGCTCCTGGGCCCGGGCACGCGGCGCCAGCACGGTGGAGATGAGCGCGAGGGCCGCGAGGGTCTTCACTGCCCCGCCCCGGCCGCCGGCGCGATCGTCAGGCGGGCTTCGCCGAGCCGCGCGTCGTTGCGGGCGCGGATCGCGGCGTTGGTGGTCTCGCGCTCGGCACGGCGCTGGGCGTTGGCGAGGATGTTCTGGGGAATGGCGCGATGGCCCTGGCGAACGAAGAACGCCGTGACGCCGGCGGTGACGCCGCCCAGCGCGACGACGCCCGCCGCCGTCCGGTTCGCGCCCAGCTGGCTGTTGGCGAGCACCGACTGGGTCAGCAGCGCCGCCGCGGCGACGCCGACGCCCTTGAGGAGATCGCCGGTGGCCGCCGACGCGGCGTACTGCTCGGGCAACATGTCTGTGTCCTGGAGCGTCGCCAGCGTGTCTTCCAGCGGCTCGTTCAGCCAGCCGAGCTGGAAGAAGACGAACGCCGTGTCGCGCACCTGCGCCGTCCGGATGACGCGGCTCTCGCCCAACACCACGATCTGGTAGCGGCCCGCGGCCAGCAGCCGCCCGTCGTCCGCCAGGCCGTCCCACTCCAGCTCCCGCAGACCGTTGTTGTCTCCGTCGTACACCACGCGCCGGGTCTGGCCCCCGCTCCGGATTTCCAGCCGCAGGTGCGCCGCGTGGGTCGTCAGCGCCCGGAGGCGGAAGCGCTGGATGCGCGGATCGATGGTGTCGGCCAGGACCGGCTTGAGGCCCACCGCGAAGGTCTCACCGCGGGCCCGCCCGAAGACCTGGATCTGCGAGGGACTGAAGCTCTGCGGATCGAGGTCGGTGAAGGGGTCCCGCTCCAGCGCCGCGCGGAAATAGAGGATGGCCGAATCGCGCTTGGCCTCGCCCCGCTGGAGCGCCAGGGCCGCGCCGAGATACTTGAAGGCGGTGACGCGCTGGGCCTCGCTCACCTGGAAGGGCGAGGAGGGCGAGATGATCTGGTTCAGAATGACGAGCGACTGCTCGATGTCGAGGTTCTCGTAGAGCCGGATGGCGCGCTGGAGCATCTCCGAGGTGTTGGACTGCGCCCGCAGCGGCGCGGCGCACGCCGCGAGCAGCGCCAGGATCGCGAGGCCCCGCCTCATTGCGGCACCGGCTGGAGCGTCCGCTGCCCGAGGCTGCGCGTGTTGCCGGCCTCGATGGTGAAGGGCAGCTCGAGGGTCAGGTAGCCGGGCGCGCTGATGCGCAGGCGATGCGGCCCCGCCGCAAGCTCTTCGTCGAACAACTGTCCCTGCCCGAGTCGGCGATTGTCCACGTAGATGTCCGCGCTGGGGGGTGAGGCCCTGACCCGCAACAGGCCGGTGGCGCCCGGGTTGGTACCCACCGGCGTCGGGCCGGGCGACTGCGCCGCGCGGGCTTCGCGGCGCGCTTCGGCCAGCTGCCGGAGTCGTTCGCCGCGCCGTAGCGGACCGGGCAACGTTCCGACGGGCGCGGGCGCCAGAGTCTGCGTGCTATCCGCCGGCCGCGCGGCTGATGTCGCGGCGAGCCGTTGTGCGGCCGCCACCGAGTCGGCTGCCCTGGTGGAATCCGCCACCCGGGCCGTCGTCTGCATCGAGTCGGCGACGCGGGTTGAGTCGGCGGCGGCCTGCCGGCGCACCTCGAGGGTGTGCTGCCGGAACCGCGCGCCGGCGGCGAGCAGCACGATGAGCGCGATCGCCGGGCCCAGAACGAGAAGTGTCTTCGACTTCTTCGCGCCGGTCCGGCTGGTCGAGACCCTCGCCCCCGGCGCCGCGGGGCCGGTGACCGTCGGTGCCGAGCTGACTCGCGCGAGGGTCGCGCCGCCCGAGAGCCGCGTATCCTGGAGCGGCGGCAGCGAGCCGGTGCGGATCCTGGGTACCGGCGCTCCCACCGCCAGCTTCTCCAGCACCTGGTCCGCCTCGCGCCGCTCGGAGTCGGTGAACGGCACCTGCTCGAGGGTCTGGAGCATGTCCCGGGTGTTGCCGAAGCGCTCCGTCGGGTCCTTGGAGAGCACCCGGTGCACCACGCTCAGCAGCAGCGGCGGCACGCCCTTCCGCACGGCGGCGATGTCGGGCACCGGAGTGAAGAAGTGGTGCTGGAGGATCCCCATCAGCGAGTCGGCGTCGAAGGGCACCGAACCGGTCAGCATCTGGAAGGCCAGTACGCCGAGGGAGTACTGGTCGGACTGCGGCGCCGCCTTGGAGCCCGAGCACTGTTCCGGGCTCATGAAGTGCGGCGTGCCGATCACCGACCCGCTGGCCGTCAGCGTCTTCTCCTCGGCGGCGCGCGCGATGCCGAAGTCGGACACCAGGACGCGGCCGTCCTTGTCCACCAGGATGTTGGCGCCCTTGATGTCGCGGTGGACGATGCCGCGCTCGTGGGCGAAAGCCAGCGCGCTCGACGCACCGCGCAGGATCTGGAGCACCACCGGGATCGCCAGCGCCCCCTGCGACTCGACGATCGCGTCGACGGCGCGTCCCTCGACGAACTTCATCGCGAAGAAGAAGGTCCCGGCGGCCTGGCCCACCCGGTAGACGGGGATGATGTTCGGGTGGTCGAGCGAGGCCGCCATCCGCGCCTCCCGCTTGAAGCGCTCGGCCATCATCGCGCCGCCCATCCCGGGCGGCAGGACCTTGAGCGCGACGGTCCGGTGCAGGTCCTTCTCCACCGCCTTGTACACGACGGCCATCCCACCCCGCCCCAGCTCCTTCTCGACCTCGTAGTGGTCGGCCAGCTCTTTCTGGAGCTGGGTGAGCAGGAAGTCCTGCTGCGGCGCCAACATCAATTCGTCGGAGGAGCGCAGCCCGATCGAGCGCTTCTCCTCGCTGGTCGCGACGACGGTCCCCATCGTGGGATCGGTGGCCATCCAGCCGCACGCCGTGCACGCCGTCGCTCCCTCGTTGAGGGGCGTGCCGCAGCGGGGACACTGGGTGAGCGTCACGAGCCGGTGGCCGTGAAGGTCACGGTGACGGTGCCGCCGGCGGCGGGGGTCACGGACGCCGTAACGGTGTTGCTTCCCGGGGGCGCGCCGAGAGTGAGCGTCACCTCGGCGAGGCCGCTGGCGTTGCTGGCCACCACCTGGGTCGTCGGGCCCCCGAGGTTGCCGCCGCCCGAAGCGACGGTGAAGGTGACGTTGGCGGCGGCGACCGGGAAGCCGTTGGCATCGGTGACGCGCACCGTGAAGGCCTTGGCGAGCGCGATACCGTGCACCCCGATCTGGTTGTTGCCGCGCACGATGCGCAGCGACGAGAAGCCGCTGCCGGGAAAGATCGGGGTCGCGCGCACCGCGTTGAAGGTGACATTCCCCAGCACGCTGTCGCCGGTGGCCGCGGGCACCGCGGTGAGCCGCGGTCCGCGGGCATCACCCCACCAGTTGTTGGCGGCGGGCAGGTTCGTCCCGACCGGATTAAGCAGGCCGAGAGAGTCGTTGTCGAAGACGTTGTTGTTGCCGACCGAGGCGGTGGTGCCCCCGTTGATCTGCATGCCGAAGGCGTTGCGCCAGATGATGCTCGAGTCGACGCGGGCGTTGGTCGCTCCGGTCACGAGCACGCCGATCACCGCGCCCCGCACGATGCCGATCTTGACCGACGCCCCGTTGCCGCTCACCAGCTTGATGCCGGCGCCTTCCTCCACCCCCGGCAGCGAGTCCACGCCGATGACGGTGAGGAGCCGGACCGTCGCATTGGAGACCGATTCCAGCCTGAGCCCGTAGCCCCGCACCGAGTCCACGGTGCTGAGGACAATGCTGGTGCCCGAGAGCGAGTTCTTGACGGAGATTCCGCGCCCGATGCGCGACGTCGTGGTGCCGGCGGGATTGACGTACAGGTTGTCGATCGCGACGTCGGAGCCGTTGGCGTCGAGCGCCGGGCCGTCGAGGGTATGGCGGACGGCGAAGTAGCGTATCGTCTGCGGCGCGCTGGTGATCGCCGTGATCCCGGCCGCGCCGGTGTCGTGGGCGATGAGCGGCAGGTTGAGCGGGTTGTTGCGCTGCGCGACGGGCACGCTCGACGAGTTGAACAGCGACGAGTCGCCGAGCAGGATCAGCCGCTTGGTGAGCGCCACCGTCTCGCGATAGGGCCCGCTGCCCTTCTTCACCAGCACCGTGTCGCTGGCGTCGGCGGCGTTGACGGCGTCCTGGATGGTGGCGAAGGGCCGGATGCCGGTGCCGACCCGCGGGTTGGCGATCACGGAGTTGTCCACCACGATCCGCGTGAGGTTGCGGACGGTGATGCGCACCGTGTCGGCCACCGTGCCCGCGGTGACGATCAGCGAGCTGGTGCCGAACCCGCCGCTCGCGACCGCGACGTTCTGGTCCACGGTGTCGATGACCGAGCGGTCGGTCGAGACCCAGACCACCGGGTAGTTGGGGATGCCCGCCAGGCGCTTGTTCCGCACATCCACCGTCATCGCGAGCGACTGCCCGATGGCGGTGAGCGTGTCGGTGGTGCTGGTAATCGCCCCGCTGCGGGGCGGGAGCAGGATGCTCACCGAGACCGGCACGTTCTGGATGGTGTAGGCGACCGAGTCCTCGACGAATCCGAACCGCGCCCGGATCGTCGTGACGCCGGTGTCCACCGCGGTGACGACGCCGAGGGCGTTGACCCGCGCGATGCTCGCGTCATCCGAGGTCCAGGCGACGCTGTTGCGCGGCAACGCGTCGCCGCGCGCGTTCTGGATCACGACGGCCGGGGTGTCGGCGTCGGCCAGCGACGTCAGGGTGCGCGCCGTGGGCGTGATGTCGATGAGGGCCGGGACGTTGGTGACGACGGCGATCCCGGTGTCGGCCTTGGCGCCCGCCTGGGCGATGATCCGCGCCGCGCCGGTGCGCTTGGCGATCACCCGGCCGTCGCTCAGCACGGTGACGATGGCCGTATCGGTGGTCGGCGTCCGCCACACCGGCAGCGGCGAGGCGAGCGGGTCGCCCCGCGTGTTGAGCACGGCGGCGGTGAAGACCAGAGTGTCGTTGATGCTGGTGGCCGTCGCGGTATCCGGGATGACGCGCACCGTCGCGGGATCGTTGGTCACGGTAATCACGACCGAGTCGCGTTTTCCGTCGAGGCTGGCGACCACGAAGGTGCTGCCCAACCCCACCGCGGTGACCAGGCCGGCGCTGTTGACGTTCGCGGCGGCGGTATTGCTCGAGCTCCACGCGGGCTGGGCCCCCTGCACCGAGACGTTGGCGCTGTCCACGGCGGTGGCGTTGAGCTGCCGCTGGTCGCCCACGCTGGTCATCGCCGGGACCGGCTGGGGCGACACCGTCACCACCTTCGCCTTCTGCGACACGAGGAGGGGCACGCTGTCGCGCACCGCACCGCGGAAAGCGACGACGAAGGTCGAGCCATTGAGCAGCGCGGTGACCAGGCCGGTGCCGGCCGTGACGCTCGCGACCGACGGGTCGTGCACCACGTACGAGGGCGCGGCGCCCGCGGCAATGGCGTTGCCGCGCGCGTCGCGGGGCGTGGCGGTGACCTGGGCCGTCTGTGTCAGGGCGTTGAGCCCGACACCCGGCACATTGAAGGTGTAGTGCGCCAGCACCTGTTGGATCGCCACGGCGACGGTGTCGGAGCGGCCGCTCGCGGTGGCGATCACCAGCGTCGTGCCGTTGGCCCGGGCCGCAATGCGGCCCACTGGCGTGACGTCGGCGCGGGTCGGATCGGTGGAGACCCACGAGACCGCGACGCCCGACACCGGATTGCCTACCCCGTCGAGGACGCTGATCCCCATGCGCACCGTGTCGCCGATGCTGTTGAACTGCACCGTTGCCGAGTCCAGGGTCACCGATCCCGGCACCACCGTCACCGTCAGGCTGTCCGCGGGCGGCGTGCTCGGCAGCAGCGAGCCGACCAGCGACGCCGTGATGGTTACGGTGCCGAGGCGCAGGGCGTGGAGCGAGTCGCCGCGCACCGAGACGATGGAGCTGTCGGAGGAGGCGAAGCGGAATCGGGCATCCGCGATCGCGGCGCTGCCGGCCGCGGCGGTGGCGGATACCCCGACCACGCTGCCGAGGACGATGGTGCTGTCCCCTCCATAGGTCAGCGCGATGTTGCCGGTTCCGGGGTTGGTGAGCAGGTCGGAGCAGGTGACGTTCGCGGCTGCGAGCATGGCAAGTGCAAGCCAGGCGCGAAGTTGGGGAAAACGGATAGCGGCAGGGGGTCTCACCGTACTGCTAATCTTTGAATCGGGGCCCCGGAGGGCAAGTGCCCAAGTTACAATTGCTTAGGAACCGACCCCAGCGGAAAAGCCCGCGAGTGGGCCAGCGGCTGATAGCCGCTGCTCGGCACTGGCGATTCTCCCAGCGGCTGATAGCCACTTCTCGGCACTGGCGATTCTCCCAGCGGCTCAGAGCCGCTGCTCGGCACTGGCGGCTGATAGCCGCCTCGATCTGCTCGTCGCCGCTATCAGCGGCGGCATTGCCGAGCCGCGAGTCTTACTCGCGGGAGGCACAAATTACCCCTGAATCGCCCTGAAGAGCTCGAGGCCCCGCTCGAATCGCCGGCCGATCTCCGTCACCACGGGCCGGAGCGCCCGGGCCTCGAGGCTGGGGTCGGCGGCGATGGTCTCGCGGGCGATCTGGTGGGCCAGGGCGAGGAGGTCGGTGTCTTTGGCGAAGTCGGCGTAGCGCAGACCGACGAGGCCCGACTGCCGCGCGCCCACCAGCTCGCCGTAGCCCCGCTCGGCGAGGTCCAGCTCCGCGATCTTGAAGCCGTCGGTGGTTTCGGCGAAGCGCTCCAGCCGCTCGTGGTTCGCCCCCTCGCCCGGCAGCAGGAGGCAGAAGCTCTCCGCCGTGCCGCGCCCGATGCGGCCGCGGAGCTGGTGGAGCTGCGCGAGGCCGAAGCGCTCGGGGTGCTCGATCACCATCACAGTGGCGTTAGGCACGTCGATGCCCACCTCGATCACGGTGGTCGCCACCAGGACCTGCACCTCGTTCTTGCGGAACTTCCGCATCACCTTGTCGCGCTCGTCGCCCGCCAGGCGTCCGTGCACCAGCCCCACGCGGAGGTCGGGGAACACCTCCTCGGCCAGCAGCTTGGCCATCTTGGAGGCCGCCTTGAGATCGTTCTTCTCGGTCTCGTCGATCACCGGGTAGACGACGTAGGCCTGGCGACCCTGCCCCACCTCGCGGCGGATGAAGTCGTAGACCCTGGGCCGCCCGCGCGCCCCCTCGATCCGCGTGGTGACGCTGCCTCGTCCCGGCGGCAGCTCGTCGAGGCGCGAGACGTCGAGGTCGCCGTAGGCGGCCAGCGCCAGGGTGCGTGGAATCGGCGTCGCCGAGAGCAGGAGCACGTCAGGCCCCTCGGCGACGTTCTTCTGCGCCAGCAGCGCCCGCTGCGCCACGCCGAAGCGGTGCTGCTCGTCGATGACGGCCAGGCCGAGCCGGCTGAAGGCGACCTCTTCCTGGATCAGGGCGTGGGTCCCGACGACGATGGGCGACATCCCGGTGCGCAGCCGCGCGCGGATCTCGTTCTTCTCGCCCGCGGCGAGGCGGCCCACCAGCATCTCGGGAGTCATGCCCAGCGGCGCGAGGAGGCGGGTCAGCGTCTGAGCGTGCTGCTCGGCGAGCATCTCGGTCGGCGCCATCAGGGCAGCCTGGAAGCCGTTCTCGGCGGCCAGGAGCATGGCGAAGAGCGCGACGACGGTCTTGCCGCTGCCGACGTCGCCCTGGAGGAGGCGGTGCATGCGCAGCGGCGCCGTCATGTCGGCCACGATCTCCTTGATGCAGCGCTTCTGCGCCCCGGTCAGCTCGAAGGGCAGCGCCTTGCGCAGCTGGGTGGTGAGGTCGCGCTTCACCTCGAAGCGGATGCCGACGCGCGAGCGCCGCGCCAGCCACCGCGCGCGCGCCAGCACCAGCTGGAGGAGCAGCAGCTCCTCGAAGGCGAGCCGGCGCCGGCCGCGCTCGGCGGCGGCGGGGTTCTCGGGCCGGTGCATCGCGAGCAGCGCGTCGGGGAGCGTCACGACGGCGGCCTTCTCGCGCCAGGCGGGCGGCAGCTCCTCGTGGACCAGCGGGAGCAGCAGTAGCAGATGGTGGTCGAGCAACGCACGGAGCTGCCGGACGGTGAGGCCCTCGGTGGCGTGGTAGACCGGCAGCACCACGCCCTTCTCCGGCGCCGCCTCGTCTTCGCCGCCCAGGACGATCCACTCGCGGGGCTGGAGCTGGCGGCCGTGGAAGTGCCGGATCGGTCCGGTCGCGAGGAGCAGCGTGCCCTTGGTGATCGAGCGCTCCAGGAAGGGGCGGCCCGGCCAGCCGCACTCGATCAGCCCGCTCTCGTCCTGGAGGACGCACTGGAAGACGCGCAGGCGCCGCCGCGTCGGGATCACCGCGGTGGACATGACGCGACCGACCACGGTGACGTCGGCGCCGGTCGGGGCGGCCTTCGCCTGGCTGATGGGCGAGACGGTGGTGGCATCGAGATAGCGGAAGGGGACGTGGTAGACGAGGTCGCGCGCGGTGGCGATGCCGAGGCGCGCGAGAAGGTCGGAGCGATGCTGTCCGACGCCCTTGAGAAACTGTACGGGGGTATCGAGGGTGAGCGCCATCAATCCTCGAGCAGCCGCCGCGCGTAGGAGCGCGGCTCGAACACCTCCAGGTCGTCGGCCGATTCGCCGGTGCCGAGGAAGCGGACCGGCAGCTCCAGCTCGCGCCGCAGCGCCACCACCGTGCCGCCGCGCGCCGTGCCGTCGAGCTTGGTGACGATGAGGCCGCTGATCGGCAGCGCCTGGGCGAAGACCTTGCCCTGCTGCACGGCGTTCTGGCCGGTGGATCCGTCGAGCACCAGGAGCGTCTCGTGCGGCGCGCCCTCGGCGCGGCGGGCGACGACCCGGGCCACCTTGGCCAGCTCTTTCATGAGGTCGTCCTGGGTATGGAGGCGGCCGGCGGTGTCCACGATCACGGTATCGAGGCCGCGGGCGATGGCGGCGTCCACGGCGTCGAAGGCCACCGAGGCAGGGTCCTGCCCGCTCTGGCCCCGGATGCAGGGGAGGCCGATGCGCGTGGCCCACTCGTCGAGCTGCGCCACGGCGCCGGCCCGGTAGGTGTCGGCGGCGCAGAGGAGGACCTTCCGGCCCTCAGTCGCGAGTCGCTTGCCGAGCTTGGCGGCGGCGGTCGTCTTGCCGGAGCCGTTGACGCCGACGAGGAGGATGACGGTGGGGCCCTTCGCGCTCGTGGCCACTGTTCCCGGGCTGCGTCCGGCGGCGTCGGTGAGCATCGCCACGAGGCGATCCTCGAGGACCGACCGGACGTCATCGGCTGTCTTGAGACGGCCGCGGCGCACTTCTTCGGTCACGGCGGTGACGAGGTCCGTCGTCGCGGCGAGGCCGAGGTCCGATTCGATGAGGGCGCGCTCGAAGGCGTCCAGCTCGGCGCGTTCCATTCCGCGCACCAGCACCCCGACGTCGGTGAGGGCAACGCGCTTGATCTTCGACCAGAGGCCCATTCACAACAAAGATACGCAGGTTCCAGACTGTAGGATGTTATAGTGCCCCGTCAAACCTCGGGTTACCCACAGCTACCAATTCGTTCATCTGGATTCATGTTCGAGATGGCGCTTCGGCCGACCGGGGTCAGCCGTTGAGCGTGGTCGCGGTCGAGCTGCATTGCCTGTCAGCGCGTAGCGCGCATCCCCTGGTCCGGATTCCCGCCGCGGAATTGAAGTCGGAGCTGATCCAGGGCAAGCTGGCGGGCGTGGTGCAGGGCGCCTTTACCAGCGCCAACAAGGATCGGGACGGTTTGCTGGTGACCGACTGGCCGATCGACGTTTTCCTGGACGACATCCAGGACCTGCCACTGGACTCGCAGGGGTACCTGCTCGATTGCCTGGACGGCAAGCCGCTGCGAGCCGAGGGGGGCGTGAAAACGTTCATCCCCGACGTGCGGTGGATCATCGGCAGTCAGGAGTCGTTGGCGGCGCTGGTGCTGGCCGGGAAGCTGCGGCGCGACCTGGCGGCGAAGGAGCATCTCGACGTGCCGCCAATCGGCGCTTGCGCCATGGAGGCGCTGCTGGCATACGACTGGCCCGAGAACGTGCGGCAGCTGGAGAGCGTGCTGCACTACGCGCTGGTGATGGCTACGGCGAGTGGTGACAAGGCGATTCTGGCGGAGCATCTGCCTGCGGAGGTGGTGTGCATGCAATCCATTGCGACCACATATGCGCCGCTGGACAGCGAGGCGCTACGGCGGGCGCTCGATGCTAACGACTGGAATACCAAGAAGGTGGCCGGGATCTTCGGGGTGGACCGGAGGACGGTGCAGCGGAAGAAGAAGGAGTTCGGGATCCGGCGGGACGGGTAGCCGCCCCTCAACCGCCTGGGCCTATCGTGGCGCGCTGGGTGAACTGCGCAAGACGGGGGGAGGCGCGGTCGTGATAGAACAACCAGTTGGTCTCGAGGTCGGCACCCTGGATGTCCTGTCGGACGTGTGATGGAAAACCCGGCGATCGCCCAGGTGAACGAGGGTCGACTCACTTTCGACTATGAAGTGCGCGTAGCCCAGTGCGAGGAGCCAAGACTTCAGATAGAGCGTATCCCCCGATACATACCAGTTCACGTCGGAAGGCCGGATCGGGCATAGGCCGAGCGCCGGCGAATCCCCGAAGGCTCCCTCGACCTTTGGACCGGTCAATGTACTTACCATCTCATGAGTGTTGAAATACCAGAACAACCCGGTCCCTTCCAGCTCGAGGGTATCGGCGTGAAATATTCGATTGGCAGGCGGAATGAGCGCGTAGTCGGGCGTCTCTTGGACCGGGCCGACCCAGGTTCCCGCCAAGCCTGAGGGGTGGGGCCCGGCGTCCGAGCAGCCTAGGGCGGTGACAATGGCCAGGGTCGTCGCCAAGAGCAGCGCCCGATCGAGGTTAACGAACGCGCCTGCATGCGTGCGTTCGACTGGCGCGACCCCAGTGTTGCCTTCATGATTCACGTGTCACCCAATTGCTCCTGCGTCGATGTGTAGGTTCGCCCTGCCTGTGCCGGCTTCGCGAGGGCAGATCGTTCGGTGCTGCCTCCTACATGTCAGGATTCATCGCATCCATGGCTGTTGCTACTCCTTTTGAAGTCGATTCTACACATCAAACGTGTCGCCAATTGCGGCAAAGGCCGGACCAGGCCCGCCGGCTATCCTGAGGTTAGGACAACCTGTATGCTTTTCGCCTAATCGCGTCGGTCCAAGCTATCTTTGCGGCCGACAGCTCCTGACTACTGGCGTTTGGCTCAACAACGCCGCTCCATCGGACGTCGCTGTCCTCATGCTCAGTGGCATAGGCAATGCGCTGAAGGGCAGCAGCGCACATGGCCCCTACTAACACTCTCTGGCCAGTCGCAGTGGCTACGGCCGGATGATTGTCGTCCATGCAACCAGCCAGGCGTTCAACAGCACTGTCGCCATACTGTCGGAGCCGTTGGAAAACCCGTAAGTCGCCCGAGAATAGCCACTGGCCACCGCTTAGTGAGAACTGCCCTTCGATCCGCCCGAGGCTGTCCACAAGGCGCGCAAGCTCATCCCGAGCCGCGGGACGAGCCCCGTCCGACACGGTTCGATTCCCTGAATGCTCTCTATCCGTTCTGCACGACGCAGCATAGAGTACCAAGCCTATTCCAAGAAACGCTAGCCTGCATCGCATTGTTACGCCGCCCTACTGTTCAGGATAGATAGTGGCATGAACGTGAGTTCTATGTTGTATCAGCAGTGCTCGGTACTCCGGCTCAGTCATCTCTCGGTTAGTTCGGAATGCAAAGCCCGGCGTGTACACCATCTTCTGACTGCCGTAGGGCATGCGATTCGTGATTTCGGCTCCGAGTTGATTGCCAATTGATGCTGCATCCTCATCGCTCATATCGCTGAAACGTGTGCCGTTTACCTTGTTGATGTCGACAGCTCCACCAACACCGTGCCGCCCTTCAACAGAGTGTCTAGCCTCCTTGCCCGCCGAGATGCCCAAGGTTGCCCTCATAGCCATCGAGGCCCGGACCACGGCACCATAAAGACGTTTGTCAACGCCAGCAATGTCCGTCTTGTCGGAGGACGTGTTTGTGATGTGCGTTGCCGCCCAACTATCCTGCACGTCCTGGGGACAGTCGTCAACCGATTCCGTGTTTCCGTCGCCCCCAACGTCAGTTGGGCATCGTCTCAACCCGAAAGGATCGGAGAACGTGACTGGGTTGTTACCGACAAAACCGTAGAGATTCACGCCGCCGGCTGGTCCAGCCGGGTCCTCCTGTGTCCAGCGCCCGGTCTGCTGATCGTAATACCGATTGCGATAGAAACTCAACTGCGGCGAATCGGGCGTTTCGGCCCGGGAGTTCTCGAAGCCGTGCGACGATTGGATCGCCCCAGCCTGCGCGCCACCGTTCTGGTTGTAGTTCGTGACGCTTGTCGAGGTTGTGTCCCCTTGCGCGTTGGTGAAGGCCAGCAGCCGGCCACCGCCGTCAGTGAGGTAGTAGTACTTGTCATAGGACCCCGAGGTCCATTGATAGACTGCGACCAGTGGATCATCCAGGGAGGGCCCGTGCGCAAACCGCCACAGCAGCAAGGTCTGTCCGCGGCTTCGAATGACGTTGTCGCCGTCGTACCCGAGCCAGCCTCCGCTCTCGCACGCCATGATCCGGCGCCCGGCGGCGTCGTAGTGGCACCAGTTTGTGCCTCCCACCCAATTCTGCCACGGGGGGCCGCCCTGGAGGTCGGGGTGGACAGAGTAACCAGTCATCTCGCCAACCGAGTTGTAGTAGTACAGGTGGTCAAGGTAGCTCAGTGGATAATTGAAGTTCTTCGCCACCGATCCATTCTCATCGTAGGTATAATCGCGCGTCAACTGTGTCCCACCGTTGCCGTCTCCTCGCAGCTGGGAGAGCTGGTTGCTGCCTGAGGCGTACACGAGGCTATCCCGAAGAGTGCCACCCGAGATCCAGTGGCGGGCCGCGCGATTGCCACTGGCCGCGTCCCGCAAGTCGTAGAAAAGCGTTTCGGGTGATCCTGGCAGCGAGTCTCCTCAGTTAGGCCCTGCGTCCCGGATGCGGGACTCCTACGTTGCCCTCAGTGCGACGATCGTCGCGCGACCCAGCCTCCGGTCCCC
>JBGOSS010000012.1:0-75744 GCA_041476105.1 Gemmatimonadota bacterium
CTCTACTCCCGGTTCATCACCATGGCGCTGCACGATCTGGGGCACATCGGCTTCGAGGAGCCGTTCGCAAAGTTCCGCGCCCACGGCACCATCGTGAAGGACGGCGCGAAGATGTCCAAGTCGCGCGGCAACGTCGTCGTACCCGACCAGTACGTCGAGCAATGGGGCGCCGACACCTTCCGCATGTACCTCATGTTCCTCGGCCCGTACCAGGAAGGCGGCGACTTCCGCGACGCGGGGATCAGCGGGATCCGGCGGTTCCTCGACAAGGTCTGGGGACTGGTGGACGATGTCACCCGGGCCGCCCGGTCACCGGATCGACCGGCCGCCAGGGACGGCGAGTCGCTCACGCGCCTCATGCACCGCACCATCCGGAAGGTGACGCTCGATACCGAGTCGCTGAACTACAACACCGCGATCGCGTCGATGATGGAATACGTCAACGCCCTGCGCGACGGCGCCCCGACGCGCGCGCAGGTCGAGCCGCTGGTCGTGATGCTGGCGCCCTACGCGCCCCACTTCGCCGAGGAATGCTGGGAGCGTTGCGCCCGCGCGGGCAGCGTAATGGACGCCGAGTGGCCGGCCTACGACGCCCAGGCGGCGCTCGAGGATGTCGTGGAGGTCGTCGTCCAGATCAACGGAAAGGTGCGGGCCCGGCTGAGCCTCCCGCGGGCCGCCTCCGAGGAAGCCGCCGTGGCGGCCGCCCTGGCCGAGCCGGGGGTGAGAAAGTTCCTCGACGCCAGGGAGGTCCGGAAGACGGTCTACGTACAGGATCGGCTTGTAAGTCTTGTAGTGTAAACAACTTAGGTGCGCAGTGCGTGGTGCGTGGGAAACTCGGCGCGACTCCCACGCGCTGCGCACCACGCGCTCCCTCCCCGCGCGACCATTTCCCCCCCCAGCACATCCCTAGTAATGTGACCGTCATGGCCGACACGATCCCTCTCGCTGAAGCGCGCAGCCTCATCGCGAGGGCCAAGGCAGGCGACGCGGGCGCCCTGGAGCATCTCTACCGGGCGTACGAGGGAGGCGTGTACACGCTGGCCCGGCGACTGACGAAGACCGCCGAGGACGCCGAGGACGTGCTCCAGGAGACCTTCCTCGAGGTCTGCCGGTCGCTGGGCAGTTGGCGGGGCGACGGGTCGCTGTGGGGATGGGTACGCACCATTACGGCCAGCAAGGCGCTGATGCGCTACCGCCGTGAGAAGGTGCGCGAGGCCGACGAGCTGGACGAAACGGCCGGCGCCGGCACCCGCGCCGAGGACGTACCGCTCCGGCTCGATCTGGAGAGCGCGATGTCGCGGCTGCCCGAGCGTTCGCGCGCGGTGGTTTGGCTGCACGATGTGGAGGGCTACACCCACGAGGAGATCGCCGAGCTCATGGGGATGACGACGAGCTTTTCGAAGTCCCAGCTCGCCCGGGCGCACCAGAAGATGCGCGCCTGGCTCGGCGAAGGAGCGATGGAATGAACGACCGGCATGCGACGATGGAGGAGCTGCTCGCCCTGCGCGACGGCGAAGGCAGCGAGTGGTGCCGCGAGCACCAGGCGTCGTGCGCCGCCTGCTCGGCGGAGCTGTTCCGGCTCGAGCAGCTGCGGGCCCGCCTGAAGGCGCTCCCGGCCTTCGTGCCCCCGCGCGACCTGTGGGCGGGCATCGCGGCCCAGGCGAAGCGCGAGCGGCGCTCGCGCTGGCTGCGCGCCGCGACCGGAATCGCGGCGGCGCTGGTGCTGACCGGCCTCACCGCCGTCGCGCTCCGGCCGAAGCCGGTCGACACGGCCACGGGGCAGGCGACGCTCGACCGCGCGATGGCGCGCTCCCAGGCGCTCGAGCAGACGCTCAAGGCGCTGGGTCCCGAGCAGCAGTCGTTGAACGGCGACGCCGCGCGCGTTGTGGCGGAGCTGGAGGACCGGCTCTCCCGCATCGATGCCCAGCTCGGTCAGCCGGGTGTCTGGTCGGGACAGGGCGGCGCCGCCGACCTGTGGCAGGAACGCGCCGGGGTGCTGGGTGCGCTGGTGGACGTGCACACGACGCGCGCGGCGATGGCGGGACTGTAACACTCACTTCAGGAGCTTCATCATGCGACGGCATCTGCATAGCGCGGTACTGACCCTGACCCTGCTCTCCGTGGTGGCCGTCGCCGCTGGGGCGCAGGACTCCCTGCGGTTGCGCACCCGGTCCCCCGATCGCACCCTCGTCTATTCGTTCGGTCCCGAGGACCTCCGCATCGACATGCGGCGCGGCCGGCTCGGCATCACCGTGGATCTGCGTCCCGACGCCGCGCGGGACTCGGTCGGCGCGCGGGTCTCGGGCGTCACGCCGGGCGGCCCCGCCGACCATGCCGGCGTCCAGACCGGCGACATCATCACGCGGCTCAATGGCACGCGGCTCGCGGCCGAAACGCGTTCCGGAGGCGAGGACGACGAGCAGTCGCGTCCCGGGATGCGGCTCATCAACCTGGCCTCGCGCCTGGATGCCGGCGACACGGTGCGCCTCGATGTGCGCCGCGACGGCCGGCCGCTCACGCTCACCTTCGTGGCCGACCGCACCGACATGGATCAACTGGTCGAGCGGATGCGGATCCCGGGCAACGGGCAGATGTTGCTGGGACGGCTTGGCCCGATGGGCCCCTTCGGTGACGGCCTGCCAGGGGCGGGCGAGATGCACGTGTTCGTCAACGGCAACATGGGCGATCTCGAGATGGTCAAGGTCAGCCCGCAGCTCGCCGAAGGCCTGGGCATCACCGAGGGACTGCTGGTCGTGGCCATCGACAGCAGCAGCTCGCTCGGGCTCCGCGCCGGCGACGTCATCACCGGCATCGGCGGCCGCCGGCCCGCCAGCCCCTCGCAGGCCATGCGTATCCTCTCGACCTACGAGGCGGGGGAGACGGTATCCTTCGACGTCATGCGCCAGCGCCGCCGCACCACGGTCAGCGGCCGGATGCCGGAGAACCGCCGGAGTGAATGGCGCGTGCGTCCCAACAACTTCGAGTTCTCGCTTCCGCGGAGGCTCTCGGAGCCAATGATGCGGGGATTCGAACGCGAGCTGCAGCCATTCATCGAGATGATGCGCGAGCGGCCGATGCAGCGGTTGATCGGGCCCGACTGGCCGGCGAAATCGCTGATGCGCTTCGAGGGGAAAGTCTGAGCTAGCGCCCCGTTCCCATCAGGATCGCGTTCTGCAGGAGGCGGTAGGTCGAGCGCCAGAAGAGCCGGAACACGGGACTGTCCGCGAACAGCACCACGTGCC
The DNA here is from genome assembly GCA_041476105.1 of Gemmatimonadota bacterium. Taxonomy (GTDB): domain Bacteria; phylum Gemmatimonadota; class Gemmatimonadetes; order Gemmatimonadales; family JACORV01; genus DASXPG01. The sequence continues at coordinate 3,243 of JBGOSS010000012.1, forward strand.
CGCTGCCCTTGTTCTCGACCACCGCCCACGCCGAATTCCTCAGCAGCCGTTCGGTGTTGCCGGGCCACGCGAAGCCCGAGAGGGTGAGGCTGTCACCGGTGAAGGCCACCGGGTTGGCGCCGGCCCGCGAGGGGCGGAAGAACTGGTCGCCGCTCACCATGACCGGGAGCCGGTCCCGCTCGTAGCCGAACGTCAGCCAGTGACTCTGGTCGAGCGTCGCGCGGAAGATCGAGCCCGGCACCTCGAGCGGCGCGGAGCCGTTGGGCGCGGTCGCCGACACCAGCGGCGGCCCCGGCCGCTGGTCCGCCGCGAGCGTGGTGTCGCGCGCCGCCGTCGAATCACCACGGGTCGAGTCGTCGGCGCCGATGATGCGGCTGCTGGTCCAGTCCACGTTCTTCCGCATCGCGAAGCGCGCGCCCCCCTGCCACCCGATGAACACACCGCCGTGCGCGATCCAGTCGGCGACCCGCTTGATCCCTTCCTCGCCCAGCTCGCGCTCGTAGCGCGACGGCGAGCCGGCCGGGAACATGAGGACGTTGTAGTCGCCCAGATTGTCCATCCCGCCGATGGCGCCCGTCCGCACCGGCGTGAACGGCACCCGCACCACCCGCTCGAGGAAGTACCACAGCGCGCCGTACTCGGTGTCCCACACCCCTTCGCCCGCGGCGACGAGAATCCTCGGCACCTTGAGCGAGACGACATCCGCGCTGCCGATGCCGGCCGCGCCGCTGTCGGGCCAGGCCGACTGCACCGCGGTGACGTCGACGTTGAAGCGCCGCGCCCACGGGCCGATGCTGTCGTGCACCGACTCCGGGTTGCGCTCGATGCGGACCACGAAGGTGCCGCGCGGCCAGCTCCGGCCGTCGGCGCGCAGCGGCCGCGGTGATACCGCGACGCGGTACCCCGCCTCCAGCAGCGCGATGGCCAGCGCCCCGGCGCCGTTCCGATCGTTGGGAAAGAGGTACGCCGATCGTGCCCGGCCGCCGCTGACGCCGCCGGCCCCGGCCATCGCGCCCGCGGGGTCGTCGCCCTCGGGCAGCGTGACGGCCGAGCCCGTCAGGGCCGCGGCATCCTCCGTCCAGTACGCCTCGACGCCGAAGGTGTAGGGCAGGGCCCAGGCGGTGACGTCATAGAACTGGAAGTCCTCATGGTCGCCGTTCTCACCGCGCCGGGCGTTGCGGCCGCGGCGCGCGAGCTGCTCGCGCACGAAGTCGGAATCGAGGCCGGCGGTGGGCTCGAGGATCGCGCGCGCGAGCCGGCCCTGGGGCTGGGCAAGGTCCACGACGTAGGCGCCCACGGGAAAGCTCCGTCGCGTGCCCCGGCCGCCCGCTGCGCCGGCGAGGTAGTCGTGGGCCAGCGTCGCGCTCACCGGCCCGTCGGCCCGCGTGACTTCGATCCCGCCGCGCAGCAGGACCTCGACCAGTTCGGCGGCACGCCGCGGGTCGCTTCCCGGCACGATGACGACGCTCTTCATCACCTGCTGGCGCGCCTCGTCGATCGCCGTGCGGCGGAAGTCGTAGTAGTCCCGCAGCCGTCCGGCGCGGTGCAGGGCCGCGGCCTGCACCGTTGCCAGGGACGCGGTGAAATGCTTCGCGATGGCGCCCGCCAGGGTCGCGATGGTCCCGTCGTCGCGCCGCCAGCTCAGGCCCATGTCGCCGCCGCCGTCGGTCTCGTAGGTCAGCCCCGTCGCACCGTTCAGGGCCGGCCAGCTGTCCCAGTACCCGGCGTAGAAGAGGTCGAAGACATCGCGCACGTAGTACGGCCAGCCGTAGCGGTCGAACGCCGCGGCGTTGGCGATGCCGATGGTGTCGGTCCAGCGCGCGGTCTGGGGCGGCACGTTGCGGTTGACCGGCGAAGCCCAGGGCGGGAAGTAGAACTGCGAGAGCTCGCCGTGGTGGTCCACGAAGACCTGGGGATGCCACTCCAGGAAGGTCTTCGCCTCGTTCTGCGTCTCCCGCTGGCTCATCACCAGCGCGTCGCGGTTCAGGTCGATCTGGTAGTGATTGTTGTTGGTGCTCATTCCCCACGGCGCGTCGTGCTCGAGCCCGGCGTGGTCGGCGGCGCCGGTGGCAAAGGCATTGTACCAGGCGACGAATCGCTCGTGGCTCTCGGGATTGTGCGCCGGCCGGATGAGGACCACGGCATCGTGCAGCGCCTGGAGCGTCGCGGGCTCGTTCGAGGCGGCAAACTGATAGAGCGCCTGGATCCCCGTCTCGAAGGCCGACGTTTCATTGCCGTCGTTGGCGTAGTTGAGCCAGACCGTGACCGGGAGCCCCTCGATGATCCGCTGGGCGTCGGCGGGCGGCGTGGCCCGCGGATCGGCGAGCCGGGCCGTCTGCATCCTGATGTCGTCGAGGCGGCGGATGTTCTCGGGGCTGCTGACCGCGATGAGATAGAGCGTGCGATGCTCCTCCGAGCGCCCGGTCTCGAATACCCGGACCCGGTCGGGCGCCGCCTGCGCGATCGCCCGCACCACCCGTTCCATGTTGCCGTAGTCGGTGTGGAACTGCCCCGGCTCATACCCGAGGATGGCACTGGGGCGGGGCACTTCGGCACGGTAGGGGCCGTGCTCGTAGAAATCGAAGCGCGCCGACTGCGCGCGCAGCAGCGGCGGGCACGCCGCCAGGAGGGCGAGGAGGGCGATCGACTTGGCGAGGGGCATCGGTCTTCCGGTCGAGGGGGCGACGAAGTGGCAGCGCGTCAACGGCGCAGCCACGCCAGCAGCACCGCGACGCCGGTCACCAGGGCCGTTGTCGCGAGGGCTTCGATCCAGACCTTGAGGGCTTGTGCCTGGACGGCGACCAGCCACTCCTCGGCCATCCTGACGCGGGTGCCGTCCTCTTCTTCGCGCAGACCGCGCGGCGCCAGCACCACTCAGGTCTTTCCCTTCGCCTGGAAGAAGTAGAGTGAGGCGAGCCCGATGAACGGCGCCACGACCAGAAAGAGCGGCGTGGCGGCGTGCCGGCTGACCAGCGCCGCCACGACCACCGCCGTCACCCCGAGCCAGACGACACCGAGCATCGCGCGCCGCCGGCGCCCGCGCCGGCCGATGTTCGGCACGCATGCGGAGGCAACGGGAACTTCGCGGACCTCACGGGCGACCACGGCGCAAATCTACAGGCCGCGCGCCAACCGGCGAGGCCGAGCCGGCCTTGCTTGACATGTCGTGAGCTATTGCGTAAGATATGTCGCACGCAATAGCTGACAACTTGCGCACCATGGGGACACTTATGACACACCGTAGCGACAGTTGGGGTGAGTTCTTCGCCACCGGGTTTGGACCACGGGCCTTCGCCTTCGGCTTTCCCTTCGGCGGCCCGCGTCATCGCGGCCCCCGCCGGCGGCAGATGTTCGAGTCCGGCGAGATGAAGTTCGTGATCCTGCGGCTGATCAAGGAAAAGCCGCGCCATGGATACGAGATCATCAAGGCGCTCGAGGAGAAAATGAGCGGCTGCTACGTACCTTCGGCCGGCACGGTCTATCCGACCCTCCAGCTGCTCGAGGACCAGGGCTTCGTGAAGGTGATCGAGACCGAGGGGAAGAAGGTCTACCACATCACCCCCGAAGGCGAGGCTTTTCTCGAAGAGAATCGCACCACGCTGGACGACATCCTCGACCGGGTGAAGGACGCTGTGCACGGCTTCGCCGGCGGATCGATGGGGGAGTTGAACCAGGCCTTCGCGAGCCTGGCGCGCCTGACCTACAAGAAGGCCTGGCAGGCTGGTCCAGACGATGAGAAGACGAAGCGCATCGTCGAGATCCTGAAGCGCACGGTGACCGAGATCGAAACCGTGTAGGCTGCATCACGACGCGGCGTGCCGCCGGCATTAGATTCTCAAGGCTTGCAACTTCACCGGGAGATCCCATGTTCGCCTTGAAACGCCTGATGCCGGCGGTCGCCGTTCTCGGAGCGGTCTCACTGACCGCCTGCAGTGACAGCACCTCGCCCGACAGTGTCGATGCGCAGGCGCTGCAAGGCAGCCTGTCGGCCGCGACCGCGACCTTTCAGAACAACGCGGCGTTCCAGAGCATCTACATCCTCTCGTCGCAATTCCCGCAGTTTGCCGCCATCACCATGCTGCGGGGCACCATGCCGGCGCCCTTCGGGGCGAAGGATCCGCGCGCGCTGCTGTCATCGCGTGTGGGGGCGGCGCGGCTGGCCGCGTCGATCGTTGCCAACCCGCAGGCGCTGTTTCCCGCCAACCTCCTCGGCAAGACGCTGGAGTGGAGCGTGGCGGGCGATTCGTTCGCGGTCGGCGGCGCGACCGGTGCGCCGGCCAATGGCGTGCGCGTGCTGCTCTACCTCGCCAACCCTTCGACCGGGCGGCCGGTCCCGGGCCTCGCGGTCCTCGGCTATCTCGACCTGACCGACAAGAGCACCCCCCAGGCGGACGTGCTGGGCGTGCTGGTCCGGCTCGCTGCGACCACCATCGCCGAGTACGACATCCACGTGGTGCGGGGCACGACCACCGCGAACTTCCGCGCCAACGGCTACATGCGTGACGGCACGGCGACGCAGCGCGTGGACTTCGACCTCGTTGACGACGTGGACATCCAGGCGTCGACCCTGACCAGCTCGAACGACCTCACGGGCAACGACGGCGCGTCCATCCATGTGGAGCTGGCGATCGGGGTGGCCTCCGATGCGCTGACGACCACGATCGCCAGGAATCACAATTCCCTCGAGCTGTCGGCCGCGGGCAACCTGCTCGGCGCGAGTGGTCCGCTCACCGGCACGGTCAAGTTCAACACCGCACTCGTCGCCAATCTGGGTGGCACGGTGTTGTCGCCGACCATCACCGGCACGAACAACCACACCCTTCAACCACTCGAGACGCTGGCCCTGATCACCATTTTCCAGACCGCGACGGACATCGCCTTCGCGGTGTCGGACGGCGTCTTCGCGCCGGGCGTCATCGTCTTCAGCCACTAGGTCACCCTTCGTGCGATCGCGCTGCCAGCTCCTCGCCGCCGCGCTCGGCGCGTGCGCCGGGCTCGTCCTTCTCGCCCCGCCAGCCGCGGGACAGACCACCGACTCGACGCTCATCCGCCACGCGCTGCGCCTGCACCGCGAGGTGCCGATGATCGACGGACACAACGACTTCCCATGGGAGATGCGGTCCCAGGCGCACCTCTCCTGGGAGGGCCGGGACATGGCGGCCGGAATGCCGACCTTCATGACCGACATCCCGCGGCTGCGCGCCGGCGGGGTCGGCGGCCAGTTCTGGTCGATCTACATCGACACCATGCTGATTCCGCAGGGCGCGGCGAAGGCGACGATGGAGCAGATCGACGTCGTCAAGCGGATGGAGGCCCGCTGGCCCCGCGTGTTCCTGCCGGCCCGCACCGCCGCCGACGTCATGCGCGCGCACCGCGAAGGGCGCATCGCGTCGCTGATGGGGATCGAGGGCGGACACGCGATCGAGAATTCGCTGGGTACCCTGCGGCTGTACTACGAGCTGGGTGTGCGGTACATGACGCTCACCTGGAACAACGACCTGGCGTGGGCCGACGCGGCCGCCGGCACCAAGTCCCACAACGGCCTGACGCCGTTCGGACTCGAGGTGGTGCGCGAGATGAACCGGCTGGGGATGCTGGTGGACATCTCGCACGTCAGCGATTCGGTGATGGCGCAGGTGCTGCGGACCTCGGCAGCGCCCGTCATCTTCTCGCACTCGTCGGCGCGCGCCCTGGCCACCCACCGCCGCAACGCGCCCGACTGGATCCTCCAGATGCTGCCCCGGAACGGCGGCGTCATCATGGTCAATTTCTACTGCGATTTCATCGACTCGGCGCGCATTCGCTGGAATCAGGAGCGAGCCGCCGCGGCCGATGTCGCCAGGAGCGGCACCCCCCCCAGCGACACGGCCGCTCTCCAGCGAGCCATGCAGGTCTGGACCGCGGCGAACCCGGCACCGCCCCTCCCGACCGTCGCCACGGTGGCCGATCACATCGAGCACATCCGCGACGTTGCGGGCGTGGACCATGTCGGCTACGGCAGCGACTTCGACGGCATCGACTGCGCGCCGCAAGGACTGAACGACGTCAGCACCTTCCCGCGCCTCACGGCCGAACTGCTGCGGCGGGGCTGGAGCGACGCCGACGTGAAGAAGGTGATCGGCCTGAACCTGATCCGCGTGATGCGCGGCGCCGAGGCGACGGCCCGCCGCCTTCAGCACGAGCGGCCCCCCAGCACCGCAACCCTCGGGCAGCTGGATAGCGCGACAGCGAGACCCTAGACACCAGACCCTGGACCCTAGACGCAGGACGACTTCGTGCACCTCAAATCGTTTCGCGCGGCAAGAGATCGTCCTGGTTCTGGGCTCTTGTTGTCGCTCCTGGTTGCCGCCTGCTCCTCCCAGCCCAAGCCTCAGCCCGCCGCTCCTGCTCCGGCGCCCGAGGCATCGGCACCCACCCCGGCCCTGCACGCGCCGCCGGCCGCGGCCGGCACCTGGCAACTGAGGGTCAGCATCCAGTCCGGCAACCGCCCGCAGCCGCGGAATCGACGCGATCCCCAGGCGTTCATGACCCTCGCCGCCGATACCGCCACAGCCCGCACGATGGGCGCGCCGCCCCGCCAGTACGCGGCGACGGTGATGGTGCCCGGCTACACCCGCCCCATCCGCCGTGGACGCGCCCAGTCAGCGGCGTGGTGGCCGATCGCCGGCGACAGCATCGTGGTGCAGTTCACGCAGGGCCAGCAGTCTCGCGGCGAGGTCCAGCTGCGGGGCGCGCTCCACGTCGGCGCGATAAGCGGCGAGGTGTGGTATGTCTCCAACGAGACCGGTTCGTCATTTCAGCTGGGCACGTTTCAAGGAACGAAAAGCAGATAACCACAAACAACTACAGACAACTACAGTAAACCGCCCACTGTAGTTGTCTGTTTCTGTCTATCGTTGTCTGGTGTTGTCGACTCTTCAGAACGCCACGCCCACGAACGCATTGATGTGGTTCGCCGAGATCTTTCCGGCCGCGTAGGTCGTTTCGATGCGCCGGAACGCGGCGCCCATGAGCAGTCCGCCGCCCGGCCGCCAGTGCACGTGTCCCTCGTAGATGATATTCCGGCCACGCTGGATAGGTGTGAGGAGCGCGTCGTCGGGGTTGTCGATGCCCGCGCCGGCCCCCAGCTCCCACGAGAAGCTGGGACGCACGTTGAGCTGGCCCCAGCCACCCCGCGATTCGACCGGGCGTCCGGCGAGACCGAACTCCTGTCCGATCCCGCCGCCGCCCAGGCCCGCCGTGGCCTTGCCGTTGAGGAACCCCTCGCCCAGCAGCAGGATCTTCTCCCCCAGGGCCAGCCGCAGATCCGCGGTGTAGGCTTCGCTCGCAAGCAGAGTGTCACCCGGCGTGGCGATCCATCCGCGGTGGATGCCGATGCCGATCTGGCTTTCGGTCTCGCCCTCGCCCCACCCGATGTAGAGCCGCCCCTGGACGAAGGGCCGGCGGCTCTTTTCTCCGGTGTCTGCGCTGTCGAGGAAGGCGGGTTGCGGTGTCCCGATCATCGGGGTGAGCAGGGCCGCCTGCACACCGAACCGGGGTGCGTTGCCGGTCTCGTAACTCAGCCGCACCTGGGGAATCCAGAACCAGAGGTTGCCCGCGCCGGTGAACTCGGGCGTTCCCACGGCGGCGAACGAGACGGGGTTCAGCGGCGAAATGATCTGCGACTCCTGCCCGATGAGCAGGCCAAGGTGGCGCCAGTCCAGCTTGACGAAGGCGGTCCTGATGCGCGGGAGCGGGAAGGTCCGGCCGCCGCTGGAGGGCTGCTGGCCCCCCGCGAAGTCGAGCTGGATGTCACCGCTGAGCTGGGCGCCGACGGCTTGCATGCCGGTGACCGAGAGCCCGATTCGCGACTGGCGGATCCCCGCCGCGAGGTTCGCATTGGGCAGGCCCGACGAATCCTGCGGCGTGGCCACGAACTGCGGATCGTCGGTGTTGTTGAACCGGGCGTTGTTGTACCACCCGTTGAAGAGGATCAGGCCCGAGAGCTCGACCTGGTTGCGCGAGCGCGACTGGACCTTGGCCTGGTTCTGCTCCTGGACCAGCCGGGTGAGGCGCTCAATGGACTGCTCGGCCCGCTCCAGGCGGTCGGCCAGCGAGTCGACTCTCGCCTGGGCGGTATCGGCGGGGGTCTCCGCGCGCACTGCGGCGGGCAGGGAGAGCAACGACAGGGCGAGAACGGCGACCAGGGCACGCACGCTGCGGATCATGGGGCTCCTCATGGAATCCACGAGCTTGACGCGGTGGCGGCGGTAAGGCAAAATCGACCATGCACAAGATACATAAATGCTTGTCGGCCGCAGGGTTCTGGGCGGTGGCCTGGGTCACAGGCGGCGTCGCCGGCCTGGCAGCCCCCGGTCTGGCGCAGGCCCAAGTCAGCGGTCGCCTGCAGGTTACCGATGCGGGCGGGCGGCCCGCCCCGGATCTCGGGGACGCCGTCGTTTTCATCGACGGGCGAGGGCCCCGCGCGCGCGCCAGAACCGCCGACATGTCGCTCGACGCCCGGCAGTTCCGTCCCCGCGTGATCGTCGTGCCGCAGGGGACGACGGTGAACTTTCCGAACCTCGACCCGTTCAACCATAACGTCTTCTCGCTGAACGAGGGCAACACCTTCGACCTGGGCCTCTACGGCCGAGGCCAGGCCGAGAACCACCGCTTCACGCGCTCCGGGCTGGTGCGGGTGTATTGCAACATTCACCCGCGGATGAGCGGCTTCATCGTGGTGCGCGACAACACCTTCTTCGCGCAGCCTGGGGCCGATGGCAGTTTCACCATCCCGAACGTTCCGCCGGGGACGTACACCATCAAGGCCTGGCACGAGCGCGCCGGCGAGCTGAGCCAGGAGATCACCGTGCCCGCGGGTGGCCTCGCGGGACTGGACCTGCGGATGGATGCCAGCGCCTACCAGTTCGTCCAGCACAAGAACAAGTTCGGCCAGGATTACGGCTCGGGGAGCACGCGTGAGCGGTACTGACCGCAAGCGCGGGCTCGGCATCACGGTCAAGATCTTCATCGCGACGGCCCTGGTGGTCGTCGTCCTGCTGGGCGTGACGATCCTGGTCACCAGCCTGCTCGCGAAGCAGAACGCGGAGCGCTCGCTCGACCGGGGACTCCAGAACACCAGCGAGGTCACGAAGCGGTTCATCGAGGCCGAGAACGCCAAGCTCGCCAGCGGCGCGGCGGTGGCCGCGCAGGGGCCGACCTTCGTTGCCGCGGTGGTGACGGGCAATCCCAGCACCGTCTTCGATCAGGCCGGCGTCTACAAGGATCTGCTCGGCGCCAGCTATACCCTCATCACCGACAACCAGGGCGTCGTGAAGGCGCGCACCGACCGCGCCGGCGACTCGGGGCAGGACCTCAGCGGCTCGCCCCTCATCGGCGGTGCGCTCGAGGGCCGCCAGGTTGCGGGCTTCGTCAACCAGGCAGACCAGCGCATGTACCTCGCGGTCGCGACCCCGCTCAAGGACTTCACGTCGGGGGTGGTGCAGGCCGTCCTGCTCGCTGCCCACCAGGTGACCGATTCGCTCGCCGACGAAGTGAAGCACGCGACCAACTCGGACGTGGTGTTCTACCTGCTGGGTGAGGGGGGCAAGCCGGTCGTCGTCGCGGCGTCGCTGCCCAAGTCGCCGGCACTCGACAGCGCCATCGGCGGCGCGGTGCATGCCGAGCAGATGGCTGCCGGCAGCGCCGAGTCGCGCGCCGAAGCGGTGATCAACGGCGCTCCGCTGGTCGGCTTCAACCGTCCCCTCACCAACCCGGGCGTCGACCGCCCGATGGGCGGCTACCTCGCGCTGCGATCGCTCGACGAGGAGCTGGCGGGCTTCAAGCGGCTCCAGCAGGTCCTCTTCGGCATCGGCGTGGCGGCGATCCTGCTGGCGCTCGCGGCCTCGTACTTCGTCGCCCGGCAGATCGCGGCGCCGGTGCGCTCGCTGCTGGAGGCGACCAACAAGGTCGCCGAGGGCGACTACACCGCCGACGTGCAGGTGGAGTCGGGCGACGAGATCGGGCAGCTGGCAGCGGCGTTCAAGAGGATGATGGAGGAGCTGCTGGCCAAGCAGCAGCTGGTGGATTTCCTCTCGGGCTCGGCGGGGGCGGCCGTCACCCAGCCGGTCTACACGGCGGGCGGCGACGTCGCGTCGCCCACCATGGTGCGCTCGATGGCGGGGGGTACCGGGATGCTCGCCGTGGGCCAGACGCTCGCCGGGCGCTATGAGATCAAGAGCGTCCTCGGCATGGGCGGGATGGGCGTGGTGTACCGGGCGATCGACCGCGAGCTGGGCGAGCCGGTCGCGATCAAGACGCTGAAGGGCGACGCCATGGCCGCGGACCCCGCGCTGCTTCAGCGCTTCAAGGACGAAATCCGCCTGGCGCGGAAGATCACGCACCGCAACGTGGTGCGCACCCACGACCTGGGCGAGGTCGAGGGGGTGTACTACATCACCATGGAGTTCGTCGAGGGCCAGTCGCTCAAACACCTCATCCAGAGCCGCGGCCATCTGCCGGTGAACGTGACGCTTACGGTGGGCAAGCAGCTCTGCCGCGCGCTCGAGGTGGCGCACGAGCAGGGCGTGATTCACCGCGACATCAAGCCGCAGAACCTGATCGTGGATCCCAGCGGAACGCTGAAGGTCATGGACTTCGGGATCGCGCGCCTGGCGACGCGGACCGAAGCAGGCGTCACCCAGGCGGGCATGGCGATCGGGACGCCGGAGTACATGGCGCCGGAGCAGCTGCTGGGCGACGCCGTCGATTTTCGCGCCGATCTCTATGCGGCCGGGTGCGTGCTCTTCGAGTGCCTGACGGGTCGCACGCCCTTCGTGGCCGACTCGCCGATCACCCTGGTGGCGAAGCAGCTCGAGGAGGCGCCACCGTCGCCCGCTTCGCTCAACGCCGACGTGCCGGAAGCGCTCTCGCAGCTGATTCTCCGTACCCTGAGCAAGGAAGCCGACCAGCGGCCGGCGTCAGCCGCGGCGCTGCACGACGAGCTCGACGCGATCCACGTGGGCGTGACGGAGCCCGTCGCCGCGTGAGGCGTCGGCCGGCGCAGGCCGGCGGGCCGGTTGGGCGCCGCATGTGAGCGCGGCGGCGATCGAGACCCGCGGCCTCACCAAGCACTATGGCCGCGTGCACGCACTGGACGACCTCTCTCTCCGCGTCGAGGAGGGTGAGGTCTTCGGCTTTCTGGGGCCCAACGGCGCCGGCAAGACCACCACCATCCGGCTGCTCCTGGGTCTACTCTCGCCGACCGCGGGCAGCGCGGCGGTGCTGGGCCGGGACGCCCGCACCGCGCCGGCGCGCGCCGACGTGGGCTACCTCCCCGGCGAGCTGGCGCTCTGGCCCGAATACAGCGGCGCGCAGACGCTCGACTTCCTCGCCCGTCTCGCGGGCCGGCCCCCGGCGCGTCGCTCGGCCCTGATCGAGCACCTGAGTCTTTCCGCCGCCGACCTGGCGCGCGCCGTCGGTACCTATTCCGACGGCATGAAGCAGAAGATCGGCATCGTGCAGGCGATGCAATGCGCGCCCCGGCTCATCCTGCTGGATGAGCCGACCAAGGGCCTCGATCCGCTGGTCCAGCAGTCGTTCTACGAGAGCCTGGCGGCGGCCCGTGCCGAGGGCGCGACCGTCTTCTTTTCGTCCCACGTGCTGCCCGAGGTGGAGCGCGTCTGCGACCGCGTGGCGATGCTGCGGCGCGGCAACCTGGTGAGCGTGGGCGGGGTCGACGAGGTGCGCCGCGCCCAGCGCCGGCGCGTCGCGGTGTCGTTCAGCCGCGAGATGGATGCGGGTGAGCTCGCCGGCTTCGGGCCGATCGTCGAGCGCTCGCCGCGGCACATCGTGCTGCTCGTCGCGCAGGCCGACGTCCCCGCGCTGGTGACGCGCCTCGGCATGCTGCCGCTGGCCGACCTCGAAATCGCGCCGCCGCGACTCGAGGACGCCTTCCTGGAGCAGTACCGGTGAAGATCCTGGTCCTGTTATCTCACGCCTGGCGGCGCCACCGGATCGTGCTGATTGCGCTCGCGGGAGGCCTCTTCCTCTTCGAGTGGCTCATCACGCGGCTTGCCCCCGAGCCGTCGGCGACCGGCGCGATCCAGCAGCTCCTTCAGCTCCTGCCCCCGGCGCTGATGCAGATGTTCGGCAACGACATCGCCGCCAACCTCAATCCGCGCGGCATGCTGAGCTTCGGCTACGCGCACCCGTTCGCGATCGTCATGATGGCGGCATGGGCGGTGCGGATTCCCGCGGGCTCCCTGGCGGGCGAGGTTGGGACCGGGCGCATGGACCTGATTGCCGCGCGCGCGGTTTCCCGAGGGGCGATCGTCGGCGGGGCACTTCTGGCGCTGACCCTGGGCCTTGCCATCATCGCCGCGGCGGGCTGGGTCGGCACCGCCACGGGCCTCGCCGGCCGTCCCGCCCTCGCGGTGCAGGCGAGCGCATTCGCCGGCGTCGCCGCGACCCAATGGTTGCTGTTTACGGCGTTCGGGTGTCTCGGGCTGCTGGTGTCGGCGACGCGCCGGGCCGGCGGCGCCGCGGTCGGCCTGACCTCGGCGATCCTGGCGGTCTCCTTCGCGGTAGACTACGTGGCCCGCGCCTGGGCGCCGATCGCCTGGATGCGGCGGGGGTCGCTGTTCATGTACTTCCATCCGCTGGAGACCGCCACGACCGGCCTGGCGGTGAAGGATGTCGCTACGATCGGCGGCGTGGCGATCCTCGCGGCACTCGGTGCCTTCGTCGTCTTTGCAAGGAGAGACCTGTGATGAAGCACCGCCTGATGCTCGGTGCCGCGGCATCGCTGCTCGCCGCCGCGTGCGGGAGTGACAAATCCCCGAGGCGGAACGACGCTCAGACGGGCAGCGCGTCCGCGCCCCCGCCCCCGGCGGCGCCCACGGCGAACGGTGCGGCGGTCTTCGCCCGCACCTGCCAGGTCTGCCACCAGGTAACGGGCCAGGGCATGCCGAACAGCTTTCCGCCCCTGGCGGGCTCGCCGATCGTGAACGGCGGGCAGGCCAGGGTGATCCGCATCGCGCTGCATGGGCTCCAGGGCCCGATCACCGTCAACGGCAAGCGCTTCAACAACGTGATGCCGCCGTGGAAATCGCTCTCGGATGCCGACCTGGCGGTGGTATTGACCTTCGTCCGGAGCAGCTGGGGCAACACCGGGACGGCGGTGAGCGAAGGCGACGTGGCGCGGGAGCGCGCGGCCACCGCGAGCCGGACCACGATGTGGACGATCCAGGAACTGGAGCGGAGCCCCTAGACCGGCTACTGTTGAGTTGCGTGTCGCTGGACGCCCTGCTCCTTCCGCTGCTCATGGCCGCCATCCTGGTGGTGGCCGCCGTTCCGATTCTCCTCAAGCACCGCCGACATGACCGGCAGGTGCGCGCGAAGCTGGAACGCGCCCGCCAGCTCGGCAGCCATGAAACGCTCTCGCTTCATCCGCGGATCGACGAAGGTCTCTGTATCGGGTGCGAGGAGTGCGTCCGCAGCTGTCCCGAGCAGGACGTCATCGCGACCTACCGCCACAAGGCGGTCGTGGTGGATGCTACCGAGTGCGTGGGCCACGGCATCTGCGAGCGGGTCTGCCCGGTGGGCGCCATTACGCTGGTGGTGGGAACCGAGCAGCGTGGCCTCGAGCTGCCGCGGCTCACGGAGCACTTCGAAACCAACGTGCCGGGACTCTACGTCGTGGGCGAGCTCGGCGGCATGGGCCTGATCCGTAACGCGATCTGGCAGGCGACCCAGGCCGTCGCCCACATCGCCCGGCAGCGCCGAAAGGCACCGCCGGGCGGCGTGCAGCTGCTGGTCGCCGGCGCGGGTCCGGCCGGACTGGCGGCCGCGATTGCCGCGAAGTCGGCCGGGCTCTCGTCCCGGGTGATCGAGCAGGGCGAGGTGGGCGGGTCGATGCTGCACTATCCGCGCAGGAAGCTGGTGATGACGCATCCTGCGGAGCTGCCCGGCGTCGGTCCCTTTCCCTTCAAGGAGGTCGAGAAGGAGCCGCTGGTCGAGTTCTGGCGCAGCACGGCGCAGGCGCTCGACCTGAAGATCGATTCCGGCACGGCGCTGGTGAGCGTCACGGCGCGTGACGGCGCGCTGGTCGCCGAAACGACGAAGGGACCGGTGGCGGCCGCGTGCGTGATTCTCGCGCTGGGCCGCCGGGGCTCGCCCCGGCGTCTCGAGGTGCCGGGCGAAGAGCAATCGAAGGTGTTCTACCGCCTGATCGAGCCGGAGCAGTTCGACGGCCGCAACATCCTGGTGGTGGGCGGCGGCAGCGCGGCGCTGGAAACGGCGCTCTCGCTCGCCGCCCGACCGGGCGTCCGCGTGGTACTGTGCCACCGCCGCGAGGTCTTCGCGGGCGCGCGGGCCGCGGTGGTGGAGCGGCTGCTCGAGGCCGAGCGTTCCGGCAGGGTCGAGGTGCTCAGGAATGCGCGAGTCACGTCGGTGGACGTGGATCGCGTGCGTCTCGAGGTCGCCGGCGCCCCGGCCGAGCGGCCCAACGACGCCGTCTTCGTCATGATCGGGGGCCTGCCGCCGTACGACCTGCTGCGAAACTCCGGCGTGGATCTCGAGACCCGATTCGGCACGCCGCTGCTGCACCGTCCCTCCGGCTCCCGCCGCACCGCCCGCTAGGGCGATCGTCCGTTCGGGTGACAGGAGAAGCAGGCCGCCGGGGTCGGCTGGTAGCCCTGGATCCCCTGGTGGTGGCTGTTCATCTGCGACTGGTTGTGGCACCCCGATCCGATACACGTGAATTGCGAGCGGTCGCCGGGCACGGTGTGGCAACTGGCGCAGCTGGACCACCGGTTGCGGTGCGTGCCGCTGTTGATCGGGAAGATGGCGTCGTGCTGCGCGAAGCTTCCGGCCCGGCCGTCGGGGTGGCAGGTGCGGCATTGCGCGGTGGTGTAGCCGTACCCCGGGATCAGGTTGTGGGCGGCGTCGGTCGGCGCCTGGACGTGGCACGCGCCCCCCATGCACGTCACCGTCTGCCGGTTCGCCGGATCGGTGTGGCAATCGCTGCACGCCGACCAGGCGCCGCCGTGCGGCGCCGAATTGATGGGGAAGATCGTCTCGTGGAACGAGATGTCGCCCCCGCGTCCGGCGGGATGGCACGTCAGGCACGCGTGCGACTCCCACTGGTAGGCCGTAATGCCCGCGTGGCGCGGCGTGGTGCGTGAATCGGTGTGGCAAGTCGTACAGGTGAACTGCTTGAAGTCCGTCGCCGTCGGATGGCAGCTGGTGCAGCCACTCCAGCGGCCGCTGTGGCCGCCGTTGTAGATCCCGAAGATCGCGTCGTGCTGCCTGAAGAGCGCGAACTGCCAGGTGGCCATCTGGTGGCAGTTCTCGCACGAGCGCGAGAAACCGAGGGTAGCGTGCGACGGGTTCGCCGTATTCGTGAAGGTCGTCTGGTGGCACCCGACGCAGGGCGTGACGCGGCCGTGGAACTGCTGGGTGCCGGTCCGGCGGTGGCAGTCGTCGCAGCGCAGCGCAGCGTGGACGCCGAGATCGGGAAGGCGCGAGCGGGCGTGTGCGTCCTGCGCGTTCACGAACCGCCAGCCCGACTCGCTGTGGCACTGGGCGCATTGGGCGCCCGCGTCGCCGCGGTGCGGATCCTGGTGACAACTGGCGCATGCCGTGACGGCGCCGCTGAAATCGCGCACGTCGTGACAGCCGCTGCAGGGCACCGTCAGGTGCCGGCCGCGCAGATCGTAGCCGGTGGCGCGGTGGTCGAAGCGCACGTCGCGCCAGTTTTCGCCGGCGTGGCAGGCGGTGCAGGCGGTGCCGCCCAGCCGCGTGTGCGGCGAGCGACCTTGTGCGCGCAGGACCGCGGGCGCCGCAAGCAGCGCGGCGGCGAGCAGGAGGAGCCGTTTCATCGGTGGCAGTCCTCGCAGCGGTGCGGGAGTGGGCGCCAGGGCACCGGCTGACCCGGCGCGGGGGCCTTGTGGCAGGCGGCGCACGGCGCGCGCTGGTGGGCGCGATCCAGCGGCCAGTCGGTGTCGCGGTTGTGGTCGAAAGCCCCTGCGGGGCGCCAGCGATCCTCAGTGTGGCAGGTCGTGCACTCGCTGCCACGGACTCGGCCGGCGAACTGGTCGCCGTGCGGGTCGGTGTGGCAGCCGGCGGAGCCACAGGTCTGCGGGAGGCCGCGGAAGCGCACCGGCGCGTGCGGGTTGCCCGCGGGCCTGGTGTGGCAGGCCGAGCAGCGCGCGGCGAGGTGCGCGCCGCGCAGCGGATAGCGCGTCTGTGCGTGGTCGAAGGTCACGCGGGCCCAGGCCTCGACGCCGTGGCAGCTCTCGCAGGTGCGGCCCTCGAACTGGCCCGCATGCGGGTCGCGATGGCAGGCCGCGCAGCGATGGTCCGCGATGCGAAAGCGGATGTGCCCGGTGCCGCCGCCCGGCAGCGGCGTGTGGCAGGCGACGCAGGGCACCGCGCCGTGCGCCCCGGCGAGCGGAAAGGCGGTGCGGTCGTGCATCGCGCCGGTGAACTGCGTCGGCGAGAATCTGGCGTCGTCGTGACACGCCACGCAGTCGCCGCGCGCCGCGGAGAGCTCGCCCCGGTGGACGTCGGCGTGGCAGTCATCGCAGCGGGCGAAGCGCATCGGCTGGCGCGCGAGGGGGCGCTGGAAGTTCGCGCGCACCAGCGCCACGCGGCTCGAGAGTGCGGCCCCGGGCGACGACAGGTGACACGCCTCGCAGCGCGCCGCCCCGTGGGCGCCGTTCAGCGGGAAGCCGGTGCGCGTGTGCTCGAAGTTGGTGCGCAGGGAATCGGCCAGGACGAACCAGCCGTCCACGGTGTGGCACGCCTCGCAGCGGCCCATGCGGCTGCGGTCCCGGTGGGGCGAGGTGTGGCACCCCGTGCAGGTCGCGTCGGCCGGACGGCTGGTGCGGAAGTCCACGAACATCGTGTCGCGCGCACCGCCGGGGCCCGAGGCAGGCTCGTGGCGCTCGGTGTGGCATTGGGCGCACCGCACGTCGCGATGCCTCCCCAGGAGCGGGAAGTGGGTGCGCGCGTGATCGAAGCGCGGCGCCGGCTTCCACTCCGTCTGGGTGTGGCAGTCCTCGCACTGGCGCGAGGTGCGCCCGCGGTGCTCGTCGAGGTGACACGAGACGCAGCTGGTGGCCAGGCCGAGGAAGGTGTGCTCCACCGACAGCGACCGGTCGGCGCGCGCGGCCGCGTCGGCGATCAGCCCGGCACGGTGGCAGTCGGTGCACGCGCGCCGGGCGTGCGCTTCCACGAGCGGCCAACCGGCCTGCGCGTGGTCGAAGCGCTCCATGGCGCCGCCCTCCCAGCGTACCAGGCGGAAGGGCCGGCCGTTGTGCTCGCCGTGACAGGTCGCGCAGGCGAGCTCGGCGCCGTGCTTCGTCGTCCCGGCATGGAATCCCCGATCGGCCTGGATACGGGTCGCCAGCGTGGTGTGGCAGGCGAGGCACTTGCGCCCCGAGAGCTGGCGACCGGTCTCGTGACAGGTCAGACACCTGGTCAGCCCGTCGAGGGATGCGTGCGGCTGCGACAGCGGCCCGGGTGACGCGATGCCCTGGGCGCGCGCGGCGCCCGCCCCGCCGAACGGGGCCGCGAGCGCAAGGGTGACGCAGCGGAGGGCCCACCGTTTCACGATCCCGCCATCGCCGCGCCGAAGAGCACGGCGGCGCCGACGTGGAGAACCAGCAGGACGAACATCGCGACGAAGAAGATCAGGTGCGTGACGTGCCAATACAGGAACAGGCGCCGGAAGAGGCCGAGAAAGGCGAGGCGCCGCGCCATCGTCACCCGGTCCTTCACCAGGCCGACGACCGCCTGCACTTCCGGCTCCGGCAGCGCCCCCTGCTTGCGGAGGCGGCGGCGCAGCCTCGCCAGGCGGAAGGGCCGCGCGACGTCATCAGCGAAGAGCTTGGGGAGGGTGAGGGGCCCGCGAACCGCCCGCAGCCACTGGACGCGGCGCTCGGCGAAGGCCTCGGCCGTCTTCAGGGCGGCCGGGGCGGTGGCGTAGGCGAGGGTGAGCAGGGAATGGGCGTCGGCCTGTTCCGCGTTCATCTCCTCGAGCGAGAGCTCGCGGCCCTTGATCGTGCGCGGGAACTGCTGGTAGAGCCAGCGGCCCAGGACGCCGCTGCCGGCCACGATCATCATCGACCAGTACGAGTAGGCGCCGAGGCCGCCGAACTTCATCGCCGTGTGGAAGGTCACGAGCATGGGACCGGCGAGGCAGAGGTAGATGTGCACGTTGAGCCAGGTGCGCATCGGTCCGGCGTTGCGCAGCCCGCGGACCCGCTTGCGAGTCGAGTAGAGCGTCACGCCCACCAGCACCATGGCCGTGCCCGCGATCCCCAGGAGGTGGCCGACGCTGCCCGACGGGCGCAGCACCCTGTGCAACGGCGCGTCGGGCCGCTCCCAGAGGGGCAGCAGGTAGTAGTGGCCGGCGCTCGAGAGGAACGCGATGGCGGCGGCGGCCGTGAGGCTCGCGATCAGCAGGACGAACCGGTCAACCCAGACCGCGACGCCGCCGCCGACGCGGCGGCTGGCCGAGGCCGCGGCGACGCTAGCGGAGCCGATACGACACCCCGGCGTGAAGCCAGGTGCTCGTTTGCCCGGCGTAGCGGCCGATATCGCCGCCGAGGGAGGCGAAGACCCCGCCGCCCAGGTAGCGCGAAACCTCGGGGCGCAGGCTGTAGCGCCAGAAGGTCATCCCGCCGCCCGGCGTCCTGGTCATGCTCACCGCGGCGCCAAGCGCCATGGTGAACGGCAGGACGCGCGGGGGGACGAGGATCCGCGCCATCACGGAGCCGTAGTCCATGAGATCGCCGTGCTGACCGAACGCGGTGAGGAAGAAGGCGCCGCGCGAGGCGGTGAACGATCCACGCAGCGCCGCCTGCGCATCGCCTTGGCGCTTCAACATCCCGCCACTCAGGTCGAGCGACAGCCCGAAGACGTCGTGCCCGAGGCTGAATCCCGCGCCGGTGAGGCGCCCGGGCGCCGGCAGCGTGGTGTCGGGCTGGAGGTCGGCGTTCCAGACCTGGAAGGCATCATGGGATTCCACGTTGAGCCCACCGCGGAATCCCAGGGGCAACGCCGCGTGCAACGAGGCGTAGAAGGTCGTCAGCTGGGCCTTCGCTTGTGCCGTGCCGCTGACCGGGAGGTCCACCTCGCCGTAGACGCTGGCCGTGGCGCGGGAGGCGATGCGCCAGAAGGTCTGGGCCGCGATCTCGGTGCGCCGCCGCTGGCCGCCGCCGAAGTCGGCGGCCGCCAGGATCGAGCCGTCCACGGTGCTCCCCGGCGCGCCGAAGGCCCAGTAGGCCCCTGCGCGCTTGGTGTCGGTGCTGGGCCGGAGCTGCTCGATCTTCGGCACCACGCCGCCGATGAAGCCGATGCGCTGGCTCGGCGAGGGGCGAAGCTCGAGTCGCGCGCCGTCGAGGTAGCCCAATCCCATCGCTCCGCTCGGGAGGAACCGGCCCAGCGAGGCACTCCAGGCGGCGCCCGGCGCTCCGAGCCGCAGCTCGGCCCGGTAGAGGAGAGCGGTGAAGGCGTCGGCGCCAGTCAGGAGACGCGAGTCGCCGTTGCGCCAGCGCCCGTTGCCGCGAAGGAGAAAGGTGGCGCCGGCGCCGAACGGCGCCTCGAGATCCAGCGCGCCCAGCGTGGAGTTGGTGCGCAGTGCCCCGGTGGCGCCGGCCGACGACGCGTACTGCTCGAGCGAAATGCCGCCTCGCAACCGCGAAGGGGGCGCCATCGTCTGCACGGTGTCGTAGGTGTAGTGGTACGCGGTGTCGGGTGCGGCGGCCGCGCTGTCGGCGGCCGGCTCGGCGGCGACCTCGGCGGCTGCGTGCCGCGTGAACGTTACGCGCATGCCCGTGTCGATGGACGCGTCTGCGGTGAGGAGGCGCGCGCTGGCGGTGTGGCGGGCCACGCTGACGACGACGGCGAGGGTGGCCGTGGTGCCGTCCGCGCGCACGACCGAGATCGTGTCGCCGACACCGAGCCCCTCGTCGCGGCCCGCCGTCACGAACACGATCTCGCGCGTGCGATAGGACACGCGGGCGGTGTCGGACTGCGCCCACAGCGGACGGGCCGAGCCCAGCAGGATGATCGCAATGGTCGCGGCAGCGCCCACGATCCCAGGTGTCGTGGGCAATCTTCGTGAACCGCTCATGGTGCTCAGTCTACACGCGGGGCTTGCCGGCGTGCCGGGTCATGGATCACAGATCCGCCTTCATGAAGCGTGCAGGATCTTTCACGGTTCGGCTACCGCAGCATAGGCCGCTGTGCTTAGAGGCGGAAGAGCCAGCTCACCTTCCCGAAGAATCCGTCGGCCGAGCGCCGCAGGTCCCGGAACCTGAAGGCATCGGCCTCGTCGAGGGTCGATCCGTAGCCCACGTACACCAGCGTCCCCGGCGTCGGCCGGTAGCTGAAGAGCAGGTCCATGCGCAGCTCGTTCGAGGCCGTCGGAGCCGCGCGCACCGGCGTTCTGGTGGTGTCGACGAGGATCGGATTGCCGGCCGAGTCGAAGAGCGCATCGCGCTCGCGCGCCGTGTACTGTCCGACGAACCGGAAGAAGATGGCCCGGGTGAGCTGGTATTCGAGCTTGAGTCGCGGGATCCGCTCGTTGGAGAACCGCGAGCCGTCGCGCGACCGGCTGATCGTGAGCTCGGTGACCTGCATCGAGAGCCGCAGGTGCGACGTGGCGCGCAGGTCGACGGCGAGGGCGTACCGCTGCTGGCGTCCCCGTGACGCTTCGCTGAAGATCGGTGTCGAGCCACCCGAGGCGCTGGCCGTCGCCGTGATCAGGCGCCAGGTCGGCGTGGTGACGCTCAGCGACCATCCGAAGAGGTCCCGCATCGTTCCCAGCGTGGCGAACGCCACCGTGTCGATTGCCGGCGGGCCGGCCGAAGCGGGTTGCGCGACGCTGTATCCGTAATAGGCAGCGGAATCGAAGCTGAAGAAGGCGCGCCTGAGGCTGCCGTTCAGCTGCCAGCCGCCGTGGACGATCGCCGACGGGCTGATCGACTCGCTGCCCTCGATGGGTCCGCGCGACGGGCCGGCATAGTCGAAGATCCGCTCGAACCCGATGAACGCCCCGTACTGCTCGACCAGCGCGCCGCGCCGCCCGTAGCCGGTCAGGCGATTGAAGGTGCTGAAGTCCAGCACGCCGGTCCGATTGACGAAGCCGACCGCCGCGTCGAAGTCGGGGGATACCGCCCGGACGGTGTAGTGGAATCCCCAGTTGCGGCCGGTGCGGTCCCACACCGCCTCGAGCAGCGGGCCGCGCGCCGAGGTCGAATCGCGGCGCGTCCAGGACTGCACGGCCTGCAGCTCGATGAAGTAGAGTCGCGAGTGGTAGATCCGCGCGTCCAGGCCGAGGAGGCGCCCGTAGTCGCGGCCGTCCACGCGATCGGTGCCGACGAAGCCCAGGGTCGAGCTGCGGCCGAGGTCGCGGCGCAGGCGCAGCGCGCCGGCGAACACCTCGCTGCCGGTGGCGGACTGGCTGCGGCCGTCGAGCGCGGCGAGCGCGGCGAGGTCGGTGCCGGCCACTTTCCCGGCGATCTTGAGCCCGCCGTCGGGGTCGCCGATGCGGCGCGTGTAGATGAGCTGGTTGGGGACATCGAAGCGTTCGAGCCCGTCCAGGAAGAACGGCCGCTTCTCGGGATAGAAGAGCGCGAATCGTTCGTTGAGCAGCACCTGCCCCACGTCGGCCTCGACCTGCGAGAAGTCCGGGTTCGCGGTCCCGTTGAGGGTAAGGTTCTGAGTGATGCCCCAGCGCAGGTCGCCGCCCGCGTCGGCGCTGCTCCCGTAGTTCCAGTGCCCCGCGGCGTCGGCCGATCCGTTCAGGTGGCCGGTGCTGGTCGGCGTCAGCTCCAGCACCAGGCCGCGATGCAGGTCGTGCAGGCCGGTGAGCGTGCCCCACTGGCCGAGAAACGACGCGTTGGCGCGCACCGCCGGTGCCCAGCTGTCCTGGAAGCCGGAGTGCTGCACCCGGCGCAGCACCTCGATCCCCCAGTTCTGCACCGCGCCCTCCCGGTAGCGCAGGCTGCGGAATGGAATGCGGATCTCCACCTCGTACCCGCCGGGCACCAGCCGGCCCTTCGACTCGAAGACGTAGTCGGGGTTGAGGTCCACGTTGCCGTCCATGGGGTTCATGCCGACGCCGCCCCCCGCCCCCGAGCTGCCGCCGGCGCCCCCGCTGAACTGGTCGCTGCGGGTGCCGTCCTGCTGGACGCCGAGCGGATTCACGCCGAAGAGGAACGCGACCCGGTGGTCGTTGTAGGTGTCGAGCAGGACCTGGATCTGGTCTTCGCTGCCGATGTTATCACGGTTCGCGCTGGTGGCGCGGACGACGTCGCCGTGCAGCTCGCGGGCGCGCACGCCGAACCAGATCGCGTCGGGCGCGTACCAGACCAGGACCTCGGTAGGCTCTTCGGCGGGGCGGCCGTCGACGGGCTGGTATTGCGAGAAGCCGGTGAGGCGGGCGGCGGTGGCCCAGACCGGCTCGTCGAGCCGGCCGTCGACGACGGCGGACGCGCTGGAGCGGGGGACGGTGACGCGGATCTGGTCATCGCGGCCGCTGAAGGCGTGGCCGGAGTCCTGGGCCAGGAGCAGCGTGGCGGCAAGGATGATCATGGGGACCAACAGTCGACAGCCGACAGTCGACAGTCAACTGGTAGCTGTCGACTGTCGACTATCTACTCGTAGCGCAGCGCGACGATCGGATCCAGCATCGACGCTCGGCGCGCCGGCCACATCCCGAAGAAGATCCCCACGATGAAGCTGAAGACGAAGGCCAGCGCGATGCTGGAGGGCTGGATCAGCACGTTCCAGTGGAAGCTCTTGGCCAGCAGAATCGCGCCGCCGGCGCCGAAGAGCACGCCGATCGAGCCGCCCAGCAGGCAGAGCACCAGCGCCTCGACCAGAAACTGAAAGAGGATCGCGCCGCGGGTCGCGCCCAGCGCCTTGCGCACGCCGATCTCGCGCGTCCGCTCGGTGACCGACACGAGCATGATATTCATGATCCCGATGCCGCCCACCAGCAGCGACACCGCGGCGATCCCCGCGAGCAGGCCCGAGAAAGTCTCGGTCGTCTGCTGGAAGGTCGCGAGCAGGTCCGTCTGGTTGCGGATCATGAAGTTGTTGTCGCCGCCGGGCCGGATCTTGTGGGTCCGCCGCATGGCCTGCTCGGCCTCGATCATCGCGAGGTTCATGTTCATCGCGTCGTCCACCTTGAGGCCGATGGAGCGCACCCGGTCGGTACCGTGGGTACGATACCGCGCGGTCTGGAGGGGGATGAAGATCTGCTCGTCGGGGTTCTGGAACGAGCTTTGTGCGCCCTTGCTCGACAGGATGCCGATGATCTCGAACGGGATGCCGCGGATCTGGATGCCCTGGCCGACCATCGCGGCGGCGTTCTGGTTGAACATGTCGGGCACGGCGGAGCCGAGGAGCGCGACGCGGCGGCGGGCCTGGTCGTCCCCCGCCGTGAAGGCGCGGCCCGCGGTGATGGTGTAGTTGCGGCTGGCGAAGTAGTCGGGCGTCGTCCCGGTGATCTGGATGTTGGAGTTCTTGTTGCCCTGCTTGACCTGGAGCGAGCGTGCGATCTCCGGCATGACGGCGGAGATGTGGCGCGCCGCCGCCCGGATGGAGTCGGCGTCGTCCACGGTGAGGCTGACGCGCTGGTCGCTCGCGACGCCGCGCATGAACGACTGGCCCGGCATGACGGTGAGAAGATTGGTGCCGAGCGAGCTGATCTGGTCCTGGACCGCCTTCTGCGCGCCGGAACCGAGGGCGATCATCGTGATGACCGCCCCGACGCCGATGATGATGCCGAGCATGGTCAGGAACGAGCGCAGCTTGTTGGCCCGAACCGCCGTCAGCGCGACTTTCCAGATCTCGAAGATCAGCATCAGTTCCGTCCCCCTCCGGGCGCGGCGCCGGTGGTGGGCCGCGGCGTCTGCTGCTGCATGCCGGGCACGCCGCCACCGCCCGTCATCCGCTGGAAGCGGTCCTTCATGTCCTGCTGCGATTGTACCAGCGAAGCCGACGGCAGGAGCAGGACGGTGTCCCGATCGGTCAGTCCGCTCTTCACCTCGCTGTAATCGAGGTCGGTCACGCCGGTGCGGATCCGGACCGGCGTCGGCTTGCCGTCCCGCAGCACGAAGACGATGTACGAGCCACCGAACAGGAAGTTGTTGTTGGCGCGCGGGCGCGTGCCGTTGCCGCCGCCGCCGCCGCCCCCGCCGCCCATGGAGGCGCGGAACCGCGTCATCAGCGCCTGCTCCTGGGGTGTCAGCGGCTGTTGCGCACGGGCTTTGGCGAAGATCGGCGCCATCTGCTCCATCGTGAATCCCGCCGGCATCCGGAACCCACCGGCATCCTGGCCGGCGGCGGCCCCACCCGGGTTGGCGGTCGGCGGCTGGCCGGTGGCGCCGGCCGCGGTGCTGTCCCCCATCCGACGGCCGCCGCCCCCCGGACCGCCGAACCCGCCCATCCGCTGGAAGTTCTCCCGTACGCGCGCCGCGATGGTGGACTCCGCGGGCGTCAGCGGTTCCTGGTTGCGCCGCTTGGTGCGGATCGCATTCCACTGTTCTTCGGTCACGCCCTCCGGAAGCGGCGGCCGCTGGCCCTGGCCGGGCTGCCCGCCCATCTGTCCCGGCTGAGCGGCGGGCGCCGGAGTGGCCGGCGCCTGGCTGATCGCGGTCGGCCGTTCTGCCTGCGGGGCCTGTGCCGGATTGCCGGCTCCCGGCGTCCGCCGTGCGCCCGCGACGTCGGTCGGCGGTGTCCGGCCGCCCATGCTGCCGGCGGTTTCGCCCTGGCGCGGCTGGCTCCCGCCGGCGAGCTGGTTGCCGCCCCGCCCGGCCTGCGAGTCGGCCTGGGCCAGGGTGCGCTGCACGTCGGCGGGGTTGAGGCCGAGGACCTGCGCCGCGGAGCCGACGTCGCGCTGGGTGCGCAGCGCCGCGTTGGGAATCGCGAGCACGTTGGGGCTCGACGCGACCTGGATCTGCACCTCGGCGTTCATGCCGGGCTTGAGCAGCTCGTCCTCGTTCGCGATGCGGATCAGCACCGGGAACATGGTGACGTTCTGGTTGGTGGTGGACTGCGGTTCGATCTTCAGCACGGTGCCCTGGAAGGGGCGATTGGGATAGGCGTCGACGGTGATCCGCGCGATCAGGCCGGGCTGGATCTTCCCGATGTCGGTCTCGTCCACCAGCGTACGGACCTGCACTTCGCTCAGGTCGGCCATCCGCAGCAGGACGACGCCGCCGGTCACGTCGCGCGTCGCCGAGGCGATGACGTTCCCGACCTCCACGTTCTTGGCGAGGATGGTGCCGGTGATCGGCGCCCGGACGTTGGTGTCGTCGAGCGCGTCGCGCGCCGTCTGGACCTGGGTTTCGGCCCGGACCTGCGCGGCACGGGCGTTCGCGTAGGTGAGGTTGGCCGCTTCGTGCTCCTGCTCCGAGACCAGCTGCTGGGTGAACATCTGGTCGGTGCGGCGCTTCTGCGACTCGGCATTGGCGAGCTGGGCGCGCGCGACCTCGAGGTCCGCCTGGGCCTGGTTCAGCGTATTGGTCGGGTCGCGGCGGTCGACCAGGACCAGCGTGTCACCGAGCCGGACGTGATCGCCGGTCTGGGCCCGCATCTGGAGGATCGTGCCGGAGGCGCGCGACTTCACGTCCACGATGAGGATCGGCTCGACCGCGCCCGCCGCTTCGGCCGAGACCACGATGTCGCGGTGGGCCACGGGAACCGCCTCGTAGAGGGGCGGCGGAGCCGGTTTCTTGCACCCGCCGGCGAACAGCGCGAGCGCGAAGCCGGCCAGAGTGATGCGCTTCATCGTGTGAATCCTTCCCGCCCGGTATCGTGGGCGATGACGCCGTCCTTGATGTGAACCTGACGCCGGGCGTGCGCGGCGATGTCGTGTTCGTGGGTCACGAGGATGATCGTCTGCCCCTGGCGGTACAACTCCTCCATCAGGGTCATGATCTCCTCGCCGGTCTTCGAGTCGAGGTTGCCGGTGGGCTCGTCGGCGAGCAGGATGCTCGGCTCGGTGACCAGGGCGCGGGCGATTGCCACGCGTTGGCGCTGGCCGCCCGAGAGCTCGCTGGGCCGGTGGTTCATGCGGTCGGCGAGCCCGACGTGGTCGAGTGCGCGGCGGGCGCGCGCGTGGCGCTGCTTTCCCGACACCGCCGCGTAGACCAGCGGCAGCTCGACGTTCTGCAGCGCCGATGAACGCGGCAGCAGGTTGAAGGTCTGGAAGACGAACCCGATCTCCCGGTTCCGGATCCGCGCCAGGGCGGAATCGCTGAGGTCCGAGACGCGCTGCCCGTTGAGCCAGTACTCGCCCGCCGTGGGCGTGTCGAGGCAGCCGATCAGGTTCATCAGCGTGGACTTGCCGGAGCCCGAGGGTCCCATGATGGCGACGAACTCGTTGCGCTCGATGGTGAGATCCACGCCGCGCAGGGCGTGTACGACCTCGCCTTCGAGCCGGTACTCGCGGGCCAGCCCCCGGGTCACGATGACCGGGCCCTCGTGAGACCGGGGGCCGGAGGCCGGAGGGGCCGTCACGGGAGCGGTCGCGGTCACAGGCTGTGGCCCACCAGCGCCTCGACCTGGGCGCGCGCGGTGAGGTAGTCGTAGCGGGCGCGCACCAGGTCCACGCGGGCCTGGTCGAGGGTGGCCTGCGAGGTCAGCACCTCGAGGATCGTGGCGGCACCCAGCCGATAGCGCTCGCGCTGCATACGGAGGTCCTCTTCCGCGGCCGCCACCGACACGCTCGACACGTCGATCCGGGCGGCTGCGGTTTCGAGCGACGAGAGCTGCTGGGTGAGACTGGCGTCGAGGGCGAGACGCGCGTCGCGCTGCCGGGCCACGGCCGACACCGCATTGGCGTCGGCGTTGATGATGTTGGTCTCACGCACGAAGCCGTTGAAGATCGGATAACTGATGGCGAACCGCAGCGTCCACCCGCGTGTAAACGGCTGCCCGCCGAGGAAGGCGGAGTCGGCGCGCGTCCAGTTGGAGTTGTAGCTGGCGCTCAGCGTCGGCAGGTAGACGGCGCGGTTGATGCCGAGGTTCGCGCGCGCGGCGGCCACGGCGGCGTCGGCCTCGCGGATCGAGGGCGCGGTGGCCAGCGCCTCCCGGCGCAGGGCGGCCGTATCGAGCACCGGGACGCGCACCTCGAGGGTGCTGTCGTAGTCGGGCATCACGAGACCGTCGACCTGGATGGTGCGCGCGAGGGCGGCCTGCGCGGTCCGCAGGTCGTTCTGGGCGCCGATCAGGGCGAGCTGGGCGTTGCCGTAGGCGACCCGGGCCCTCAGCGAGTCCGAGCGGGTCGTCGCGCCGAGGCGCAGCCGCTCGCTGGTGAGCTTCAGCTGCTCGTCGGCGGCGCGCAGGCGGGTCTGTTGCACGTTCACCAGCTCCGCGTTGGCGAGCGCGGTGTAGAACGCCTGCTTGGTCGCGAGGGCGGTGGCGAACTCCTGCCGCAGCAGCGTCGCTTCGCGCTGGCTCACGGTGGCGCCGGCGCTGCGGCGCTGGGCGCCGCGCCGGAAGCCGGTGAAGAGGTCGTAGTTCGCGCTGAGGCCGTAGCTGTCGTTGATGGGCGGGCCGCTGATGCTGCGTCCCGCGTTGTCGGTTCGCACCCCCGACTTACTGGTGGCCAGGCTCGCGGTGACCGAAGGCAGGAAGGCGCCGTTGGCCTGGCGCCGCTGGGCCTCGGCGACGCGCACGTCCTGCCGCGCCTGCACCATGGTCGGCTGGGCGCGTACCGACAGCTCCAGCGCCTCGGCCAGCGTGACATGCCGGATATCCTGGGCGCGCGCGGTTCCGGCGAGCCCCAGCGCGGCGGCGACGGCGAGCGGGCCCAGCACCAGCGGCCGACGCATCAGTGCGGCCCCGGCGCGCCGGCGCGGCCCGTGCTGTCGTTCATGCGCGCACGCTCGGCACGCTCGGCACGCTCGTGAGTCTCGAGCGAGTCGTACTGGAGCTGTTGCGCGGGCGTGAGCAGCGCGCGGACCTGCCCGCGCACCACGGCTCGCACCGAGTCCATCTGCGGGCGCACGTGCTCGAACAGCGCGTGCATCTCGACCCGGTGCGCGCGCATGATGGCGCGGATCGAGTCCTGCTGGGCGGCGCTGAGATTCAGGCGATCCTTGAGCATCCCGGAATAGCTGCAGCGCTCCCGCCAGTCGGTGGGGGCCCGCGTCTCGGCGCGGCTCATCGTGGCCGCGCCGGCGGCGAAGCCGGCGACGCCCACGGCGACCAGCAGCGCGATAGCCCGGATCTTCGATTTCGGCAGCATTTAGCGCTCCTGTATGGCGTCGGTCGCGGAGGCCAGCGCCATATCGGCGGGCAGCAGCGACGCGACGAGGGCTTCACTATCGGCCGGCGAGGCGGCCACGGTGCGGCGGCTGTCGGTCCACGGCCGCGCCGGGATCATCGCCACCACGGCGAGCAGCACCAGCGCCGCCACCACCCACGGCTTCGCCCAGCGGGCGAGCCAGTCCCACGCCGGCAACTGCGCGGCGGCGGCCTCCACGGCGAGCCGGCGGCGGTGCAGCGCGCCGCTCGCACGGAGCAGCACCGCGTCGGTGAACGCGCGACCGTCGTCGTCCGGCGTCAGCAGTCTGCGTAGCAGGTCCTTCATCATTCCTCCTGTTCGTCCTTCGCCGGGGCGTAGACCCCGAGCGCATCACGCAACTTGCGGCGCGCATGAAACACGTCCGAGCGCACCGTCCCTTCGGGGATGCCGAGCACGGCGGCGATCTCCGCGTGCGCGTAGCCCTCGAGATCGAAGAGGGTCACCGCCACCCGCTGCCGCTCCGGCAACCCGGCGAGGGCGCGCTGGACGCGCTGGCGCAGCTCGCTGCGCTCGGCGTCGCGCGCGGGCGAATCGGTGTTGCCCGCGAAGGCCTCGTCGAGCGCCTCGGTCCGCCGGACGTTCCGCCGCCGCAGCAGATCGATCGCCGCATTGGTCGCGATCCGCATCAGCCAGGGACCAAAGGGCCGGGAGCGGTCGTAGGTCTCGATCCGGTCGAGTGCCGACAGGAAAGCGTCCTGGGCGGCGTCGTCGGCGTCGTGGTCGTCCACGGTGACGGCCCGGCAGACGCGGCGCACGGCGGATTGGTGGCGCAGGACAAGCTCGCCGAAGGCGTCCCGGTCGCCCGCGGCTGCCCGCGCCGCCAGGGCGGCGTCATCCATCTCCCGGTAGGAAATACGCAGAGCGGGCGCGGGTCGTTGAAGTCCCTTGCGGGACTTGTGGTTAGGTCGCGGCACCGAGGCCGAGGTCGCGTTCAACGGGCCGCAGGGCCTCCAGCAGGAACTGGATGTGCTGGTCGAGGTCGACGCCCATCTCCTCCACCCCCTGGCGGATGTCGTCGCGGCTCACGCCGCGCGCGAAGGCCTTGTCCTTGAGCTTCTTCTTGACCGAGCCGACCTCGAGATCGGCGAGGCTCCGGCTGGGGCGCACCAGCGCGCAGGCGACGAGGAACCCGCACAGCTCGTCCACGGCGAACAACGTCTTCGCGATCGGCGTATCCCGCGGCACCCCACTATAGGATGCATGACCGAGGATCGCGCGTTGCAGGGGCTCGGGAAAGCCCCTCGACGCCAGGACCCGTACCCCCTCGGCGGGGTGCTCCGTGGTCGACGAGTGCGCGTCGTTGGGAAAGCGCTCGTAGTCGAAGTCGTGGAGCAGGCCCACCACGCCCCATTCGTCCTCGTCAGCGCCCAGTTTTCGGGCATACGCCCGCATCGCGGCCTCGACGGCGTACATGTGCTTCCGCAGGCCTTCCGACTGGGTGTATTCGTGGACGAGGGCGAGGGCGGCGATACGGTCCATAGGGTCGGGGGCCTGAGGTCAGGGGCCAGGGAACACAACAGCCGGAACGCC
Source organism: Gemmatimonadota bacterium (assembly GCA_041476105.1). Lineage (GTDB taxonomy): Bacteria > Gemmatimonadota > Gemmatimonadetes > Gemmatimonadales > JACORV01 > DASXPG01. The sequence goes on from JBGOSS010000012.1 coordinate 33,088, forward strand.
TCAATGATACCGGGTGCCCGCCCCAGAAGTTAGGTCGCGCGGGCGGGCTCGGGGGCGGCCGACCGGGTGCCGATCCCGCGTCTACTGGCCCGGCGGAAGCCGGAAGATCGCCACCTGCGGCTTGAGCGAGGAGGCGAACGCCGCTCCCCCCGGCCCGGCGAACTGGATCGTCGTGGTGGTCGCGCCGGCCGGCGTGTCGAGCCGGAAGTAGGTGACCGTCCCCGGGTACATGACATAGCTGGTGGTGTCGGCCGTGATCGGGAAGAGCTGCAGCGGCGTGGCGGTCGGGATGGTCACGCTCGGTCCCGTGGTGGTGAAGAGGCGGGCCCAGAGCTGCTTCACGTTCCGCGACACGAAGCGGATGCCGGCCGGCGCTGTGGTGCGCGCCATCCCCGGCAGGCTGTCGGTGTAGAGGGCGAGACCGAAGTTGGCGAACAGCGTCGCGAATGGCTGCCCGGTGGCAAACTCGATGTCGGCCGCGCCGCCGGACGGGCCACGCTCCATCTTCCGGTAGAAGGCGTTGCCCGTCTGGTCGCCCAGCCAGCGCATCAGGAGCCAGGTGCCGCCGCGCCAGGCGACACCGCCGTCGGCGTCGCTGTGCAGCGTCACGCTCGCGGTGTCGGGGAGCAGCGCGAACTGGTAGGAATCGAACAGCATGCTCGAGATGAAGCCCTGCGACGAATCCGGAAAGATCTGGGCCGGATTGCCGCGGCAACTCGGGGGCGGACATTGCTGCTCGTAATACACCGACCCCAGCTCCTCGGCGACGATGCTCAGCCCCTCGTCGGCCCATCCGTCGGCCGGGTTGCCGCCGCTCACGATGACGTGCTGCGAGAAGCTGATGAGGTGCTGCAGCTCGTGGAGAAAGACGGAGGGGACGACGCCGTCGACCTCGGCCACCGAGTGCGAGCACCCCGACGTGCCGGTGGGGTCGGGAACGATCGAGTAGAAGATCTCGCCCTGGTTCGAGTGCGGGTCGGAGGCGCCGGCAAAGTCCTCGGAATCGAAGAAGCCGGCGACGTAGCCCTGGGTGGCGCAGGTGGAGGCCGGCGTGTCCGCGTTTACGACCGGCGACATCAGCATGATGACGCCGGCGTTCAGGTCGATGTCGGAGGGCGGGCCGAAGGCGGTGGTGTCGATGCCGTAGAGCACTTGGTCGAAATACTGCCCGAAGCCCTGGAGCTGCGACGCGGTGAAACCGTTGGCCGGCGCGAGGGTGTCGACGTACAGGAGGATGCCGCCGCCCGCGTAGACGAGCTGGGCGCCCACCGTCTTCCAGGCCGGCGTGGCGGTGAAACTCGACAACACCTGGAACGAGCGGATGCTGCCGACCGGCGGCAGCTGCGCGCGCACGGCGGCCGACGCGAAGTGCCGCTGGAGCTCGGCGCCACGGAAGACGCCGGCAAGCGCGGCCTGCCGCGCGCGGCCGCGCAGCAGGCGGTCGGCCGCGAATTGCGCGGCCCGCGGACCCGCCGCGGGGGCCGCGCCGGACCAACGCGGCGCCAGGGCCCGGCTGGCCTGCACGCTCGCCGCACCCAGGGTACCGCTGGCCACGCTGTATTGCACCAGCTGCAGCGGCGCCTGGTCGGTCGCGAACTGCGGGACGACGAGGTAGCTCGCGCCGCCGGCGTCGAGGGTCACCGTGGTGCCGCCGTTGCCGCAGTCGATGCGCGTCGCCTGGCCCACCGCAAGCTGCACCGCCGTGCCGGCGGTGCATGGGTTGTTGCGGAACGAGGAAGAGGGCGCGGTGCTCGTGTCCGAACAGGCCGATGCCGCGAGCGCGATGACGAACAGGGCGCCGACCAGGCCGCCGTGCCGGGAAGTCAGGTGTGCGGAGAGCATCTGGCGTACTACCGCCGTCATCGGCCGTGGTTCCCGGGAGGCGGACTCGGCGCAGCGACCGGGACGCCTAGTGGACGCCGGGCGGCGCCTGCGCGGGGGTCGGCATCTGGGTCACGGAGACCGGCACCGTGGCCAGCCGCTCGCCGTCCACGGCGATGTCGAAAGTGTAGACGCCCGGACGGTCGAGCGGCACGTCGAAGGCCAGCACCGCGCCGGCTTCGACCTCGGTCACGCCGGCCGGCGGTTCGCCGATCTGCACGCTGCCGTCGCCGCGCAGCACCTCGTGGCCGTCGGGGTCGTGAAGCACGATGGCCACCGGGTGGTCGCCGATCTCGGTGCGGCGGCCCTTCAGGCGCAGCACGAGGTGCAGCCGCGGATGGAGGGCCGGAAACCGCTCGACCCAGATCCGCTCGAAGATCCCGATGACCGAGAGCTTGCCCGCCTGGTCGATCAACGCATGGTCGCAGACCACGGCGAGCGCGATGTTCACGCCACGTCCGTGACGCGCACGCTGTTGATGAGGTCGCCCTGCTTGATCTGGAGCACCACCTTCATCCCGCCGCCGTCCACGCGGCCGAAGACCGTATGGACGCCGTCGAGGTGCTGCAGCGCCCCGTGGGCGACGAAGAACTGCGAGCCGCCGGTATCCTTGCCCGCGTGCGCCATGGAGAGCGAACCCGCCTGGTGCTTGTTCGGGTTGCCCTTCGTCTCGCACTTGATGTGATAGCCTGGCCCGCCGGTGCCGACGCGCGGATTGCCGGGGTCCTTGGAGAGCGGGTCGCCGCCCTGCGCGACGAAGTCCGCGATGACGCGGTGGAAGCGGGTGCCGTCGTAGAAGTTGCTGTTGGCCAGCTTCTCGAAATTGGCGACCGTCCCAGGGGCGTCCAGGGCAAACAATTCCCCCTCGAACTGCCCCCGGGCAGTGTCGAACATGAAGCGCTTTGCCACGGATCGAACTCCAGTCAGGCGGACTTGACGTCCGCGTTCTGCTGATGGAAGGTGAGCAGCTCCAGGATCTTCAGCTTGCGGATGCCGCCGGGAAGCTGGACGACGACGGTGTCGCCGACCTTCTTCTCGACCATTGCACGGCCCAGCGGTGAGGCGATCGAGATCTGCGTGGGGTCGTCGAAGTCCATCGAGTCGGGAACCACCAGCTCGTAACTCTCCCTCGACTTCGATCCGGTGTCCTCGACCACGACCTTGGAGCCGAGGCCGGCGCTGTCGACCGGGATCTTGGAGAGATCGATCGAGTTGATCTTCGCGAGCCGCTGCCGCAGGTGGCTCAGCCGGGCCGAGATGAACGCCTGCCGTTCCTTGGCAGCGTGGTAGTCGCCGTTCTCCTTGAGGTCGCCCAGCGCGACGGCCTTCTTGAAGGCCTCCGGCAGGGTGACGTTCAATTCGTGGTTGAGCCGCTCGATCTCTTCACCGAGCTGCTTCTTGGCAGCGTCCAGCATGAACGAATCTTACCCCGCGCGCCCGAATGATTCTAGCGTGGCACGCATCGCATCGGCCGTCCGCACCGGCGCCGCACAGGTCGCGCCGGCGCAGACCAGCGCCACGGGCGGCGGCGTGCCCGGCACTGGCGAGGCGGTACGCTGAACGACGACCTTGCGCGGCCGGTAGGCGGAAAGTGCTGCGGCAGCAAGGGCGTCGCTGGTAGTAGCATCAGCAACTACTATTTTGCACTCTCCAAGTATCAGCCAATCCAGCGCGCGCAGGTAGGTGCTGCCGTGAATGCCCAGCTCGCCGGCCCCACCGGCAAAGGCGGCCAATAGCCGCTCGGCGCGCTCCCGGTATTTCGGCTCATCGGCCGCCGCCGCGAGGCGCAGGAGGAGGAGCGCGGCGGTGGCGTTCGGCGAACTGGTGGGGGCGTCCTGGATCGGCTTGCTGCGCGTGGTGAGGAACCCGCCCGCCTGTTCGCGGGCGTCGAAGAAGCCACCCTCGGCGTCGTCCCAATAGAAGGCGAGCGCCATGTCGGTGAGCTCGCGCGCGCGATCGAGCCAGCCGCCGTCGCCGGTATGCTCGAAGGCGGTGAGAAACGCGAACGCGGCCTGGACCTGGTCATCGAGGAGCCAGGGGCCGGCTGGCAGCTGGCGGCTGGCAGCAGGCAGTTGATCCGGCGTGTTTGCTGCCGGCTGCCGGCGGTCAGCTGTCAGCCGATGCGGCATCCCCTTTCCCGGCACAAACCCGTCGCGCCACAGGAGCTCCAGCGTCTTGATGGCGAAGGCGGTGCAGTCAGGGCGTTCGAGAATGGCGCCGGCTTCGAGGAAGGCGTCGCACATCATCGCGTTCCAGGAGACGTAGATCGAGCGGTCCACGAAGGGCGCGTTGCGCTGATCGCGCGCGGCTTTCAGTTTGGCACGTGCGCTCTCAATCAGAGTCTCCAGCCGTGGGCCTTCAGCCTTCAGCTCTTCAGCCAGCGCTTCGACCGACCGGGCGACCCAGAGCACGTTCTTCTGCGGGTTGTGGTGCATCTCGCCGTCGGGATAGAGGTCCCAGCGGCGGCGAGCGACGTCCCACTCGGGCGCGTCGAGGACCGCGTGCGCCTCGTCGGCGCTCCAGGTGAAGTAGTCGCCGTCGTCCTCGAGGCCGACATCGGCGTCCTGCGAGGCGGCGAATCCGCCGCGATCCAGGTCGCACATCACCTCGAGGTTCCAGGCGACGATCCCCTTCGCGGTCTCGCGCAGCAGCGGGGTGCCGAACGCGGCGTAGCCGTGCGCGTAGGCGCGCAGCAGCTCGGCGTTGTCGTACGACATCTTCTCGAAGTGCGGGACGCACCAGCGCTCGTCCACCGAGTAGCGATGGAAGCCGCCCCCGGCCTGGTCGTACATCCCGCCCCGCGCCATCCCGGCCAGCGTCCGCTCGGCGATCTCGCGCATCCAGGGCGCGCCGGTGTCCCACCACCGCGCGGTCAGGAACTCGCAGGCCGAGGGGTGCGGGAACTTGGGCGCGGTCCCGAACCCGCCATAGCGCCAGTCAAAGAGGCGCGCCATCTGCTCGGCACCGGCGGCCAGAAGCTCGGGCGAGAGCCTGCCGGGCTTGGCCTCGCTGAGCATGATGGCGACGTGGCCGCGCAGCTCGCTGGCCGTCGCGTCGACCTTGTCGCGCTGCTCCCGGAAGATCTCGAGCACCCGCCCGAGCACCGACCGGAAGCCCGGTCTCCCGAACTTCCCGTCGGGGGGAAAGTAGGTGCCGCCGTAGAAGACGTCGCCTTCTTCGGTGAGGAAGGCGGTGAGCGGCCAGCCCCCCTGGCCGGTCAGCGCCTGCACCGCGCGCTGGTAACGCGCGTCGACGTCGGGCCGCTCGTCTCGGTCCACCTTCACGCAGACGAAGTGCTCGTTGAGCCAGGCGGCGAGCGAGTGATCCTCGTAGGACTCCCCGTCCATCACGTGACACCAGTGGCACCAGACCGCGCCGATGTCGAGGAGGATCGGTTTGCCGCCGGCCTTCGCCGCGGCGAACGCCGCATCACCCCAGGGATGCCAGTGGACCGGTTGATGGGCGGCCGAGGTCAGATACGCAGAGGCTTCGCCGGCGAGGTGGTTCACCTGGGACAGCTGGGGCAGAGATCGCAGACTGCGCACACCTCGTGCTTCGGCCGGCCCGCGATGCAGACCGCGCGGCCGTGCATGATCAGCAGGTGCGAAAAGAGCGTCCACTCGTCCCGGGGAACCAGCTTCATCAGGTCGTACTCGATCTTCACGGCATCGGTCTGTCTGGTGAGGCCGAGGAGCCCCGACAGCCGCGTCACGTGGGTGTCCACGACCACTCCCTCGTTCTTGCCGAAGGCGTTCCCGAGGACGACGTTCGCTGTTTTCCGCCCGACACCCGGCAGCGGTGTCAGCTCCTCCATCGTGTCGGGCACCCGGCCGCCGTGCTTCTCGACCAGCGCGTTGGCCATGCCGAGGACGCTCTTGGTCTTGTTGCGGAAGAACCCGGTGCTGCGGATCTCCTGCTCGAACTCCTCGGGCCGGGCGTTCGCGAACGCCTGCGCCGTCCGGTACTTCTTGAACAGCTCCTTCGTGACGATGTTGACGCGCACGTCGGTGCACTGCGCCGACAGGATGGTGGCGACCAGCAGCTGGAGCGGGTTCTCGTGGTGGAGCGCGCACTTCGCGTCGGGATACGCCTGCTTCAGGCGCGCGATGATCTCGGCGATGCGCTCCTTCGCTGGTGGGACCTTCCGGCGCCGCGGCGTGCGGGTACCGCCCTTCTTTCGTGCCGTCCTACCGCCGGGCTTTGGCATGTTTCAGGAACCCTTCCGCGTCGCGGGTGTTGAGCACGTCGCCTTCGAGCCGTTGGGATCGGCGTTGATTTCGAGCGCGACGCCGCGCTCGGCGGCGCGCGCGATCACCGCCGGTATGCGGTCGAGGAGGTCGCCGTAATCGAGCGCGCCGCTTTCCAGTCCATCAGGCCGTGGCCGTCGCCTCGAGGGACCGCATGACGAGGGTCGCCAGCTCGTGCTCGTCCACCAGCGAAATCAGGCCCGCCGCGTTCCCGCCCGGCATCACGGCCCCGAACGCGTGCGTACCATCCCGGCGCGAGACGGGGGCCGGGGCTGGCAGCTCGATCGCCCCCTCCATCGTCGTGAAGCCTTCGCGCTCGCGGCGAAAACCCAGGATCGCCAATACGTGAATCTTCTCCCGGGTCGCGATCACGAACACGCCGTCCAGCGGCTCGTGCGGGTCGCCCGAAACCGGCTCGGCCCAGACCAGCCGTTCGGGAAGCTGGAGGTAGCACACCAGCGGGTGCGTCGACGCATGGGTAAGCGGGCGAGGTGACGACAGGGCGCCGCGAAGCTCGTCGGAGCTGACGAAGGCCAGCGGCCAGTCGCGCGCCCAGGTGACGTAAAGCATGTGCAGCAGCGCGCTGTATGCCGCGACGGTGTCGGCGGGCGCATCGTCGGGCATCAACTCCCGCAGTACCGCGGCGGCCGGGCCATTCAGGAGAAAGGCGTCGCGGTCGAGGTCGCGCACACCCGACGCCGCCAGCGCCCGCCGGATCTCGTCGAAGTGCTCTTCCCCGATAGCTTCGACGAGATCGCTCCAGGGAAGCCGGCGGTTCATGGCTGCCGGCGGATGGCGGTGGGCGGAAAGGCGTCGAGCGCCATCACGAAGCGGTCAGTCTCTTCCGCGTAGAGCGCATGGCCCGAATCCTCGAACACCACCAGCCGGGCGCGCGGCATCAGCGACACCAGCGTTTCCGACGCCGCGACGGGAACCGGGTCCCATCGCCCGTGCAGGACCAGCGTGTCGGCCCTGATGGACCTGAGTCGCTCGCGCAGGTCCAGCCCCCTCAGTGACTCCCAGACCGCCTTCTGCGCCCGCGCGCCGACCCGGAAAGGCGTCAGGTTCTTCGCCCTCGCGGGATCCCGGAAGTACCCCGCGACCGACAACTCGAAGGCGCGCTTCCAGAAGGCTTCGGGGTCCCGTTCCCGCAGGCCCGACCGTGAAAGCTCGGCGCGCGCGGCGGCGACCTCGGGAGCGGCCTGGCGTCGCTCGAACTCGGCGTCGTAGGCGGCGCGCGCCTCCGGGTAGGTGGGCGCCGGAGCGATCAGCGCCAACCGCTCCACCAGGTCCGGGTGCTCCAGGGCGAACAGCAGCGCGAGCAACCCGCCCCACGAAAAGGCGAGGAGGGTGGCCGGCACCGGCCGCGCCTCGGCCCGGACCACGGCCTCGAGATCGGCGACGTGGGCGCGCCAGTCGAGGGGCGCTTCGCGCGGGGCCTCCGAACGGCCGCCGCCGCGCTGGTCGTAATAGAGGAGCGTGCGGCCCGTGGCGAGCCGGTCGAACTGCGGCCGGAGGTAGTCCTGCGAGGCGCCGGGGCCACCGTGCAGCGTGACGACGATGGGATCCATGTCGCCGACCCATCGCGCGAAGAGCCGCACGTCGGTGCCGGCGATGAAGGCGGTGCGTTCTATCTCCCCCCCAGCGTCACCATCACCCGGATTACCTGGTCGCCGCGCTTGAACCGGATCTCGACGCGGTCGCCCGCCGCGTGACTCATCAGGGCGTTCTGGAAGTCCTGGAGGTTCGCGACGGTGTCCTGGGCGATGCCGACCAGGACGTCGCCGGCCCGCATCCCCGCCGAGTCGGCCGGGCTGCCGGTGCGGACGCCGGAGAGCTTCACGCCGCCGGGCTCGTCGCTCATGTCGGGAATCGTGCCGAGCGAGGGACGGGCGCGGCCGCTGGCGACCCCGGTGGGTGGGGGGGGCGGGGGCGGCACGTCCACGAAGGTGAGCCCGTTGATCCGGTCGAGGCGCCCGACCAGCGCCGCGGCGAAGTCCGCCACGGTGACGATCCCGTCGGCGTTGATCTTGTCGGCGTCGTCGGTCGGCCGGTGATAATCCTCGTGCAGGTCGGTGAAGAAATGCAGCACCGGGATCCGCTTCGCGTAGAACGACGCGTGGTCCGAGGGGCCCCAGCCGTCGCCGGACGCACGGACGTCGAGGTGGAACCCGGCATTCACCGAGTCGAGCAGTTCCGGCCACTCGGCGGCGGTACGGGCGCCCAGGGCGAGGAGTTTGCCGGCCCGGAGCCGGCCGACCATGTCGAAGTTCAGGTACGCCATGACCGAGTCCTTCGGCATCGGCAGGTGGTCGGCGAAGTATGCCGAACCGAGGGACCCTTCCTCCTCGCCGCTCCAGAGCGCGAAAACCAGGGCGCGGTGGGGCTCGCGCCCCGCGCCGCGGCGGGAGCGCTCGCCGGCGATGACGCGTGCGATCTCGAGCACCGCGGCGGTCCCCGAGGCGTTGTCGTCGGCACCGTTGTGGACCTGGCCGGAATCGGGGGCCAGGGAGCCGAAGCGCCCCGTCCCGAGATGATCGAAGTGACCGCCCAGGATGACGTATTGCCCGGCCAGCGCGCCGCTCCCGGGGAGGAAGCCGACGACGTTCGCCGTCCGGCAGCCGGCGATCCCGGCCTCGCGCGTTCCCGACGTGTTGCCTGCCGTCCAGGACTCGAGGTAGCCGGCGCTGTCGCCCTCGGGGCGGGCGCCGATCTGCTGGAGCTGGCGGGCCAGCCAGGCGGCCGCCACCTGGTTTCCATTCTGGCACGTCTTGCGGCCCTCGAGCGAGTCGGAGGCCAGAAACCGGACATCGTCGGCGACCCGCAGGGCGCGTGGCGTTGTCGCGGTCTGGGCGGCCAGGGGCAGCGCCGTGACGGCGATCACCGGAAGCATGTAGAGGCATCGCATAGACCCAAACCTAACTCGCCATTAGCATTACTTGACAGCCCGTAAGCCGAACCGGCTAACTTGCTGTCGCCACACCGACATGACCTTCGACCGTATTCCTCGCTCGCGTGCGCGCAGGACCTGGCGTGCGCTCTGGCCCATCCTCGTCGTGGTGGGTGGAGCGGTCACGTGCGACAACCCCACGGCGCCGCGGCCGGCGTTTATCTCCATCGCGCCGATACTGGATCTCCAGGGGATCAGCCAGTTCGCGGGCCTCACGATCACGCAGGCCCGGATCACGGTCATCCGGCCGCCGTCGGAAACGCTGGTGGTGAAGACCTTCCCCTTCTCGGTGGATTCGACCAAGATCGACGTGCAGATCGCCGTGGACGTGAAGGGCACCGAGAGCCTGAACGTCGTCTTCGAGCTGCTGGCCGCCTCCAGCCAGATCGTGTTCACCGGCAGCCAGCCGGTCACGGTGACGGCGGGCGCGCCCCCGCCGCCGGCGCCCACGCCGGTGACACCGCAGTATGTGGGGCCGGGCGCGCAGATCGGGTCGCTGCTGATCGTGCCGCGCGACACCACGGTGTCGTTCGGCGCCCAGTTCCAGTACCAGGTCACGGCGAAAGATTCGTCGAACAATGCCGTCGCCACTTTCTACTCCTCCTGGAGCACCAGCAGCACGGCGCACACGATCAACGCGGCGGGTCTCTTCACGGCCGGCGGCGCGGGCACCACGACCGGCCCGGTACGGGTCTACGCCCGGACGCCGAGCGGGATCAAGGACTCGACGACGGTCACCATCGCGCCGCCGGCGGGCAGCTCGGTGATCAGCCTGAGCCTGACCGGCAACCTGATCGGTTTGGCCGGTACGGGGACGCTCACCGTGACGCTGTCGCAGGCGGCCCCGACCGGCGGCCTGACGGTGGCGGTCACGAGCGACAGCACGCAGTACGTCACCGTCGCGGCGCCGGGGACGGTGAGCTTCACGGCGGGCCAGACGGCGAAGACGATGGTGCTGAACGGCATCGCGACCGGCGTCTCCATCATCCACGCCACGGCGACGGGCTACACGGCCGGAATCCTGCCGGTGGGTGTCATTCCGCCTATCATCACGCTCCAGTCCGGCGTGAGCGTCGCGGTCGGCGCGTCGGCTACGATGTCGATCCAGCTGCTGCCGACGCCGGGCGCGCCGGTGACGGTCACGCTGGCGAGCACCGACATTACGAAGCTCACGGTTACCACCACGACGGTGAATTTCGTGGCCGGCCAGGCGAACGGCAGCGCGAGCGTCCAGGGCGTCGCCGCGGGCACCGCCGGCGTCACGGCGACCGCCACGGGTTACCTCCAAGGCGCGGCGCTCGTCAACGTCACCGCGACCGGTGGGACGGCGGCGAGCCTCACCAAGACGGCCGGCGACAACCTGACGGCGTACATCAACGACACCACCGCGGTGCGGCCGCAGGTCCGCGTCCTCGACGGGGCCGGCGCACCGGTGGCGGGCGTGAACGTGGTGTTCGTCGTGGCCTCGGGTGGCGGAACGGTTACCGGCGCGTCGGTGGTCTCAAACGCGACGGGCTTCGCGACACTGGGCGGCACGTGGAAGATGGGCGCCACGGCGGTCACCAACACGCTGACGGCCTCGGTGCCGCTCGTCCCGGCCGTAACGCCGGTCACCTTCACGGCCACGGCGGCGCTGCCGCCGCCGGTGATCCAGCTCTCGATCTTCGGGTCGACGGTGGTGGGCCAGGCGCGCACCGGCCAGCTCGACGTCACGCTGCTCCAGGCAGCGCCGGCGGGCGGCGTGACGGTCACACTGGTCACGAAGCGCGTCGGACTGCTGAGGATCGGGACCTACGCGAGCGAGAACGGCTCGGCGGTCTTCGCCCAGGGCGAAACGCTGAAGTCGGTGGTGGTCTTCGGCGACTCGCTGGTCACCGGTATCGACACCGTGATCGCGACGGCGCCCGGCTACGCGCCCGACACCCTCGCGGTGCCGGTTTCGGTCAACCTCATCAGCCTCCCCGGGACGCTGAACGTGCCGTTGAGCACGTCGGTGTCGCTGGGTATCACGCTCTCCACGCCGGCGCCGGCGGGCGGCGTGCAGGTGGCGGTCGTGAGCAGCGATCCGACCAAGGTGAGCGTGACGACGCCGACGGTGACGGTGCCGCAGGGCGCCACCGCCGCCAGCGCGACGCTGAACGGCGCGGCCCTCGGCACGGCGACGGTCACGGCGACCAATCCGAACTACGCGCCGTTCCAATCCACCGTGAACGTCACGGCGAGCCTCAACATCACCTCAACCAGCGTGAGCCTGAACTCGAGTTTCGGGTTCCCGGTCATCGTACAGCTCGAGACCGGCGCGCCGCCGACCGCGGTGGCCGCGCCGGCCGGCGGCGTGCCGGTGACGTTCCTGTCGCGCAATGCGGCGTGTGCCGTCACGACGACGTCGCCGAAGACGATTCCCGCCGGGCAGGTCAGCTTCGCCGACACCGTCGTCTACGGCGGAACCGCGACGCTGCCGTGCACCACGTACATCGTGGCGACCGGCCCGGCCGGGTTCGCCATCGACAGCGTGTTCGCGAGCGTCTTGGTGCAGCCGCTGGTCAGCGTGGGCGTGGTCAACATCGGCTCCGGCCTCCAGGTGAACGTCGGCGCGAGCCTCGGGGCGTCGAACCACGGCGGCACGACGGTGCACCTGGTGAGTTCCGATCCGACCAAGGCGCTGTTGTCGCTCAACGCGACGACGCCGGGCACCGCGTCCATCGACGTGCCGATCCCGATCAACCAGACGTTCTTCAACTACTACGTGCAGGGCGTGGAAGGACGGATCGCAGACACCATCACTGTGACCGCGAGCGCGCCGGGCTTCGTCAACGGCATCGCGGCGGTACGGGTCTGGCAGCCGATCATCGACCTGGTGGGTGTGCCGACCACCTCCACGACCCTCGATCCGAACCGCGTGGTCTACGCACGGGTGTGGACGCCGTCGTCGCCGACGGGAACCCAGTCCAGCAACGACGCGATCCGCGCGGGCGGCGTGGCGCTGACCGCGAAGATCGCGCTGGGCGACTCGACAGTGGCGCGGTTGGTGCAGCAGGTGCAGGGACGCGCCGACACCGCGACGGTGACGATCGGCGTCGGGCTCTTCAATTCGCCGACCACCGTGGCGACCGGGGGTGCGGAGTGGGACGTTGTGGCGGCGGGCTCGGTCATCACGAGCGCCACGTCGGCCGGGACGCGTCCAGTGGGCACCGCCTTGGGCACGACGACGGTGGTGTCGGCGCCGAACATCAACCTGGGCACGGTCAACATCGGCTCCGGCCTCCAGGTCAATGTCGGCGCGAGCCTGGGCTCGTCGGGGCACGGCGGCACGACGGTGCACCTGGTGAGCTCCGATCCGACCATTGCGCTGTTGTCGCTCAATTCGACGACGCCGGGTACCGCGTCCATCGACGTGCCGGTCGCGATTAACCAGACGTTCTTCAGCTACTACGTGCAGGGCGTGGAAGGACGGATCGCCGATACCATCACCGTGACCGCGAGCGCGCCGAGCTTCAACAACGGGACGGGCGCGGTGCGGGTGTGGCAACCGATCGTCGACCTGGTGGGCGTCCCGACCACCTCCACGTCGCTGGACGCGAACCGCGTGCTCTATGTGCGCGTATGGACGCCGTCGTCGCCGACGGGAACCCAGTCCAGCAACGATGCGATCCGCGCGGGCGGCGTGCCGCTGGTCGCGAAGATCGCGCTGAACGACTCGACGGTGGCGCGGCTGGTGCAGCAGACGCAGGGACGCGCCGACACGGCGACGGTGACGATCGGCGTCGGGCTGTTCAACTCGCCGACCAGCCTGGCGACCGGCGACGCGGAGCTCGACGTCCTGGCGGCGGGGACGGTCATCACCAGCGCCACGGCGGCGGGCACCCGTCCCGTGGGCTCGGCGCTGGGCGTGACGACCACGGTGACAGCGCCGAGCATCAGCCTCAGCACGATCAACATCGGGTCGGGCCTTCAGACCAACGTGGGCGCGTCGCTCAGCACGACCGGACACAGTGGCGTCACGATCCACCTGGCGGTGTCCGATCCGACCAAGGCACTGGTGTCTCCGGACGTCTCGACCCCGGGTACGGCGTCGATCGACGTCGTGGTGCCGGCGGGTTCGTCCTTCTTCACCTACTACGTGCAGGGAGTCGAGGGCCGCACCGCCGACACCGTGACCCTCACGGCCACCACGGCGGGGTTCAACAACGGCACGGCGCAGATCCGCGTCTGGAAGCCGGTCTTCATCATCCAGAGCCTCGGCACGACGGCGACGTCGCTGGATCCGGACCGGGTGTTCTACGTGAGCGTGTGGACGCCAAGCTCGCCGATCGGCAGCATCAGCAGCAACACCGCGATCCGCGCCGGCGGCGTGGCCACGGACGTCATCTTCAGCTCGCTCCAGCCCACGGTCGCGCAGCTCAAGGCGAACTCGCAGGTCGGCAGCCCGGTCACGGCGACGATCCCGGTCGGGGCGTTCAATACGCCGACCTCGACCCCGGCCGGCGGCGTCTCGATCGACTACCTCACGACCGGGACGACGGTGATCACCGCGGATGTCCCCGCCTGGCGCGCGCTGGTCAACGACACCGTCACGGTGACCGTCGTCGCGCCGACGATCTCGGTGTTTGCGCCCACGGTCGCCAGCGGCTTCCAGACCAGCGGCAGTGCCTCGTTGACGGCGGCGCTCCCGTTTGCCGACTCGGTCACGATCAGCAGCTCGGACCCGACGATCGCGCTGGTGTCCCCCAACGCGACGACCGCGGGCGCCGCGTCGATCAAGGTCGGCCTGGGCGCCGGAGGTTCGTTCGTCAGCTACTACGTGCAGGCCATCGAAAACCGCACGTCGCCCGCCCAGGTGACGATCCGGGTGCAGGTGCCGGGCTTCACCGACGGCACGGCGACCGCGTCCGTCGTCCAGCCGGCGGTGCAGTTCGCCAACCTGGCTTCAACCGTGAGCGTCACGGCCGTGAACCGCGCCTTCTACGCCTATGCCGGCGTGCCGGACGCGAGCAACAGCTTCGTGAGCAGCAACCAGGCGGTCCGCATCGGCGGGCCCGTGCTCACTGTCAACCTGACATCCAGTAACCCGGCGGTGGCTCGGCTCGTCACGCAGAGCGTGCCCGGCGGCGCCGGCGCGGTGACCGTGCAGATCCAGCCCGGCGCGTTCACCTCGCCGACCGTTCTCGGGACGGTGCCGCCGAGCGGCGTCGAGATCGACTACCTGACCGCGGGCTTTACGGACATCCTGGCCGCGATCACGAACTTCATCAGCATCCCCGCATTCCGGGTGACCGTCCAGTAGCGGTGTCGCGGGCCTTCGTCGGCGAGCACGAGCAATGGGGCGATCCGGGATATCGGGTCGCCCTTCCGCCTCGTGACGACCCCGGCTTCAACGCCGCGGCCGCGCTCGCTCTCCTCGAGGCGGCGCGGGCCGGGCAGACCGGAGCGGCCGAGGCCGCGACCGGGTACTACTGGGGCGAGCCGGCGTTGCACGCCGAGGTCCGGGGGATCCTGGAGCAGGCCCGCGCGGCGAAGGACGAGCGGCTGATCCAGCTCTGCGAGCGATTCCTGCTGTAACCGGGGAGTTTACGGCCGGACTGCTTGACGGCTTGACCGCTCGACGGCTTGACCGTGCGAGGTGAGGAGTCGTTGCCGCAGGGTACACAGCCGCCGGCAGATGGATTCCAAGGCCGCATTCAATCGGGGGGCTTCCCCGGGATCCATCAGCTTCAGCTCTGCGCTGAGGAACACCAGGTATTCAACTTCCGCCGCGGATCCCACGGCGATGCTCACGAAGTGGGCGAATTCCCTGTCCGTGGCACGCCTCGATCCTTCTGCCAGGTTCGTCGCGATCGAGACCGCGGCACGACGCAGCTGTGCGGTAATCCCATAACGCTCACTTACCGGGAAGCCGGCGGTGGCCTGATAGATGCGCAGGACGAGCGCGTGCGCTTCAGTCCAAACCGCAAGCTTCGCGTAACGCTGCATGGAATGACGCTACTGCGCGGACCGTCGGGCCCGATAACCAGAACCTTGCACGCTGGTATCATTTCAACGCCATCGGTCAAGCCGTCAAGCCGTCAAGCCGTCAAGCCGTCCAGCTTCGCAGCCGTCAGCCCCCTAGCCCGTACGCGTACAGCACCGCCCGCCGCAGGAGGGCGAGCGGCAGGGGTCCGGCCTCCAGCACCTTCTCGACGAAGTCCTTCTCGCTGAAGCGGGCGCCCAGCGACTGCCGGACGTCGCCCTCCAGCCGCTCGATCTCGAGCCAGCCGACGATGTAGCTCGGCGCCTGGGTCGGCCAGGTGGTGAAGCGGTTCACTTCGGCCTCGGCAGCGCTGCGCTCCAGGCCCACCTCGTCCATGAAGAACCGCACCGCGTCGTCGTAGGTCATTCGCCCGGTGTGGAGCGAGGGATCGATGATCACCCGCGCCGTGCGCCACAGCCGCATCTGGAGCTGGCCGAGCTGGCCGTCGGGGTTGTCGGCGAAGAGCCCCGCGCGGGCCATCCAGTGCTCGGCGTAGAGAGCCCAGCCTTCGCTGTAATAGGTATTGCCACCCTGGCGCCGCAGCCGGTTGGGATTGCGGCGCGCGTAGACCTGGGCAAGGTGGTGGCCCGGGTAGCCTTCGTGCAGCGCGATGACGCTGATCCAGCCGTTGTTCTGGGTGCGCAGCTTTTCGTCGACCTGCGCCGGCGTCATCGACGGCGCGACGTCGGTCACGAAGAACCGTCCCGTCGCGATGCTGTCGCGGACCGTGATGCCGCCATAGCCGCCCCAGGCGTAGGTCTCGCGCAGCTGGAGGGGCGTCGGCACGAAGATCAGCTCCTCACCCGGCGGGATCCGCACCAGGTCGTCGCGGATCAGCAGGGCCTGGACCCGGTGCGACTGGGCGCGGTAGGCGGCGGCAATCTGTCCCGGTACCGGGTGGCGGGTGCGCATTTCGTCGGCCAGGGTGCGCCAAGCGGTCCCGGGCCGGGTGCGCAGCGCGAACGAGTCGAGCGCCAGCCGGGTCGCGGCGTGGATGCGGCGGCCCTCCTCGATCATCGAGGCGGCGGTGAAGGGGAGGACGTTGACCTCGCGCAGCACCCAGTCGTAGTACTCCGCTCCCGACGCCCACGAGGCGTCGGGCCCGACGCGGAGGGTGTCGCGCAGGAAGGCTGCGTAGGCGTCGAGCGCGGCGCGCGCCGCGGCCCCGGCGGCGAGCAGCGACGGCTTCATCGAGTCCGGCGCCGAGGCGTTGACGCGCGCGACGAACTCCCCGCCCAGGAATCCCGCGTAACTGTGGGCCGTGCCTTCGGCGAGATGTACCCAGAGCGGCGGCGGCGCGGCGAGCTGGGCGCGTCCCAGCGCCATGATGCGCGGCGCGTGCGCCAGGTCCAGGCGGACGGCGGCCCAGGTCTCGGCCGTGGGTGGCCGGTCGCCGGCGACTCGATACGTGAGATCGCCCAGCGTGAGGTAGCGGGCCGGAATGCGCTGCGCGCTGTGCAGCACGGTGTCGTAGACGGTACGCCTGAGCCACGACTCGGCGAGCAGCCAGTCGATGCGCTGGGGCACCGTGAGCCAGGTGGTGTCGATGGTCCGCAGCTCGGCCAGGCGGCCGGCCGCGTCGGTTGCGGCGCGGCCTTCGGCGCCCGACTCGAAGCCCCGCAGCCAGGCGAGCGAGTCGTCCGGCGCGCCGCGGCGTCCCGGCCGGGCGCCGCCGCTGCCCCAGCGGGTCACGAACAACTCGAAGGCCGCCGAGTCGGATGGCGCGTTGAGCGCCGTTGGAATCGGCGTCACGATCGGGCCCGGAGCGCGGGCGCGCGCGCATGCCACGCAGAGCACGAGGGAGAGCGCGGAGACCCAGCGCTGCGGCGACCTGGCGAGCGTCATGGCGTGTAATGTGCGGCCTCTGGCGCCGGGACGGAATGGCGGGGAGATTCTCCCCATGAAACCACTTCTTCGCCTGCTCTCCGGCCTGCTCCTGGCATCGCCCCTCGCGGCCCAGCAGCCGGCCACCGTGCCGCCCGCGCCGATCGTCATCACGCCGATGCCGCCCTCGCCCCGCGTGCCGCCACCTGAGGGGTTCCGCGTCTTCTTCGTCACCGACATGGAAGGGATGGCGAGCGTCGTCGCCAACCGCGAGATCATCGCGGGGAACGAAGGGGAGCGCTACCGCAACACGGGGAGCCCCGACTACTGGGAGTTCTATCGCGGTCTCTTCACCCGCGAGGTGAATGCCGCCATCGCGGGCGCGCGGCGCGGCGGGGCGCGCTCGTTCGTGGTCAACGAGGGCCACGGCGGCAATCTCTTCGCCAACCTGCTGCCCTGGGACCTCGACACCGCCGCCCTGCTGGTGCGCGGCTGGCCCAAGCCGATGGTGATGAGAACCGGCCTCGACTCCTCCGCCGGGGCCGCGATCTTCATCGGCATGCACGCGCGGGCCGGCACGCCCGGCGTCATCGCCCACGTCTACGCCTTCGACAGCATCGCGGTGAACGGACACATTCTCAACGAGACGGGGATCAACGCCCTGGTGGCCGGCGAGTACGGCGTGCCGGTGGTGATGGTGAGCGGCGACGACGAAGCGATCCGCCAGGCGCGCGAGCAGCTCGGCCCCCAGATCGTCGGCGTGGTGACCAAGATCGCGGTGGGGCGCAACGCCGCGATCACCTATAGCCCAGCGGTGGTCCGCCAGATGCTCCAGGACTCGGCGGCGTCCGCGATCCGGCGCGTCCAGCGCGGCGAGTTCCACCCCTACACCCTCGGCCACCCGCTCAGCGTCGAGTTCGCCATCCGCCGCAGCTTCCCGGCCGAGTACGTCACCGCCGTGGACGCGCTCCAGGGGTTCCGGCTCGAGAAGACCGGCGATCGGACTTACCGTTTCGTCACTAACGATGCCCGGGAGATGGCCCGCCTCTTCGACGCGATCGAGCAGGTCGTGCTGCGCTGATGTTCATCGGCCACTTCGCCCTCGGGTTCGGCGCCAAGCGCTGGGCGCCCCGCCAGTCGCTCGGTGTCCTGATCGCGGCCGCCGCGCTCGGTTCCGCGATGCCGGTCGCGGCGCAGGAGACGCCCTACGTCTACCGGTCGCTGCTGATGCGCGCGGCCCCCGGCCGCCTGCTGGACCTCATCGACCTGCTCAACGCGCGCATGCCGGTGCTCGATGCCGCGGGAGAGGAGCGACCGCTGATCCTCCGCCATAGCCAAGGCGACCAGTGGGATCTCATGCTGCTCTACCCAATTGGCGGCCTCGGCGACTACTTCGGCGCCCAGCGGGAGCGCCGCCGGATGCGCGCCGCTGAAGCGGCGGGCCTCTCCGAAGCGGACTTCGAGCGGCGCCTCGACGAGCTGGTGGCGTGGCGCGAGGAGGAGTTCGTCGCGGGGCCGGCGCTGGCGGCGTTGCGCGGGCGCGACCGCGGCGCCGGCTTCTACCACGTCGAGATGTTCGTCGCCCTGGCCGGCCGCCGGGGCGATCTGCTGCGCCAGCGGCAGATGGAGAACGCCTTTCTCGCCGGGACGGGCCGGCCCGACAACCTCATCTTCACCCGCATCGCCGGCGCGGCATGGGACCTCTTCACGATCGGCTTCTACCGGGACCTTCGGCACTTCGCGGAGGACTCGCCGGCGAGCGCGACCGCGCAGGACTCGGTTGCGCGGGCCGCCGGTTTCCAGGGACGCAGCCGCATCGGGACCTACCTGCGGGAGCTGATCGCGTGGCACCACGACACCCTCGCCAGCCGGGCGCACCAGTGAGGAGCGTCGCGCGGGCCACCGCCCGGATGGCGGCCCTGCTCGGCACGGCTGCCATGCTGGCGTGCGCCCACCGGCCGGCGGCGGCGCCTGTGCCGGCGACGATCGAGGCGCTGCTCCTCGATCAGACCAGCGGGACGAGCGCGCTGCTCCAGGCGGTGAGCGCGGCGAGTGAGAACGTGGTCTGGGTGAGCGGCCACCGCGCGACTTGGGCACGCAGCGTCGACGGCGGCGCGACCTGGCAGGCTGGAGCGATGACGGGCCGCGACTCGATCCTCGAGTTCCGCGACGTGCACGCGGTGAGCGCGAGCATCGCGTATCTCCTCGCCGCGGGCCCGGGGGGCCGGTCGCGGATCTACAAGACCACCGACGCGGGCGCCACCTGGCAGCTCCAGTTCCTGAACCGGGACTCCTCGGCGTTCTTCGACTGCTTCGCGTTCTGGGACCCCGGCACCGGCATCGCCGTGAGCGATGCCGTGGACGGCCGAATGATCGTCATCACGACCTCGGACGGCGGCGCCCATTGGGAGCGGGTGCCCGACGCGGCGATCCCGCCCGCGCTTCCCGGCGAAGGGGCGTTCGCGGCGAGCGGAACCTGCGTCGTCACGGCCGGGCGAGCCGACGCCTGGTTCGGCACCGGCGCGAACACCGGCGCCCGCGTCTACCACACCCCCGACCGCGGCCGCAGCTGGACGGTGGTCGCCAGCCCGGTCGTGAGCGGGCGGGCGTCGGGCATCGCGGCACTGGCTTTCGTCGATGGCTCGAACGGGTTCGCCCTCGGAGGACGCCTCAGCGACCCCGCGGATCGCAGCGACAGTGCGGTCGCGCTGACGCACGATGGCGGCCGCACCTGGTCGCTCGGTTCTCGTCCGACCTTCGGCGGCGCGGTCTACGGCACCGCCGCCGCGGGCGCCGTGGTCATCGCCGCGGGCCCAGGGGGCTGGACGTCTCGGCCGACGGCGGGGTCCACTGGACCGGGCTCCGCACCGAGGCGTACTGGAGCGTCGGCCTGGCGTCGAGAACGCTGGGCTGGGCGGTCGGTCCGGGCGGCCGCATCACGCGCATCCTCCTGGTTTATCATTCGCCGTAGGTCCGCCCGCTGGACGGCGTGCCACGCTCGCGCGATGATTCGGGATCACCCAAGGAGCCCACGCATGCGAATCCGGTACTTCGCCCTCGCGCTGACCGCCGTCACGGCCGGCACCGCGACCACCCTGGCAGCGCAGAAGCCCTTGCGCCCTACCTCTGCGCCGAGGGCGCCGGCGCCGGCAACCGCACCGACCAGCGTGGCCACCGCGATCAAGGGTCCGACCACGGTGATCGTCTACAAGAGCGCCTCATGCCTTTGCTGCGGGCGGTGGGTCGACTACATGCGTGCCAACGGTTTCACCGTCGAGGTGCACGACCAGGATGACCTGGCGGCGATCAAGCGCACGTCCGGTGTTCCCGACGCCGCGGCATCGTGTCACACCGCGCAGGTCGGCGGCTACGTCATCGAAGGCCACGTCCCGGTGGCGTCGATCCGCCGGATGCTGCGCGAGCGGCCGGTGATCGCCGGCCTCGCGGTTCCGGGCATGGTGACCGGCTCGCCGGGCATGGAGCAGGGCAGCCAGCACCCGGCCTACGACGTGGTCGCCATCGGCCGCGACGGCCGGACGTCCGTGTACGAACGGCACTAGGGCGGTGGGAGCGGGGCGCCGGCTGGCCCAGGCGCTGCTCGTCGTCGGACTCGCCGCCTGCATCGTCGGAGACGCTCGCGCCCAGGGCACGCCGTGGGATTCCTGCGGCGGCCCGGTGCGGCTCGACACGCTCACGGACAGCCTCTTCGCCTGGATACCGGTCGCGCCCGGGCGTGCCCGCGACGCGCTCGCCGACTTCCAGGAGGTCCAGGTGCGCGCGGTGCTCGGTGTTCTCTCGCCGATGCCGCTGCTGCTGCGCCATGACCGCCAGCCTCTTCGGCATCCCGTACCGCCCATCGGTGCCGCGGAGCTGACCGACGCCGCGGTGCTGGTCTGGTTCCAGGTGCGCGGCGACGGCCGGCTGGCAGGCCTCCATCTCGAGCATGCCTCGGGATGGGACACCCTCGATCTCGGGCTCCAGCGCGCCGTCCTCCGGGCTGACAGCCTGGGCATCCTCCCGCCGATCCCGCATCCTCTCGCCGGGCGGGCGGTGGATCTCTGGCTCGCGGTGGGGGTTGGCCGCCGCGAGGGCGCGGTGAACCTGCCGGTGGCGCGCGCACGCCGGGTCGTGCGGGCGGGTGAAATACCTCCGCGGCTTCTCGGCATCGCCTACCGGCCGCAGTTTCCCGTCGAGGCTCTGCGCGCGGGCATCGGCGAGCAGCTGGTGATGGAGTTCGTCGTGGACACGACCGGCTACGTGATCCCGGAGTCCATCGACCTGGTGCGCGCCACCTTCCGCGAATTCGCCGAAGAGGCGGTACGCGCCATCCGCTCGACGCACTGGGAACCGGGCCACGTCGGGCGCTGTGCCCTGCGGATGTGGGTCCGCCAGCCCATCGGCTTCACCATCACCAATTGACGGCCGAGCGCCGCGCGGAGGGCTCCTGAAGATCGTGTGCGTGGGCGGCGGCCCGGCCGGCCTCTACTTCGGCCTCCTCATGAAGAAGGCCGATCCGTCGCACGAGGTGGTCGTCCTGGAGCGCAACGGACCCGACGACACGTTCGGCTGGGGCGTGGTCTTCTCGAACCAGACCCTCGAGAACTTCCGCGCCGCCGATCCCGAGTCGCATGCCGCCATTGAGGCCGGCTTCGCGCATTGGGACGACATCGACGTCCACGTGAAGGGCCGCACGATCACCTCGGGAGGGCACGGCTTCGCCGGCATCGCGCGGCGCAAACTGCTCCAGATCCTCCAGGCGCGCGCCGCCGCGCTGGGGGTCGACCTGCGCTTCCATACCGAGGTCCGGGACGACGCCCACCTCGCCGTGCTCGGCCTGGGTGACGCGGACCTGGTCGTCGTCGCCGACGGGGTCAACAGCCTGCTGCGCCGGAAGTACGCCGCCGCCTTCGAGCCCGACGTCGACGTGCGGCCCGCCCGCTTCATCTGGCTGGGCACGACGCGCCGCTTCGACGCCTTCACCTTCATCTTCGTCGAGAACGCCCACGGCGTGTTCCAGGCCCACGCCTACCGCTTCGACGATTCGCTCAGCGCGTTCATTGTGGAGTGCGACGAGGCCAGCTGGCGCGCGGCGGGACTCGACCGGATGGATGCCGAGGGGACCGTGGCCTGGTGCGAGGCGACCTTCGCCCCCTGGCTCGACGGGCACCGCCTCCTCTTCAACGCCGAGCACATGAAGGACCGGCCGTGGCTCCAGTTCGTGCGGATCAGCAACCGGCGCTGGCACCACAAGAAAGTCGTGCTCCTGGGGGACGCCGCGCACACCGCGCACTTCTCCATCGGCTCGGGCACCAAGCTTGCGATGGAGGACGCCATCGCCCTGTCGCGCGCCCTGCACGTCGAGCCCCGGCTCGAGCACGCGCTCCAGCGCTACCAGGACGAGCGGATGACCGAGGCGCTGCGGCTCCAGAACGCGGCGCGCAACTCGATGGAATGGTTCGAAAACGTCCGGCGCTACATCGGGCTCGAGCCCGAGCAGCTCGCCTACAGCCTGTTGACGCGCAGCCAGCGCGTGAGCCACGAGAACCTGCGCCTGCGCGACGGGCAGTATCTCGCCGGGGTCGAGCGGTGGTTTGCCGCCCGCGCCCGGGTGGCGGCCGAGCCGGCGCCGCCGCCGATGTTCACGCCGTACACGGTGCGCGGGCTTACGCTGATGAACCGCGTCGTGGTGTCGCCGATGGACCAGTATTGCGCCACCGACGGCACCCCCAACGACTTCCACCTCGTGCACCTCGGCGCGCGCGCGCTGGGCGGCGCCGGCCTCGTGTTCACCGAGATGACCTGCGTCTCGGCGGAAGGTCGTATCTCGCCGGGCTGCACCGGGATGTACGCCCCCGCGCACGTCGCCGCGTGGCGACGCATCGCGGAGTTCGTGCACACCTGGTCGCCGGCCAAGCTCTGTTTCCAGATCGGGCACGCGGGGCGCAAGGGCTCGACGAAGCTGATGTGGGAGGGCATGGACGAGCCGCTGGAGTCCGGCAGCTGGCCGGTGATGGGGCCTTCGCCGATCCCCTACGGCCCGGGCAACCAGGTGCCCCGCGCGATGACCCGTGCCGACATGGACCGGGTGCGGGACGAGTTCGTCCGCGCCGTACGGATGGCCGAGGAGGCCGGCTTCGACATGGTGGAGGCGCATGCCGCGCACGGGTACCTCCTCTCCAGCTTCATCACGCCGCTCAGCAACCAGCGCACCGACGAGTACGGCGGCTCGCTCGAGAACCGGCTCCGCTGGCCCCTCGAGGTCCTCCGTGCCATGCGGGGCGCCTGGCCCGAAGCCAGGCCGATGTCGGTCCGGATCTCGGCCACCGACTGGGTGGAGGGTGGCTTCACCGGCGCCGACGCGGTCGACATCGCCCGGGCCTTCCACGCGGCCGGCGCGGACCTGATCCACGTCTCGACCGGGCAGACTTCGTCCGAGGCGAAGCCGGTCTACGGCCGCATGTTCCAGACGCCGTTCAGCGACCGGATCCGGCAGGAAGCCGGCGTGCCGACCATCGCCGTCGGCAACATCACCGAGGCCGACCAGATCAACGCGATTCTCGCCGCGGGCCGGGCCGACCTGGTGGCGCTCGGCCGGCCGCACCTCGCCGATCCCGCCTGGACGCTCCATGCCGCCGTCGAGCAGGGCTATGGCGCCCAGTGGTGGCCGGTGCAGTATCAGGATGGGAAACGGCAGCTGGAGAGACTCAAGAAGAGAGAAATGGAGTTGAGGGGAAATGCGACGATATAGCCAGAGACAGACAAGGACAGACGGCGACAGACAACGACAGCAAGCAGTTTGCCGCAGTTGTCTGCTTCTGTCTGTTGTGGTCTGCATTCGCGCATGACCGACCCACGTTACCTGTCCGGCCACCACGCCATCGTCACGGGCGGGGGGCGCGGCATCGGCGCCGCGATCGCGCTGGAGCTCGGTCGGCTGGGCGCCAACCTCACGCTGATGGGGCGCACCCAGGCGCCGTTGCACGCTCACGCGGAGGTGATTGCGAAGGCGCACGGCGTCGAGGTCGCGGTGGTAGGCTGCGATGTCGCGGACGAAGGCCAGGTGTTCGCGGCGTTCCACGTCGCCCGCGAGACCTTCGGCCCGGCGCGCGTGCTGGTGAACAACGCGGGCCAGGCGGCGGGCGCGCCGTTCACCGCCACGTCGCGCGAGTTGTGGGACCGGATGCTCGCCGTGAACCTCACCGGCGTCTTCCATTGCATGCAGCAGGTGCTCCCGGCGATGCTCGAGGCGAAGGCCGGACGGATCGTGAACGTGGCATCGGTCTCGGGGCTCAAGGCCTACCAGAACGTCTCGGCCTACACCGCTTCGAAGCACGGGCTGATCGGGCTGACGCGCGTGGTGGCGCTCGAGACGGCGAAACACGGCGTCACCGTCAATGCGGTGTGTCCCGCCTACACCGACACCGACCTGGCGGCCTACGCGGTGCGGAACCTGGTCCAGGCGGGCCGGAGCGAGGAGGAGGCGCGGAAGATGATCCTGCGCACCATTCCGCGCGGCACGCTGATCACGCCGGAGGAGGTCGCGTCCACGGTGGGCTGGCTGTGCTCGCCCGGGGCCGCGGGGGTGTCGGGGGAGGCGATCATGATCGCCGGAGGAGAAGGCACATGAGCATCGAGCCGCGGCACTTCGGGTGGGCGGTGGACGGGAAGGTCGCGACGCTCACCCTCAATCGCCCCGAGAAGAAGAACCCACTCACCTTCGACAGCTATGCCGAGCTCCAGGACACCTTCGAGCGCCTGCGGTACGAGCGCGCCGTCAACGTCGTGGTGATCACGGGGGCCGGCGGGAATTTCTCCTCCGGCGGCGACGTCCACGAGATCATCGGGCCGCTGGTCGAGATGCGCCAGCGCGGCGACACCGACGGCCTCCACGCCTTCACCACCATGACGGGCGCGGTGGTCAAGGCGATGCGGGCCTGCCCCCAGCCGATCGTCGCCGCGGTGGACGGCGTGTGCGCCGGCGCCGGCGCGATTCTCGCGATGGCCGGCGACCTGCGGCTGGGCACCACGCGCAGCCGCGTCGCCTTTCTCTTCACCCGGGTGGGCCTCTCCGGCGCCGACATGGGCGCCTGCGCGATCCTGCCGCGGATCATCGGCCAGGGCCGCGCCGCCGAGCTGCTCTACACCGGCCGTTTCATGGAGGCGGCGGAGGCGGAGCGGTGGGGCTTCTTCAATCGGCTGGTCGAGCCGGCCCAGCTGGCCGCCGAGGCGGCGGCGCTGGCGAAGAGCCTCGCTGACGGGCCGACGCTGGCCCACGCGATGACCAAGGCGTGTCTGCATAACGAGTGGAGCATGGGCGTGGACGAGGCGATCGACGCCGAGGCGGAGGCCCAGGCGATCTGCATGAACACCGAGGACTACGCCCGTGCCTACCGGGCGTTCGTCGCCAAACAGACGCCGGTCTTCGAGGGGAACTGAGATGCCCGACCGGACGTTCCTCGACTGGCCCTTTTTCGACGACGCGCACCGCGCGCTCGCCGGCCGGCTCGACACCTGGGCGGCGGAGCGCATCGCGCCCCTGGTGGAAGACGAGGGGCCGGCCGACGACGTCGCGGTCGAGTGCGTCCGCCGGCTGGGGCAGGACGGCTGGCTTCGCTATGCCGTGCCGAAGGCCTACGGGGGGGTCCACGACCGGCTCGACGTGCGCTCGCTGTGCCTCATCCGCGAGACGCTGGCGCGCCACGCGGGACTCGCCGACTTCGCGTTCGCGATGCAGGGGCTGGGCAGCGGCCCGGTGTCGCAGTTCGGCGGCGAGGCGCTGAAGGCGAAGTACCTGCCGCGCGTCGCCTCCGGAGAGGCGATCGCGGCCTTCGCGATCTCGGAGTTCGACGCGGGGAGCGACGTGGCCGCCATGCGCTGCACCGCCCGGCGCGAGGGCGACGGCTACGTCGTGGACGGCGTGAAGACCTGGATCTCGAACGCGGGCATCGCGGACCACTACGTCGTCTTCTGCCGGTTTCCCGAAGGCGGCGAGCGCGGCTTCCTCGCGGTGATGGTGGACCGGGGCAACCCGGGGCTCGAGGTCACCGATCGCGTCGAGGTCATCGCGCCCCACCCCCTCGGCACCGTGACGCTGGCCGGCTGCCGGGTCGGCGCCGACGCCGTGGTCGGCGAGCCGGGAAAGGGCCTCGGCGTCGCCCTGGGAACACTCGACATTTTCCGGCCCACGGTGGGTGCGGCGGCGCTGGGCTTCGCGCGCCGCGCCCTCGACGAAGCGGTCGAGTGGGTGAGCCGCCGGCGCGTCTTCGGCAAGCTGCTCGCCCAGCAGCAGATGACCCAGGCTCGCATCGCGGAGATGGCGCTGGAGGTGGATGCCGCGGCGCTGCTGGTCTACCGGGCGGCGTGGGCCAAAGACAACGGCGCCGCGCGCATCACCCGCGAGGCCGCCATGGCGAAGCTCTACGCCACCGAGGCCGCCCAGCGCGTCGTCGACGGTGCGGTGCAGCTCTTCGGCGGGCGCGGCGTGACGCTGGGCGAGACGGTGGAGCGGCTCTATCGCGAGGTGCGGGCGCTGCGGATCTACGAGGGCACCAGCGAGATCCAGAAGCTGGTGATCGCCAGCCATGTGCTCCCTCCCTCGGAGGAGACGCCCTGAGCGCGCACCGCGACACCTTCGCGCGTGATCACCTGCCGCCGCAGGGCCTGTGGCCGCGGATGGACTTCTCGGTCCGGCCCGAGCTGGATTATCCCGCGGCGCTCAACTGCGCCGCCGAGCTGGTGGACCGCAACGTCGCCGCCGGACGTGGCGGCCGGGTCGCGATCCGCTATCCGGGCGGGCAGTGGACCTACGCGCAGCTCCTGGAGCAATCGAACCGGCTCGCCAACGCGCTGGTGAGGGACCTGGGCGTCGAGCCGGGCAACCGGGTGCTGCTGCGCGGGCCCAACAACCCGATGATGGCGGCGGCCTGGTTCGCGGTGCTGAAGGCCGGCGGAATCTGCGTCACGACGATGCCGCTGCTGCGCCCCCGCGAGCTGGCCTACACCGTGCAGAAGGCGGAAGTATCCCTCGCGATTTGCGATGCCCGCTACACCGAGGATCTGCGAGTCGCGCAACAGACCGCGCCGCGGTTGAAGGAGATCGCCTGCTTCGGCGACGTCAACCAGCTCGACACGCTGATGCGGAAGGCCTCGACCGATTTCGCCAACGTCCCCACCGCGGCCGACGAGACGGCGATCATCGCCTTCACCTCGGGCACGACCGGCCAGGCCAAGGGGACGATGCACTTTCACCGCGACATCATCGCGGTCTGTGACCTCTTCCCAACGTCCTGCCTCCAGGCCGCCGAGGACGACGTCTTCTGCGGATCGCCGCCCCTGGCGTTCACCTTTGGCCTGGGCGGCCTGCTGCTCTTCCCGCTGCGGATCGGGGCCACCACGCTCCTGCTGGAGCAGGCCACGCCGCCCAACCTCATCAAGGGCATCCAGGACTACCGCGGCACGGTCTGCTTCACCGCGCCGACGGCCTATCGCGCCATGCTCGGCATGCTGCCGCTGCACGACGTGTCGAGCCTGCGCAAGTGCGTCTCCGCGGGCGAGCACCTGCCGCTCTCCACCTTCGAGGCCTGGAAGAAGGCGACGGGCCTCGCGATCATCGACGGCATCGGCTCGACCGAGATGCTGCACCAGTTCACCGGCGCCGCGGACGACGAGATTCGCCCCGGTGCGACTGGGAAGGCGGTGCCGGGCTACGAGGTGCAAATCGTGGACGACGAGGGCTCCGAGCTGCCGCGGGGCACGGTCGGCCGGCTCGCGGTGCGCGGGCCGACCGGCTGCCGCTATCTCGACAACGAGGAGCGGCAGCGCGGATACGTGAAGGACGGCTGGAACTACCCGGGGGATTCCTTCTACGAGGACGCCGACGGCTACTTCTGGTACCAGGCGCGAACCGACGACATGATCATCTCGTCGGGCTACAATATCGCGGCCGCCGAGGTGGAAAACGTGCTACTGGAGCACCCCTCGGTCCAGGAGTGCGGTGTGGTCGGCACGCCGGACGAGGAGCGGGGCCAGCTGGTCAAGGCCTTCGTGGTGCTGCGCCCCGGCCACGAGCCGGGCGACGCCCTGGTCAAGCTCCTTCAGGACCATGTGAAGGCGCAGATCGCGCCGTACAAGTACCCGCGCGCCATCGAGTTCGTCGCGACGCTGCCGCGGACCGAGACCGGGAAGCTTCAGCGATTCCGTCTCAGGGAGCGGGGATGAGCGAAACGATTCTGCCGCCCGGATGGCCGCGGCCGTCGGGATACGCGAACGGCATCGCCGCGAGCGGCCGCGTGATCGCGGTCGCCGGCCAGGTCGGCTGGAACCCGCGCACCCAGCAGATCGAGTCCGACGATTTCGTCGCGCAGACCCGCCAGGCGCTGCGCAACGTCGTGGACGTCCTGCGGGCGGCGCGGGCGACGCCGGCGCAGGTCGTACGCATGACCTGGTACGTCACCGACCGGGCGGCGTACCTCGGTTCGCTGAAGCAGGTGGGCCAGGCCTACCGCGAAGTATTCGGCGCGCAGTATCCGGCGATGACGCTGGTCGTGGTCGCGGGGCTGCTCGAGCCGAGGGCGCGGATCGAGATCGAAGTGACGGCGGTGGTCGGCGACACCCGGCTGCGCCCCCGGCGATAGTACCCGCGCCCGGATTCGCGGTTAGAGCACCAGGACCTTCAGCGTCACGCCTGACACTTCAAGACTCACCAGGCCCCCTGCGGTGATGCCCGCCTTCCGTGCCGCGGTTTCGTTCACATGGATAGTTCCGAACTCGCCGACGTCCTGGGCCAGCTTCGACGCGATGTTGACCGGCGAGCCGGCGATGTCCCGCGCGCCCCCGCCCAGGTCGAAGAGCAGTACCTGGCCCGCGTCCACGCCGATCCGGCACGCGATCCCCTGCTCGAGCAGGGCGGCGCGGAAGCCCTTCGCGAAGTCGACCGCCGCACGGCATTCCTGGAACACGAAGATCGACACCAGGCCGCTGGTCTTGATCTCGGTGCCCTTGAAGTCGGCGAGCAGCGCCGCGCCGATGCGGATCATCGCCGCTCCGAGTGCCAGGTCGTTGAGCACCGCGACCTCGGGGATGTCGGTCTCCTCGCGCTCGCGCTCGATCAGGACCACGGCCGATTCGTGGTACTCCGGCTTCGGCATCCGCGAAGGCCGGCCGGTGCGGGTGTAGGTCGAGATCTCTTCGAAAAACCCGACGGTGAACGGGGCGGGATAGTTGAAGTCGGTCGCCTCGACGTCGCTGACCCGCGGCCCGCCCGTCACCCGGAGGATGGCGCCGAACTCCCGCGCCAGGTCGTCCCGCGGCGCGAAGCGGAATCCGTGGCCCTCGGGGAGCGCGGCGGCCAGAGTGTCGGTCACCACCAGCTCGCCCCCCTCGGTGTGCTCCTCCGCCACGACCTCGACCCGGTCGGCATCGGGGCCGTAGACGCCGCCGCCCAGCTCGAAGAAGTCGCCCTGGTGCGCGCACAGGCCGATCGCGATCCGGCACTCCTTCGCGATCTGGTCCACCGCCGACAGCATCGATCCGATCAGCCGGTCCGCCCCCACCGCCGGCGGGTAGTACATCTGGGTGTTGTCGGCTGCCCAGACGCCGAGGGCCCGGCCGCCGATGGCCGTCCCCCAGGCGTGCACCAGCTCCTTGGGCCGGCTGATCAGCGCGAGGATCTCGACCAGGGCGAGCTCGCGGGTGAGGCGGGTCAGCCCCGCCGAATCGGAGGAGACCACGGCGCCGCGCAGCAGGTGGGGCGCGAGGATGGCGCGGGCGGTGTCGGCGGTCTGGGTGCCGCGGGTCCAGCGCTCGATGATCTCGACCGGCAGCGTCTCGCCGGCGTCCCGGGGAAGGTCGAAGAAGCCCGGCGGGAACCGCTCGCGGGAAAACTTGGGCATGGCTGCGAATATAGCGCCGGGCTTCGTATCTTTGAGGGGTGACACACCGCAGTCACCAGGCCGCATCGCCGGTCGAAGTCCGGGACTCCGGCATCCAGGGTCGCGGCGTCTACGCCGCGTGCCCGATCGCCCGGGGCACCTGGATCATCGAGTACACCGGCGAGCGGATCAGCCACGACGAGGCCGACCGGCGCTACGACGACGCCACGATGCAGCGGCACCACACCTTCCTGTTCATCGTGGACCGCGAGATCTGCATCGACGCCGCGGCCTCCGGCAACGAGGCGCGGTTCATCAACCACGCCTGCGAGCCCAACTGCGAGACGGTGCTCACGGTGGACGAGAAAGAAGTGTGGATCGTCGCGCTGCGTGATATCGCCGCCGGCGAGGAGCTGACCTACGACTACGGCTACGTGCTCGATGGGGAGAGTGTGGAGGAGGCGTTGCGCACCTACCCCTGCCACTGCGGGTCGGGGAAGTGCCGGGGGACGATACTAAGATTGACGTGACAAGGGTGACAGAGGTAACAAAGGAGATCCTTTGTCACCTCTTGTCACCTCTGTTACCTCCGCCTCAAGTTGCAATAGGCTGAATCGCCTCGATGTCGATCGTGATCCGGACCTCGTCCCCCACCACCTGCGCGCCTTCGACCAGCCGGTTGAACACGATGCCATAGTCCTGCCGGGTGATGGTCGTGGTCGCGGTGAAGGCGACCCGCTTGCCACGGCTGCCGTTGAGGATGCCGCTGATCTCGGTGTCGAGGATGACCGGCTTGGTGACGCCGCGCAGCGTGAGATCGCCGTGAATGCGCAGGTGCGTGGCATCCACCCGCTCGACCCGCCTGCTGGTGAAGGTCATCTCCGGGAAGCTGTCGATCGCGAGGTAGTTGCCGGACTTGATGTCGGCGTCGCGCCGGTCGCCGTTGGTGTTGACGCTGGCGGTCTGAATGTGCGTGCTGACGCTCGCCGCCTCCGGATTGTTCGGATCGTAGACCAGGTCGGCCTGCCAGGTCTTGAACTCCCCGTTGACCCAGCTGATCCCGAGATGGCGCACCCGGAACCGGATCGCGCTGTGGACCATGTCGACGCGCCAGCCATTGGGCGGAAGCGGCGTCTGGGCCTGCTGGCCAGGCGGGGCCGTCGGCGGCGCCGCCGGTGCGGGCTGCTGGGCGGCGGCCGCGCCAAGGGGCGCGAAACTGGCGGCGACGATAAGCGAACGAAGGACACGGTTCATCGGCATGCTCCGGTGTGAAAGTGAAGTCGTGAATGATATCTTGGGCGTGTGAGTTTGCGCGACCTGGTCCTGGTCCGCCTCGGCGTGGCCGTCAATCTCGTCATCGGGCAGATCGTGGCGGCGTTGCTGCTGCCCGTGTTCCTCGACAGCGTCGGGACGATCCTCGTCGCCGCGCTGGTCGGTCCGCGCGCCGCCATCGCCGTGGGTCTCACGTCGCAGCTCCTCGCCGCCGTCCTGTCGGGCAACTTCTCCTGGCTTCCCTTCGGCGTCGTGCAGATCGTCATCGCGGTGTACGCGGCGGGCGCCGCTCGCGTTGGCGCGTTCCGGCGGCTGAGGACGGCGTTGCCCGCCGGTCTCGTTCTCGGAGCCCTGGCGGGCGGCACCGCGGCGCCGATCGCGTACTTCGTCTTCGGCGGTGCGACCGCGGGCGGCGTGACCGCCGTGACGACCGCCCTGCGGGCGCTCGGCGCGCCGTTGCCGGTGGCGGTAGCCGTCGCGTCGCTGGGGACCGACCTCCTCGACAAGACCCTCGCCTTCGGTCTCGTCTGCCTGGTCCTGCGCAACCTGCCGGGCCACCTGGCGGCGCGGTTTCCGGCGCTCGCCACGTGATCGGTTTTCGCCCCGGCGCCTCGCCGCTGCACCGCGCCCATCCCTACACCCCGCTCGCGGTCGCGGGGGCGCTGCTCTGCCTGGTCTTCGCGGCGCGCACCCCCGCGGAGGTCGGCGCGCTGGCATTGGCTGCCGTGGCCCTCGCGATCGTGGGCGGCGCGACAGGTTACGTCGCGCGCCCGGCGCTGATGCTCGCGCTGCCGACCTGGCTCCTCCTCTTCGTGCTGCACGGCGTGTTGGGCCCCGATCCGCATCGTGCCGTCGGCGCGCTCCAGATCAGCGAGCCCGGACTCGCCCACGCCCTCGTCCTGGGTGGACGGATCACCGCGATCCTGTTCGCGTTCCTCACCGTGCTCGCGACCGTCTCGCCGGCGCGCCTGGTCGAGGCCATGACGGAGCGCGGCGTCTCGTTCGCCGCCACCTACCTGCTCGTCTCGACGCTGACCGTGGTGCCCCGGCTGCGCGCCCGCGCGGCGGGCATCCTCGAGGCGCAGCAGTGCCGCGGGCTCCGGCTCGGCGGGTCGCCGGTCGCCCGGCTCGCGGCTCTCGGCCCGCTGGTGCTGCCGCTGATCCTCGGCGCCCTCGCGGAAGTCGACGAGCAGGTGCTGGCCCTCGATACCCGCGGCGTGACCAGCGGCCGGGTGCGTACCGCCCTCGATCCGCCCCCCGATTCCGCGCCGGAGTGGGCGCTGCGGTGGGTCTGCGCCGTCGTCGTTCTCGGGGCCTGGTCGAGCCGCCTGCTCGACCTGCTGCTGACGCTCGGGACCCGTGCCCAGGAGCTGGGCCGGTGACCCTGGTGCGGCTGCGTGAGGCGTCATTCCGCTACGCCGGCGGCCATGCCCCGGCGCTCGACGGGATCTCGCTCGACGTATTGTCCGGCGAAGTCGTGGCGCTGGCCGGCCGGCCGGGCAGCGGCACGTCAACGCTCTTGCTGGTCGCGGGCGGGTACGCGCCGCGCCTGGTAGGCGGCACGCTCACCGGCGAGCGCGTGATCGCGGCGACTCGGCCCTCGGTGGTGTTCGCGACACCGTGGACCCAGCTCACCGGGCTGTGTCAGACGGTGTTCGCCGAGGTGGCATTCGGGCCGGCGTCCCACGGCCAGGAGCGGGAGAGAATCCGCGCCACCGTGGCGCGCCAGCTCGCGCGGCTGGGCGTGGAGCATCTCGCCTCGCGCGACCCGGCGACGCTGTCGGGCGGGGAGCTGCAGCGGGTCATCGTCGCCGCCGCCCTCGCCCTGGAGCCCGATCTCCTCCTGCTCGACGACCCCGCCGCCGAACTCGATCCCGACGCCGCGGACGCGCTGTACGATCTCCTGCGCGAGCTGGCCGCCGCGGGGACCGCGGTCATGGTGGCGACGCCGGATACCGAGCGCGCCGCGCGCGCGGCCACGCGGGGGATCGTGCTGGAGGCAGGGCGGATCGTTCACGACGGCGCGCCCGCGGCGATGCCGGCATGACCGACACCGGGCTCGCCGTGCGCTGGGAGGGCGTGTCCCACGACTACGGCGCCGGTGCCGTGCTGCGCGACCTTTCGCTGGCGATCGAGCCCGGCGATGCGGTCGCGCTGCTGGGAAGCAATGGCGCGGGCAAGACGACCCTCACCCGCATGCTGATGGGCCTGGTGCGTCCCCGCGCGGGCCGCGTGAGCGTGGGCGACTGGGATGTGGCCGGCCGGCGCCCCGACGAGATGGCCTTGCGCGTCGGCTATGCCTTCCAGCACGCCGATCAACAGCTCTTCGCCCGGTCGGTGCGCGAGGACGTGGCCTTCGGCCCGCGCCGCCTGGGCCAGGGCGAGGGGCTCGTGGACGAGGTCCTCGGCGAGCTCGACCTGGCGGCGCTCGCCGCCCGGCACCCCTACGATCTGCCGGTTCCGGTGCGCAAGCTCGTCACCCTCGCCGGCGTGCTGGCGATGCGGCCCAGGGTGTGCGTTCTCGACGAGCCGACGGCGGGGTTCGACCGCGGATTGCGCGAGCTGGTGATCGCGGCGGTGCGGCGGCGTACCGCGGGGGGCGTGACGGTGCTCGCCGTCTCGCACGACCGCGCGTTCGTGTCCGCGGTCGCGCGGAGGGTGATCAGGCTCGACGGCGGCCGGATCGCGGCCGACGCGCGGACGGACTCGCCGGGCTAGGGCGTGCCGGGACGGAGGAAGGAAGGAATGGCGAGGCTTACGGTCGTGCTCGGCCCGCGACCACCGTGATGTTGTCGCTTCCGCCACGCTCCAACGCCAGGTCCAGCAACCCGCGGCACAACTGTTCCGAGTTGCTCATGCTCCCACATTGTTCGGCGATCTCGTCGCTGGTGACGTGCTTGGTCAGACCGTCACTGCACAGCAGGATGACGCAGCCGCGGTTGTGGATGTCGAGGCGGGTGACCACCGGTGTGGCCTCGTTGCCGCCGATGGCGCTCGCGAGCACGTGGCTGAAGGGGGAATCGGCCGCGCGCTCGGCCGGCAGCGCACCCTTGTCCACCAGGTCCTGGGCCAGGGTCTGGTCGCGGGTCACCTGCCGCAGGACGCCGTTCCAGTAATGGTAGCAGCGGCTGTCGCCGAGCTGGAGCACGTAGAGCCACGGCCACACCGCCAGGCCCAGCGTCAGCGTGGTGGCCATGTTCTTGGTGGTGGGCCGGGGATTGGCCGCCGCCTTGGCCGCCGACTCGGCCTTCACCGCCTCGTGCGCCTCACGCGCCGCGGTATCGAGCGCCTCCAGGAACTCCTTCTCCGCCGCGCGTCCTTTCATGTGATAGCACTGCATCGTGGAGGAGACGTACCGGGCGATCGTCTCTACGGCGAGCTGGCTGGCCGCGCCTCCCGCCGTGCCGCCTCCGACACCGTCGGCGACGAGCATGATCGTCGCGAGCCGCTCGCTGCGCAGCGGCAGCTGCTCGGGCTGCGGCAGGCTGGTGCCGTGAATCACCACCTGCTGGTGCACCGTGCCGAGGAGGAAGTGGTCCTGGTTTTCCTTGCGCACCTTGCCGGGATGGGTGAGCCCGAACAGGTCGAGCTCGTCGTCCCTCGGCTTCGGTCCGGCCGGAGTGACGAACGAGGTGGTGAGCAGATCAGCCATACCCATGCGCGCCTCCTGATACCGGGAAGTGAGTCGCCGCCGCTCCAGGCCGCAAGGGCTCCCCGCCGGGCTCTGGCGTCCCGCCGGAGGGTCTGCGACCTTGTGCTGCGTGACCGAGGTGGAGCTGGAGGAAGCCCTCTCCCATCCCTGCGCGCCCGAAATCCGGGCGATGGCCGAGCTCGCGGGCGATCTGCTGATCCTCGGCGTGTCGGGCAAGATGGGCCCGAGTCTGGCGCGGCTGGCGCAACGGGCCTCGGAGCAGGCCGGTATCAGGCGCCGCATCATCGGCGTCGCGCGGTTTTCCTCGGGCGACGCGCGGCGCCGGCTCGAGCGGACCGGCATCGAAGCGATCGCATGCGACCTGCTCGACCGCTCCGCCGTCTCGGGTCTCCCCGACTGCCCCAACGTCGTCTACCTGGTGGGCCAGAAGTTCGGCACCAGCGGCGAGGAGCCCACGACGTGGGCGATCAACGTGCACGCCGCGGGGCTGGCCGCGGAGCGATTCGCGGGCAGCCGCATGGTGGCCTTCTCGACCGGCAACGTCTATCCCCTGACGGTGGTGTCGGGCGGCGGTCCCCGCGAGAGCGATCCCACCGGACCGGTCGGCGAATACGCGCAGTCGGCGCTCGGCCGCGAGCGCATCCTGGAGTTTCTCTCCCGCCGGCACCGCTCACCGATGGCGATCCTGCGCCTGAACTACGCGATCGAGCCGCGGTACGGCGTGCTGCGCGATGTGGCCGACCGGGTCGCCCGCGGCGAGCCGATCGACCTGGCGATGGGACACGTCAACGTGATCTGGCAACGCGACGCCAATGCCATCGCGCTGCGTGCCCTGGCCCACTGCGCCGTGCCGCCGCTGGTCCTCAACGTGACGGGGCTGGAGACGGTCTCGGTGCGCGCGTTGGCCTCGCGGTTCGGCGCACTGCTCGGCAGGGAGCCGCGCTTTGCGGGGGCGGAACGCGACACGGCGCTGCTCAGCAACGCCGCCCGCTGCGGCGAGCTGTTCGGGCCGCCCGAGATGCCGCTGGACCGGATGATCGAAATGGTCGCCGACTGGGTGCGGGCCGGCGGGGCCAGTCTCGGCAAGCCCACGCACTTCGATGAGCGGGATGGACGCTTCTAGGTCCTCTCTCCGCCGTCTTCTCCGCCGCGGCTGCGTCATCCCCGCCCACCCGCTCGCGCTCACCGGCGCCCGCAAGCTCGATGAGCGGCGCCAGCGGGCGCTGACCCGCTACTACCTGGCGGCCGGTGCCGGCGGCATCGCCGTGGGCGTGCACACCACCCAGTTCGCGATCCGCGAAGCGGGGCTGTACCGCCCGGTGCTCGAGTTGGCGGCCGATGCGATAGCGGAGCAAGCCCGACGCCGCCGTCCGGTCGTCCGCATCGCGGGCATCTGCGGCGCCACGAAACAGGCGGTCCACGAAGCGGCACTGGCGCGCGATTGCGGCTACGACGCCGGCCTGCTCAGCTTCGGCGCGCTGCCCCACGCCACCGTGCCGCAGCTCATCGCCCACGCCCGCGCTGTGGCCGGTATCCTCCCGGTCTTCGGCTTCTACCTCCAGCCGGCGGTCGGCGGCCGGGTGCTCGATAGCGCGTTCTGGCGCCGATTGGTGCTCATCGAGAACGTCGTGGCCATCAAGATCGCGCCCTTCGACCGCTACCGGACGCTCGACGTCGTGCGCGCGGTCGCCGAATCGGGGCGCGCCGGAGAGATCGCGCTCTACACCGGCAACGACGACAACATCCTGCTCGATCTGCTCACGCCCTTCCGGATCGCGCCCGGCCGGACGCTGCGCATGGTCGGCGGGCTGCTGGGCCACTGGGCGGTCTGGACCCGCGGCGCGGTGCGCCAGCACGCGACCTGCCGGCGCCTGGCGCGCCGGGGCGGACCGGTGCCGCCCGCCATGCTGCGGCTCGCCGCGCAGATCACCGACGCCAACGCCGCGATCTTCGATGCCGCGAACCGGTTCGCGGGCTGCATTCCGGGCATCCACGAGGTGCTGCGGAGACAGGGTCTGCTCCGGGGTCGCTGGTGCCTCGATCGGGCCGAGCAATTGTCGCCCGGGCAGATGAGGGAAATCGATCGGGTCTGGCTGGCCTACCCGCACCTGCGCGACGACGCCTTCGTCGCCGAGCATCTGGACGAGTGGATGCGCTGAACGATAGAGGCCTGTCGTTGTCAGCCGGACCCGTCGAAGGTATAGCACCACGCCTCGCCCTCGAGCACGGCCTCGCCGCCCTCCCGCTCGACGCGGATGCGCAGCTGCGTCACCGGTTTGGAAGCGTGCACCGACATCACCTCGGCGACGGCGGTGATGGTGTCGCCGATGTAGACGGGCGCGGTGAAGCGCCAGTTCTGGCTTAGGAAGACGCTGCCGGGGCCGGGCAGGTCGGTCGCCACGAGCGCGTGCAGCAGTCCTGTCGTCAGCCCTCCCTGCACGACCAGGCGGCCGAACCGCGTGCGCGCGGCGAAGGCGGCGTCGAAATGCAGCGGATTGTAGTCACCGGTGAGCGCGGCGAAGGTGCGCACGTGCTCGTCGGTGAGGGTAAGGCTGCGCCGGGCGGTCTGCCCGACCATGGGCGGCACCCGTCGCCTAGCGGCCGATGGCCCCGCGGATCCGGCCCAGGTGGTGGAAGCTGTGCCGCACCGGGTGATCCTCGAGGAAGAACTGGCAGGTCAGCGGCGCGTCAAAGTAGAGCGAGACCGGGGCCGCGTTGTCGAGCTCACCGTCGCTGAGGGCGCGCACCGCGGTCGCGGCAGCCTTGCTGTTGCGTTTCAGGTGCTCGAGGGCTTCCGCCTTGGACACCGTGGCGTGATCCACGGCGTGCTTCGCGTTCATCTGGTGCACGACATCCCAGGTCACTCCCGCGATGGGCTTTCCCGAGGCGAGCGTCCCGGCGAGCTGGAGCTCGAGGGGATAGACGTCGGCTACATGATGCACGATGACGCCGGCGGTGCGCCCATCGCGCGGCACCTTCACCTGCCATTCCTTGTCGTTCATCGTGGCGGCGAAGGCGGCGAGCGCGGCGGCTCCCTGCTCGAGACGGGCGGCGAGCGCGCTGGATCGTTGACTCATGTTGACTCCTGTCTGGATGGAGGTTGGTAGGTTCGGAAGAGTTGGCGCGGGGACCGACGAGTGTCAAGGCGGGCCTCACCCTCCGCCCGCGTAGCCGCTCTCGCGCAGGAAGCGGTCGAAATCGTGGATGGTGAGGATCTCCCTGATCGCGGCGCTCTTGTCTGGTGCGCGGTCGTAGTAGGCCTGCGTGATGCGATAGCCGATGAAGTAGCCGACGTCGGGGGGGCGCCCGCCCAGGTTCTGCCGGTTCCACCCATTGTAGAGCCAGTGGCTGTAGTCCGTGCCGTGCATGTCGCGCTGGAAGTCGCGCCACAGCTCCTGCTCGTGCGCCAGGGCGAAGCTGTCGCGCGGGGAAGGCCGGGCTGCGTCCATGACCAGGTCGGCGAGGAAGCTCGCCGAGCCCTCCTTGATCGCATGCCGGAGCAGGGTGCCGCGCAGAAACGCCGGTCCGCCGGTGAGCGCGCCCCTCCAGGGATAGCGCTGCTGCGTGTGCGTCAGCTCATGCACCACGCTACCCGGCAGCCCGGCGGCGGAGCCGAGCAGCTCCGCACCGATCAGGATGATCGGGTGCGGGCCGATGGTGGTCGTGCCGCCGGATATCCCGTTCCCGACGACGACGTAGACCGGAGGGAAGGTCGCCGGAGGGTAGAGCGACCGGAACCGCGCCAGGGCGGTGGCGATCGCCCCGGCGGCCGAGTCGAGAGCCGGGAGCTTGCCTGCGAGGTCGGCGTAGCGCTGCGGGCTGCGGTGGATCGCGCGGCACAACTCCTTCGGGCCGACGTCGAACTTGCGCCGGTACTTCCGGAGCCCGGGCGTCGCCTGGTCGAAGTAGACCTGGAGGCCCGGGCACGTGGTGTCGGCCGAGGGGAGGTGCTGGAGGACGGCGACGAAGTTGTGCACGTCGCGCGTTTCGAACCGGGGCGTCGCGGCGTTGTCACCGCCGCACCCCAACGCGAGCGCCGAGCCGACGAGGACCGCCATCCGCCGGGGCATCGGTACACAGCGTCTCACGCCGACGGAATGGCGATGGTGGCCTTCACGAACTTCAGGCCGAGGACGTCGCCGATTTCACACAGCCAATCCACCGGTGTTGCATTATCTATAGATACCCATCCGCCACCAATCACACGAGTTCACCCATGACACAGCCCATCATTGCCGTTCGCACGACCGGGATCTTCTGCCGGCAGGGATGCCCTGCGCGGGCGCCAAAGCCGGAGAACGTGGTGCCGTACGCGTCCGGCGCCGAAGCGTTGCTGGCCGGGTTCCGGCCCTGCAAACGGTGTCACCCGCTGCACGAAGAGGGCCATCCGCCGCGCCGGGGCGCGCCGGTGGTGCGGCTGACCCGCATCGACACCCCGCTCGGCCCGATGTTCGCGGGCGCGTCGGAGGGGAGGCTGGTGCTGCTGGAGTTCGCCGACCGCCGGATGGTGCCGACCCAGTTCAAGCGCTTGGCCCGGCTGCTGGCGTGCGCCTTCGAGGTGGCCGAGGATCCGGTGTTCGCGAAGGTGCGCCGGCAACTTGGCGAGTTCTTCGCGGGCACGCGGCGCGACTTCGACCTGCCGCTCCACACGCCGGGGACGGCATTTCAGCGGGCCGCCTGGGACGCGCTGCGCACGATCCCGCCCGGCTCGACGCGCAGCTACGCCCAGCAGGCGGCCGCGATCGGCCGCCCCGAGGCGGTGCGCGCGGTGGCGCGCGCCAACGGCGACAACAGAATCGCGATCGTGATTCCCTGCCACCGCGTCATCGGCTCCGACGGGAGCCTGACGGGGTACGGCGGCGGCCTATGGCGGAAAGAGGAACTGCTGCAGCGCGAAGCCGCGGTCTGAGCTTCCGGCCCGCGGCTGTACCCGGCTGAGGACGGCCGGGTCACCCTCGAACTGGAGGCCCCACGCGGCAGCGTCCGCGAGCGTCATGCCCCCGGTGAGCACCCCGACGACCAGTTGCGGTGATCCGGTGATCACGGCATCCGCCTTGGCCGCGGATCCGGGGCGCACGCGAACCGTGCCGCCGCCTGCCTCGACGAGAAGTGGCTCGTCGCCGGTGCGTACTTCGATCGTGACCGGTGGGCCCTCCGGCTCGTGGTCCCGGAGATGAAAGCGTGCCGGCAGCGCGAGCCAGTGGGTGCGGAAAACGTCACTCTTGACGGGCCGGGCGAGGAGCGGCCCGCCCCAGCTTCCCAGCGCATGCAACACGGGCTCGAGGGCCTCGCCTCGGTCGGTGAGATGAAACAGCATGGCGACGACGGGCGGGGGCGATTCCTGGCGACGCACCAGGCCGGCCTCCTCGAGTTCGCGCAGGCGGTCGCCGAGGAGATTGGTGGCGATGCCGGGCAACCCGTTGCGCAGGTCGGTGTAGCGGCTGGGGCCGCGGATGAGCAGCTCGCGGACGATGAGCAGGGTCCAGCGGTCCCCGACGACATCCAGGGCCTTCGCCACCGCACAGAACTGTCCGTAAGAGCGCACAGCCTACGCTACGGCGCGACCTTTAGAAAGTCAAGTAAAGACTTGATGGTTTCAACTTCCGATGTTCTGGGTGCCGGGCGTCCTTCTCCTTGTTGGCACTGCGCCACCATCCAGTACCTTGCGTCGCCTCCGCATTGGGTCCACTATATTCGGTTGCCTCTCACCTTCAGCAGGTGCCCCATGCGATCCGCCTGCACCCGCCTCCTGGTTCCGCTCGCGCTCATCTCCGCGCTGGCCTGCACGCGGCATGCCCCTTCGCAGGCGTCGGCGCACCCGGAGCGCGACGTCATCACGCGGGAACAGATTCTCGAGAACCGCTTCGCCACGGCCTGGGAGGCGATCGACGCCCTGCGGACCAACTGGCTCCAGACGAGGGGCACCAACAGCATGCGCAACCCCGGTGAAGTCCTCGTCTACCTCGATGACAATCGCCTGGGCGGCGTCGAGACGCTCCGCACCTACCCGACGACGAACATCATGTATATCCGGTACTTCGACAGGCTCGCCGCGACGGCGCGCTGGGGCGTGGACCACACCCAGGGCGTCATCGTCATCTCGACGCGCTACTGACCCGGGGCGCGGCCCTGCTCAGGGCCGCGCGACCCCGAAGCGGTAGACCGTTCTCGAGCGGTATTCCTCCCCCGGTCTCAGCAGCGTGGACGGAAACTCCGGCCGGTTGGGCGAGTCAGGGAAGTGTTGCGCTTCCAGCACGACGCCCCGCCGCGGCCGCATCCGGTCGCCGTCCCCCGCACCATCCAGCATGTTGCCCGAGTAGAGCTGCATGCCGGGCTCGGTGGTGAAGATCTCCAGGGTGCGGCCGCTGCCTCGGTCGACGAGCCGCGCCGCGGGCGCGTCCGGTGCACCGGCG
This sequence comes from Gemmatimonadota bacterium, assembly GCA_041476105.1. Lineage (GTDB taxonomy): Bacteria > Gemmatimonadota > Gemmatimonadetes > Gemmatimonadales > JACORV01 > DASXPG01. The sequence continues at coordinate 74,203 of JBGOSS010000012.1, forward strand.
ACGCCGTCGAGCACGAAGTTGTGATCGTAGCCGCCCGCCTGGCGAAGCTGCTCGTCGTCGGAGCCGATACGCGAGCCGATCGTCCGCGGGGCGGTGAAATCGAAAGGCGTTCCCGCGACGGGCCTGAGCTCCCCGGTCGGAATCAGGGCGGCGTCCACCGGCGTGAAGCGCGAGGCGCGGAGCGTCAGCTCGTGATCGAGGGCGTCGGCGGCGCGGCGCGCTCCGGCCAGGTTGAAGTAGGAGTGCTGCGTGAGGCTGACGTGGGTCGCGCGGTCTGTGGTCGCCTGAAACTCGAAGCTCAGCGCATTGTCATCCGTCAGTGCGCAGCGGACGCGGACCGCCAGGTTGCCGGGATAGCCCTCTTCTCCATCTCGGCTGAGGTACGCCAGATCCGCGCCGACCCGGCCCCTTTCCTCGAACGGCCGGACCTCCCACAGCACCTTGTCGAACCCCAGTCGGCCGCCGTGCAGGTGGTTCGGCCCATCGTTGGTGGCCAGGCGATACTCGTGCCCCCCCAGCGCGAATCGCCCGCGTGCGATCCGGTTGGCGTAGCGCCCGATCAGCGCGCCGATGTAGCGGGTCTCGCGCAGGTATTCGTCCAGAGCGAGGTGGCCGAGCGTGACGTCATCCAGTGTCCCATCGCGATCCGGCACCAGCATCGAGAGGACGATGCCGCCGTACTCGATGAGCCGGACCTCCATGCCCGTCGCGTTGATCATGGTACAGGCCATCACGCGCCGGCCGTCCGGCGTCGTGCCGAAGGCCTCGCTGGTGACGCGCGGCTGCGCCGGGCGGGACTCCGCGCCGGCTTCAGCCTTCACGGACGGGGGTGGTAGGCGTACAGGCCCAGCATGGTGCCGACGAATCCACCCGCGACCCTGGTGCTCAGGATCGTGCCGTCGGCGTCCGCTTTGAGCAGGATCCACGCATCGGGGCGCGTGGCATAGGAGAAGTCATAGTTCGGTCCGCGCGCCTGGATTCTGAGGTACACGGTGGAGTCGGACGCCTCGAGCGGCGCCGACGCCAGAACGACGGTCCGGCCGCCAGTGCGATCGCCGGCCCGCTCCTCGAGCTGGACGATCCGGCGGCCCTCCGCCTGCGTGACACCAAGAAAGTAGAAATGGGCGCTGTTATGGAACGCGGCGATGCCCGCCTTGTCGCTGTCTCCGAGCGGTGTGTAGTGCATGGCCGTGGTGGCCGTCATCTCGTGATGCTGCTGGCGCCGCAGGATGAGCGAGGGCTGTTCCGGCCCCTCCAGCGTCGCGGCGCGGGCCTGGAGGGTGAGCCATCCGGCGTGCGACGTCGTCTCGAACCACGGCTCTCGCACGGTGCGCAGGGCGACCCAGACGGGCCTGAGATCCGCCGCGTCGAAGTCGTCACGATCGGTGAAGTTGCCGCTGAGTCCCGCGCCGGGGCGGGGGTCGCGCGGCAGGTTCGGCACCGCGTGCACGTAGGGGACGGTCTCGGTTCCGGTCAGGATCAGCGGCCACCCCTCGTGCCACGCGACCGGCAGCATGAAGGTCTCGCGGCCGATGTTGTACA
>JBGOSS010000013.1:0-75323 GCA_041476105.1 Gemmatimonadota bacterium
ATCGGCGGCCTCTCCGGCGTCTTCATGGCGAATACCCCGGTCGACATCTATATCCACGACACCTACTTCATCGTTGCCCACCTCCACTACGTGCTCTTCGGCGGCAGCCTCTTCGCCATCTTCGGCGGGATCTACTTCTGGTTCCCCAAGATGTTCGGCCGGATGATGAACGAGACGCTGGGCAAGATCCACTTCGCCCTCACGTTCGTCTTCTACAACCTGGTGTTCTTCCCGATGCACCTCCTCGGCATCGGCGGCCACATGCGGCGCATCTACGACCCGACGCAGTACGCCTTCCTGCGGCCGCTCGCGCCCATGAACAAGTTCATCTCGATCAGCGCGTTCCTGCTCTTCGCCGCCCAGCTGCCGTTCATCTGGAACTTCTTCTACAGCCTGTTCCGGGGGAAGAAGTCGGAGATGAACCCCTGGCGCGACAACGGCCTCGAGTGGACGGTGCCCTCTCCGGCCCCCCACGGGAACTTCGAGACGACACCCACCGTGTACCACGGCCCGTACGAATACAGCCGGCCCGACATGGAGGAGGACTTCCTCCCCCAGAACCAGCCCAAGCCCACGGCGATCGAAGCCGGACACTAGGAGACCGCCCGACATGGCGCACGTGGCAGTGCACCCGACCGCTCCGGCCGAAGAGGGCCTGGGAGTCTACACCCAGAAGCTGGGGATGTGGGTCTTCCTCTGCTCGGAGATCATGTTCTTCACGGCTCTCATCGGGTCCTACATCATCCTGCGCTGGGGCGCCTCGTCCAGCTGGCCGGTGCCCGCCGAGACGCTCAACATCCCGGTCACCGCGATCAACACCTTCATCCTGATCTGCTCCTCGGTCTCGATGGTGAAGGCCTACGTGGCCGCGGTGCACGACGACCAGCCGGGTCTCAAGCGCTGGCTGCTCATCACCGTGCTGGGCGGGGCGACCTTCGTGGGCGTGCAGGCCTACGAGTACACGCACCTGATCGAGAAGGGCTTCGTCCCGAGCACCAACCAGTTCGCGTCGACGTTCTACACCATGACCGGCTTCCACGGCTTCCACGTGACGTGCGGGGTCATTTCGATGGCCTACTGCACGCTGCGCGCCTTCCAGGGCAAGTACGCGGGCGGGAAGTTCCAGGGTATCGAAACGCTCGGCCTGTACTGGCACTTCGTCGACCTGGTCTGGATCATCCTGTTCACCATCGTCTATCTGTTCTAGGAGCCGTGCCCATGGCGAGCGCCGCCGAGCACAAGCATCCGAACTACATCGCGATCTGGATCTACCTGGCGCTGCTGACCGGCGTCGAGCTGGCGGTGGCCCTGCTGCACTTCCTGCCGCGCCACATCCTGATCGGCACGCTGATCGCCCTGGCGATCTGGAAAGCGCTGCTGGTGGCGCTCTTCTTCATGCACCTCAGGTTCGAGCCCCGGAAGCTGGTCGTCATGATCGTGTCGCCGCTCCCGCTCGCCGCGATCCTGGTGCTCTACGTCTTGAGGGAGCGCTTCAAGTAACGCCGGGCCCGCCCGCGCCGCCCTGGCGCGCGACCTTCTTCGTCTGGATGGTGGTGGGCGTCTTTGCCCTCCTCTTCGTGTCGTTCATCATCGGCAGCATGCGCCGGCCCGAAATTCCCAGCGGCACCATCACCGTGCCGCACCCCGAGGCCGTCGGCGATACGCTGGTGGGCCCCGCCGAGTACACCGTCGACGCCACCTCGCAGGACCGCTGGAGCTTCTTCGACTTCTCCCGCAACGCGGTGGTCACCGATCCGGGTCCCCTCGACTGGGACCTCGCGATGCGCCGCTTCTACGTCATCGTGAACGGCGGACCGGGGTTCGCGGGCGGCGGAGGCGTCCAGGACCTCGGCGCCGTCGCCTTCGACAGCGTGGCGGTCCTGCCGGATACCGGGTACCGCGCCAGCGAAGCCGACAGCAGCAATCCGGCCCTCCGCCGCTGGTACGACTATGGATGGAGCTCCCACCTGCTGCGCTCGAAGAGCCACGTGTACGCGGTGCGCACCGCGGATGGGAAGTACGCCAAGATCGCGATCGTGAGTTACTACTGCGGCGAGGCCCGGCCCGGCTGCTTCACCTTCCGCTACGTGTACCAGGGACAGGGGAGTCGTGACGTCGCGTTGCGGAGTCGAACGCCGCGGTGAGCGCTCCCCGGTGACAGGCATGAAACGGGGCGCCTCGCAGCAGCGCCCCGTGAGACAGCTCCCCACCTGGGATTGGGGACTCCATAAGATGCTCGCCCGGGCGCGTGCCGCAATATGGCGAATAGTGGACGCCTAACGAGCCATCGTCCTTTCCCGTGGACGCCTGTCCTCTCGTGAGACACCGCGGCCGCGGCGCGCTTCGCTAGAGGCGTGTTCCCGGCGACCCTCCCTCACCCACCACGGCGTCGAACGCGGCGGTTCGGACCGCCCCGCCGCGCCGGAACTGCACCCAGATCCGGTACCGCCCCGCCCTGGGGAAAGCGTAGGGGAACATCAGCTCGCCCGCCATCCGTTCACCCATCGTCATGGACTGGTCGCCCTGCGCGAGCTTGGCGCGGATCGCGCCGCGGGCGGTGTCGGCGGGCGTGAACGCCGCGAGGGCGCGTTGCGCCGCGAGCGGGGCGGTTCCGCCGGGATGGAGGTGCACGAACACCGACTGGTCCTCCCGCACCACCACCGCATGGGCCGCCATGCCGAGGTAGGGCTCGACCGCCGCGATGGCGCCCTGCCGGTCTCGCAGGACGAACCGGAGCCGGGCGTCGCCGCCGGCCACCAGGGGCGCGGCGCCCCGCTCCCAGGTCAGCGTGGTGCCGTCGGGCGTGGCGACGCGGTCGCCGGAGGCCGCGCCGACAAAGGCCGCGTCGTCGGCGTCGGTGGGTGCGGAGCGGGAGTCGGTATCGGGCAGATCGACGGTCGACACGATCGTCTCGGCGAATCCGCTCTCGTGCACCACGTCGCCATAGACGCGATACCGGCCACGGGGGACGCGGGGCACCCGGGTCTCGAAGGTCAGCGAGTCCAGCGCGACGGGATGCAGGTGCATCATCGCGGCGAGGTCGCCGTCCTTGACGAGGAAGAGGTGCATCAGCTTGCCGTGGTCGGGGATGAACGGCGTCCACCGGCGCCAGCGCACGACGTTGCTGTCGATGGCCAGGCGCAGGATGCGGTTGCCCGACTCCTCCCGCAGGGTCACCGTCCCGCGCACGTTCTGAAACACCCCCTCGGCGTACGCCCGGTACTCCGCGTTCCACCAGGCCCGGCCGCCGAGGAGCAGCAGCGCGACCACCACCGCCGCCGCGCCCCGCACCTGCCACGAGCGACGGACCCGCGCGCCATCGGGTTCGAGTCCGGGCTCGAGCGTTGCCTCGCGTACCGCGGCGCCCACGATCGTCAGCAAGCCCACCGCCAGGAACGCGCCCAGTCCCGCGAGTCCCGCGGCCATCATCCGGTCCATGCCGAGCACCGCGGTCGCCACCGCGGTAAAGGGGACCAGCGCCGTCCCGGTGCCGCCCTCGCCCTCCACGCGCACCCGCACCGAGTACGAGCCCTGCGCCATGATCCAGAGCTGCACGCTCCAGAGCGTCGAGTCGCCGGCGACGCGCACCAGGTCGTCGGCCGGCGGCGCGCCCCGCTCGCCGCCGTTCCAGATGTAGGGTGCCGCGGTGACCCGCCGGATACCGCCTCCGCTGACGCGCACGATCACCTCGGCCCGCGCGGGGATGACCTGCGGCGCGCGGATGATCACCCGGACCGGGTACGGCCCCGCCCGGCCCTCGAAGAAGGTGTCGGGGCTGCCGACGTGCGCCGTGCACAGGAGCGCGATGGCGGCACACCCGCCGGCACGCGCCAGTCGTCGCGGCCAGCGGCGCGTCACCGCTTGACCCGCGCCATCCATCCGCCCCACCACAGGCCCAGCCGGCTCGAGAGCGTTCCGATCGCGAGCGCGAGCGGCAGACCGGGTGCGAGGGATGCGAGCGTCGGATTGGTGATCGGCGACCGCTCGGTGCGCCAGAAGCCATGCTGCCATGGTCCCGGGCGCGAGCTGTAGGGCCACTCCTGGCCGTGGAAGAGCCGGGTGTGCGAGGCGTCGGTGAGCATGAACGAGGCGATCGGCCACTGCACGGCGGCCAGCAGCAGGACGAAGGTGGCAGCGAGGGCGAACGAGAGCAGCCACGGGTTGCGACCCTGGAGCCGGTGGCTCACCAGGTCGATCCCGAGGGCCGGGACGATGAGCATCACCGGGAAGAAGGGAGGCCAGAGGTAGGTCCGCGGGTTCCAGATCGGCGCCAGCCTCGGCGTCGCCGGCACCAGCGGCAGGACCTGGCTCATGCCGAACCAGAGCAACATGAACACGGCGGCCGACGCCGTGGCGGGGTACCTCAGGCGCCCGACCCGCGCATGACCCACCAGCATCAACGGGAAGACCCCGGCCCAGATCTGGTAGAAGAGCGGGAAGTGCTGCTCGTTCGGCCAGGAGTTCTCGAGCGTACCGCAACCGAAGATGAACGCCAGGACGCCGCCGGCGCAGGCGTAGAGCCAGGCATCGCGAATCCCGTCAGGCTCCCCGGCGGAACGGTTCTGGGCGGCGGCGGTCAGCGCCAGCGCGCCGACGACGATCCCCAGCATCCCGGCGAAGAGCACGGCGTGGGGCGGGCTCACGATCTTGACGTCGAGACCGTAGGCGTTGTGCCACCAGTTGTCGAAGGGGGCCGACACCAGCATCGCGAAGGTGCCCCAGATGGTGATCCACGCGCCCAGCGGGCCGCGGAATCCCCAGAACCGCACCGTGGCGGCCTTGGCGGCGGCCGAACCGGCGAAGGTGGTCCGGAGCACGACGCTGCCGCACAGCAGGCCGGCGAGGGTGCCGCTCACGTACTCGAGCATGTGCGGCGGGCTCCAGAAGGTGTCCCGGCCGACCGTCATGTGCCACGAGATGTCCCACATGAGACCGAGCACGATGCCGGCGGCGCACAGGAGGATGGCGGCGATGAACCAGGTCGCCGTCGCGACGCTCGCTCCCGCGCGGCGCGGGACGGGGTCGGCGACGGTGCGGTCAGGGTGCAGGGCGATGGCCATCGGGGCGTCTCCCTTCGAGACGATGGGTCAGCGCAGCGGCGACACCGAGAACTGTCCCGGCGGTCCGAGCGTCAGGGACCAGGTCGCGGCATGGCCGGTGTGGGGATCGGTTCCCGCTACGGTCGCCTTGACGCTGCGCGTGCCGGCGACGAACTGCGGAGGGCCGAGGGACCATGAATCGGCGATGACGGTGACGGTCCGGGAGTCCCGCACCAGGAACCGGTGCAGCGCGGGATCCTCCTCCATCCACTGGATCAGCAGGCGCGAGGTGACCGGTGCCCATCCGCTGCCGACGACGATGAGCCGGTAGTGGCCGTGGCGGCTTCCATCCTGCCAGGTCCCGCCGGTCGTCACGTGGGTGACGGCCGGGTCGAGCGCCGGCGGATCCTGGGCGCGCAGCGGGCGGGCGGCGAGCAGCGCCGCGAGCAGGAGGAGGCGCACTGCCCGGCTAGGGTCCGAGTTCCGCGGCCGTGAGCGGCCCGGTGCGGCCGGCCGTCGCCGTCCGCTCGTGCGCGACGGCATCGGGCGGGACGGCGGCCGAGCTGTTCCCCCACGACGACCGCACGTACGAGAGCACCGCGGCCAGCTCGGTGTCACTCAGCTGCTTCCAGGGCGGCATCTGCCCGTTGTATGTGGCGCCCCTGACGGTTACCGGGCCGCTCAGGCCGTTCAGGACCAGGCGGACGAGTCGGGCCGGATCGCCGGTCACGAATTCCGATCCCGCCAGCGGCGGGAACATCCCGGGCGTCCCTTCGCCGCTCGCCTGGTGACAGGCGGCGCAGGTGCCGCCGAAGACGGTCGCGCCGCTGACCGGCTGCGCCGCGGTGGCCGCGGCGCCCGAGCGCGCGGCCATCATCGCTTCCGGCCCCACCGGTGCGTGCACCGCCGCCTCGCCGCTGAAGACCCCCGTGAAGCGCCCCATGTAGAAGCCGCCGAAGGCGATCGCGGCCACCGCGCAGGCGTAGAACCACCATGGCCCGGCCTCCGCCCCCTCGACGGGGTCGCCCGTTTCGCGGAACGCCTGGCGGTGCACGGCGAGGACGTCCACCTCCTGCTGTGGATCGGTCTCCGCGCTCCGGATGATCTCGGGCGGGACTCCGCGCTCGGGCCTGGTCATCAGTGGCCCGGTCCCATGTTCCGGGCGTCGGCGCGCGCGTAGTTCCGGTTCAGGCTGAGGAGGTAGTCCACCAGCCGGCGGGCATCGGGGCTCGCCACCACGACGCGTCCCGCCGGCGCGGTGCCCGGAGGCAGCGCCACGACGTCGTCGGCCAGGTCGGCGCGCTCCTTGAGCTCGAAGAGGAACGGGAAGGACGGCATGAGCGATCCGGGCACCATCGCGCGCGGCTGGTAGAGGTGCGCGTAGTGCCAGGCACGGCTCGGCTGCCGCACCGCGATGTTGATGAGGTCCGGCCCGGTGCGCATCGTCCCCAGCAGGTGCGGCTCGTCGAAGCGGTAGTCCTCCGGGTAGGACGGGCGTCCCCAGCCGCGCTTCTGGTCGGTCCCGAAGCCGGGGTCCCGCACCTGCTGGCTGTGGCAGTACAGGCACCCCAGCGCGATGTAGACCCGGCGGCCCGCGGCCTGCTCCGCGCTGTAGGGCTGGAGGGGGTCGAGGGGTACGACCGCACTCAGCTGGCGCTGCGGGATCCAGGCCAGGACGAAGAAGGCGAAGACGGCCGTGATGACCGCGCCGGCGAAGATCACCCGGTAGCGATCCATCTACGACCCCGGCGCGCGCATGCTGATGTAGGAGCGCCGGTCCGACCAGGCCGGCTCGACGCGCCGCGCCCCGCGCCGGTTGACGACCAGCCAGTAGTGGTAGGCGAAGACGAAGTGCGACGCGGTCATCAGCGTGCCGCCGACGGTGCGCGCCAGCAGCCAGGGCTTGGTGACGTTCACCGAGTCCATGAAGGGGCGGCTCGCGTCCAGCATCGCCTGCCCCTGGAGCCACCCGCCGATGCTCAGGCCGATCACGTAGATCGCGAGCCCGACGATAGCCATCCAGAAGTGCCAGCGGATCAGCCGCCCGCTGGGCCATTCCCAGTCGACGAGCCGGGGCACGATGAAGTAGTACGAGCCGAAGATGATGAAGGCGGCGAAGCCATAGACCCCGAAGTGCGCGTGGGCCACCGTGTAGTGCGTGAAGTGCACCATCCGGTTGAAGGACCGCAGCGCTTCCACCGAGCCCTGGAGGCTCACCACCGTGTACATCATCGCGCCCAGGACGATGAAGCGCAGCGTCGGGCTGTGCCGGAGCGCCGTGAAGCGGCCGATCATCGTGTAGTGAAAGTTCACGGCCGTCGCCGCCACGGGGATGACCATCATGACGCTGGCCGTCACCGAGGTGGTGATCACCCACTGCGGGAACGGCCCACCGACCAGGTGATGGTGCCCGTTGAGGCTGTAGAAGAAGGCCAGCGCCCAGAATCCGACCAGCGACAGGCTGTAGCTGTGGATCGGGCGACCCAGCACCTTGGGGATGAAGTAGTAGGCGCACGCCAGCGACAGCGGCGTGATCCACAACCCCAGGGCGTTGTGCGCGTACCACCAGTTGACGGCGGCCTCGTTGACGCCGGTGAAGATCGGCAGGTTGGCCGTGACGAAGATGATCGGGAACCAGATCATCGAGGCGAGGATGTACCAGACGCTGACGTAGAAGTGCTGCGTGCGCCGCCGGGCCACCGTCACCAGGACGCTGAGCGCCATCAGCCCGCCGCTGATCGCGACGATCACGTCGATGCCGCGCGGGATCTCGAGCCACTCCAGGCCGTCGGAGTAGCCGGCGAAGAGCGCCGCCAGGCCGAAGATCATGAAGAGGTTCCACCCCCATGCCGCCGCCATCGCCAGCCTCGGCGCGAACAGCGGGGCGCGCACCAGCCGCGGGATCATCCAGACCACCGTGCCGATCAAGGCCATGGAGGTCCATCCGTAGGCCACCGCGTTCAGGTGCACGGTGCGCAACCGCCCGAAGGTGAGCACCGCCGTGCCGTTCAGCAGGTCAGGGAACTGGAACTTGAGGGCCGCGAGCAGTCCGGTGAGAGAGCCTACCAGCAGCCAGACGACGGCGGAATGGAAGAAGAGCAGGACCGGCTGGCGGGTGCTTCGATCGGCGGCGACGCGATCGGCCAGCGCGACATCGGCCGGCGGGCTGTCCTCATACACGATCACCGGGGCGGGTGCCGTGGTCATGCCGCGTCCGGGCGCCCCGGTGCCCCGGCCTTTTCGGGGCGTTCCACCTCGTCCTCATCGTCGAAGACGAGGTACTTGGCCTCCTCCAACCCCGAAAACTGGCCCGTACGGGTGGCCCACCAGAACGCGGCGCACGCGATCAGGCCGCCAAACGCGCACACCGCGACGATAACCGTTCCTGCCGTCATGTGCCGACAAACATGGAGCGGCCATCCGGCGAGCGGAAGGCGAGCGGGCTTTTCCTGGCCTGGAGCTTGCTTCATAGGGGTGTCGGGGAGGGGGCTTCCCTTCGGGAGGCAGGGCTTTTACATTACTCCTCAGTTGCTTGTGAATGTTTTCACATGCGGTGTGCAGTAGCAGGGCCTTTTTTGTTGTGCCGTCTTGTGAAATGTTTCACATAGGCAACGCAAACCATTATTGGGAAAGGCTATAGAAATGAATCGGTCCCTCGCCAGGTTCTTCGCTGTGACGGCTGTTCTCGGTGTGGCCGCGGGTACGCTCGGCGCGCTGCCGGGGCACTCCGCCCCCCGTCGAATCGACGTCGTGATCGACGGCCATATGGGCCACTATTCGCCGCGCAATATCAGCGTCCAGAAGGGCGACACGGTGCACGTCACCCTGCGCGCCATGGACACGGCGCACGGCTTCAAGGTGCAGGGGCACGACAACATCGACATCACCGCCATGCCCGGGATGCCCGCTGAGGCGTCCTTCGTCGTAGACTGGGACGGCGGCCTCGAGTGGTTCTGCACCTTCAACTGCGGACCGCAGCATGGGTCGATGAGCGGGATGATCGTTTCGGCGGAGCGGCGGTAAAGCTGGCAGCTGATGGCTAACGGCTAGCGGCTGACGGCAGCAGACATAGAGGGGCTCCGGCGTTTTGCCGGAGCCCCGTGCTTTTTGCCGGAGGGCCGGGCCTCAACCGTCAGCGCTGGGTCTTCAGCCCCTCCGGATGCGTGGGCTTCAGATGGTACAGCAGGGTCCCGGCCCCCGGCCTGGCCACGCCGTCAAACCCGATCCCGATCACGCCGCTCTTCTTCAGCTCGAACTCCGGGTGGCCGCCCACCAGCGCCGCCGCGACCCGCGAGAGGGCGGGTTCGTGCCCCACCAGGGCCACGCGGGAAGCGCCGGGGAATCCCGACAGGAAGCGCACGACCGCCGCCGGTGTGCAGGCGTGTCCCAGTGCATCGCTGACCTGCGGCGGCGGGTCACGGCCGTAGGCCTCGGCGAGGATCGCCGCGGTCTGGACGGCGCGAAGCAGCGGGCTGGTCACGAGATGGTCGAAGTGGATGCCCCGGGCCTGCATGGCCTGGGAGGCCGCGGTCTGCTTGCGCCGGCCAGAGTCGGAGAGGGGCCGCAGGTCGTCGTCGGGATACCGCTTCGCATCCCGCTCACCGGCGTCGGCGTGCCGGATGATGATGACTTCCATCAGCTGATGACTCCGCCTCCCAGCACCTGTTCGCCGCGGTACAGCACGCCGCTCTGGCCCGGCGCCACGGCGCGGGCCGGCTCGAGAAGGCGCAGCACCAGTCGGGCCGCGCCCGTTTCCGTCACCCGCGCGGCTACGGCGGTGCTCCGGTGCCGGACCTGGATCTCGCAGTGGTCGCCTTCACGCAACGGCTCGTCGAGCCAGTTCAGCTCTTCGAGCTCGACGTCCCAGGTCGCCAGCGCGCCGGCCTCGCCCACCACCACTTCGCGGGTCCCGGGCCGGATCGCCAGGACGTGGAGCGGCCTCGACCGTCCGCCGGGCAGGCCCCTGCGCTGACCCACGGTGTACCGCGCAAAACCGTCGTGCTCGCCCACGATCTCACCGTCCGCCGTCACGATCGGGCCGGGGGCGAGCGCCGCGGCGCCGGCTGGAAGATGGCGCTCGAGCACCGCGGCGTAGTCGCCGTCGGGCACGAAGCAGATCTCCTGGCTCTCGGGCTTGTCGGCCGTGGCGAGCCCGAGGAGGCGCGCCGCCGCCCGGGTGTCCGCCTTGGTCCGGTCTCCGACCGGGGTCAGCATGCGGGCCACCACCGCGCGGCGAATGCCCCACAGGAAGTAGGACTGGTCCTTGGCGCGGTCGCGGCCGCGCAGCAGCCGTCCGTTCCGCACGCGGGCGTAGTGCCCCGTCGCGATGAACGCGCAGTCCAGCGCGTCGGCGTGCGCCAGCAGGTCGGAGAACTTGGTGAAGGAGTTGCAGCGCACGCAGGGGATCGGCGTGCGGCCCCGGGCGTATTCCGCGACGAAGTTCGCGACCACGTCCCGGCCGAAGCGCTCCTCGAGGTTCAGCGTGTAGTGGGGGATACCCAACCGGTCGGCCACCCCGCGGGCGTCGGCGATCGAGTCGAGCGAGCAACAGGGCCGGTCGGGGACGGGCCCCTCGCCGTAGCAGAAGAGCTTCATCGTCGCGCCGACCACGTCGTAGCCCTGCTCGACCAGCAGCGCGGCGGCGACCGACGAATCCACCCCGCCTGACATGGCCACCAATACGCGCGCGGGTCCGCTGTCGACGGTCGACAGTCGACTGTCTACCGGCGACGGCATGCTAGGTGCGCGCAAGGACGGCCCGCAACTGCCGCACCTTCTCGACGACGTGGCCGTAGGTGTGGGCGATGTGCGGCACCTGCTCGGGCGACGAGAGGGCGCCGAACGACATGCGCACCGATGCGATCGCCAGGTCGCGCGGCACCCCCATCGCCGCCAGCACGTGGGATGGCTCGACGGCGCCGGTGGAGCAGGCGGAACCCGAGGCGCAGGCCAGGCCGGAGAGATCGAGGTGCATCAGCATCGCTTCGGAGTCGGTTCCCGGCGCGCTGATGCTGAGGATGTTCGGGCCGCGGGCCGTCCCGGCGGCGTGGACGACGGCGTCGGGCACCTGGTCGAGCAGCGCGTTCTGGGCCGCGTCGCGAATGCCACGCAGCCGGTCCGCGCTCGCCGCCTGCTCCCGGGCCGCGAGCTCGGCGGCGATGCCGAGGGCCACCGCGCCGGGGACGTTCTCGGTTCCGGGCCGCAGGCCGCCCTGCTGGCCGCCGCCGTGCAGCAGCGGGTGCACGCCCTTCCGCTCGCGCACGAAGATCGCGCCGATTCCCTTCGGCCCGCCGATCTTGTGCGCCGAAATCGCGCAGAGCGAGATGCCCGGCAGATCGGCGAGCCGCACCGGCAGCTTGCCGAACGCCTGCACCGCGTCGGTATGGAAGGTCACGCCGGACGAGGCGCACCGCGCCGCGATCTCGGCGATCGGCTGGATCGCACCCGTTTCGTTGTTCACCCACATCACCGAGACGATCGTCGGCTTCCCGCCGGGCATCCGGCCCGCCAGCAGGATGGCGAGCGCGTCGAGGTCGATGACGCCTTCCCGGTTGACCGGCAGCAGCGTGGTGTGCGCGCCGAGGCGCTCGGCTTCGTGCAGCGAGGCGAGGACCGCCTTGTGTTCGACCGGCGAGGAGACGATGTGTGCGCCCTTGAGGTCGGTGCTGCCGCAGTGGGCGATGGCGCACCCCAGCACCGCCTGGTTGTCCGCCTCGGTCCCGCCCGAGGTAAAGAGGATCTCGCGGACCTGCGCGCCGAGGGCGTCGGCGACGCGCTTGCGCGCGGCTTCGAGCCCGGCACGCGCCTGGCGGCCGAAGTGGTGCCCCGAGGAGGGGTTCCCGAAGGCGTCGTCGCCCAGGTAGGGCAGCATCGCCTCCCGCACTTCCGGGCGGACGGGCGTCGTGGCGGCGTGGTCGAGATAGATGCGCTGGACGGGCATGCGGGGGAGAAAGCTACCGAGGATGCCGGGATTCGACTACAGGCACCGGCGGCGTTCGGCTACGGACGGTTCCAGGGTGGGCTACTACCTTCGCGTGAGTGGCCGGAGCAGGCCGGCCCCCCGGCACGTGGCCCGGGATTCCCAGCCATCACGGAGGTCGCCATGGTCCGCGGTTCGACGAAGCACACTCTCCCACGCTGGGTGCCTGTGGCCATCGCGGCGATGGCGTTCGGCTGTACCGACGGAACAGGCCCGGGCGGCGCCACGGTGCGCGCCCAGCTGATCCGCCTGCAGGGCTCCGGGGCCTCCGCGTCGGCCCCTGCCGGCATTCGCGTCTCGGGCAGCCCGCCGGTGTCTGGTTACGCCTGGAGCAGCGCCGTCACCATCGACGCCTTCCGCGTGCCGATCCGCGCCATCGTCCTGCGCTCCGGCAACACCTCGGCGGAGGTGTACCGGTGCGCCGCCGATACCAACGACGGGTGCCTGGTGGACCTGGCCGGTCCGGCGCTTCAGGACCTGCTCGGCGCCACGCCCGCAACGGTGCGTGCCGGCACCTATACCGCGATCGAGATCTACACCTGCGGGGAGGAGGGCAGCTACCACGGCTTTCTCACGGGGTCCGTCGCGCTCGCGGGAAGCTCCTGGGTCACCAGGGTGGCCGGCGTGCTCGACAGCATCGGGACGGCGGAGCCCGTGCAGCTCGAGTACAGCGGGTGTGCGCGCAGCTATCCCCTCCCGTCGCCACTCGTCATCGGCGACAGCGCCGGGGCGCCGGTCGCGCTGAAGCTCTACTTCGACATGCGTGACCTCGCCTGGGCCTCGCTCGGCGCCAATGAGACGGCCGGGGGCTGGATCCCGGGCGGCTGTGCCGGGCCGCGGCCGGGTTCGTCCCCGGCGGTCGCGCCGTTCCTCTGCACGGGCTATCCCGACGTGGCGGGGGTGGTAGACAGTCTGGTGCCGACGGTGGAGCGCTACCGGATCAACGAAGGGGCGACGATCGGCCTGATCTTCAAGGCCAGCACCGGCGAGTTCGTCGGGGGTTTCAGCCGCCGGTACTTCGAGCATGGCGTGGCGTCCAATCCCGGCTTCAACGCCGACACGCCGGTCAACGAATGGGTGGCCAATGGAGACGGGACGTACCTGCTGTCGACGTTCGGCGGCTCGGGGCCCGGTGGCATGGCGGTCGGCCACTACTTCTCCGCGCCGGCGTTCCAGCGTGCGGATCACAGCGGCACCGCGACGCCATCGAGCGGCGTGCCCTTTACCTATGTCGCGGTTCGCATCGAGTAGACAGGAATCGCTCTGGACCTGACGGCCGGCGCCGGTGCGCCGGCCGTTCTGGTTTCACAGTGGTGTGTTCATCTCACATGCTCTGGACGTCCAGCGCCACGACGTCGTCGACTTTCACGGTTTCGTGCGTGAAGTAGGGCTCACCGTAGCGGGAGCGGATCAGCGAGCCGTAGTGCGCATTCTGGGTCTCGACCAGCTCGTAGAGGTGCTGCCCGGTGGGGAAGATCTCGCCGGCGTTCTTGGCGCCGTCGAACTGGGACTTGTAGCAGTGGATCGCCTTCATCTTGGCGCTGAAAGTCGGCGTGATATCCACGACGAACGTCGGCTTGACGGGGTCTTCGCGGTAGGCGAGGGCGTAGAGGATCTTGAACGGGCGGCAGGCCCGGCCCGGCGCGTCGTACTTCGCCAGTCCCGCGAGAAAGCAGGCATCGCGCCCCAGCTCCGAGGCGACGCGATGATCGGGGTGGCGGCCCACGGGGAAGGGCAGGATCACGGTGCGGGGCCGGAAGCGCCGGATGAATGCGACGACGCGCCGGCGGCTCTCGTCGGTGTTGTGCAGGTGCGCATCGGTGAGTCCGACGTTTTCCCGCACCCGGACGCCGAGGGCGCGCGAGGCCGCGGCGGCCTCTTTGGCTCGCCGTTCGGCGGAGCCCCGGCTGCCCGCCTCTCCAGCGACGAGGTCGAGGATGCCCACCGCATGGCCCCGGCGGACCGCGAGGGCGAGCGTGCCGCCGCAGGTCAATTCGGCGTCGTCGGGGTGCGCGGCGATGGCGAGCAAGTCGAGTTTCATGCTTGAAGATAGGTTGTGGCGACTGTCCCGGAACAGGCTGCCGCTCCGCTAGCCACCCAGCCGCGCCAACGCTTCCCTGGCCTGGGTTACCAGCGGCTGAAGCTCGGCATCGGCACCGGACCACAGGCTCAGGAAGCGCCGGTAGTGGAACCGCGCCCGCTCGCTGTTGCCAAGGCGCTGATAGATCTGAGCGGTGCGCAGGTGCGCCGGTGCGACCCAGGGCTGATCAAAGCCCGCCGGGAAGGAGAGGTACCAGTCCAGCGCCTCGTCCTGGCGACCGAGGGCGCTCAGCAGCTCGGCCATGAGGAACCGCTCGTGCATGCCCCAGTGGCCGACCTCCCTGAATGGTCGGATCGAGAATCGCTGCAGCTCGACCCGGGCCCGGGCCGGGTCTCCGGCCGCCCACGCCAACTCGGCGCGCAGCGTATGCGCGAAGCTCTGCGCGATCTCGACCCGGCCGCCGCCGCGCACTGCTTCCAATACCGTGAGCTGCGCGTGGACCTGCATCGTGTCGCCCAGGCGGGCGCTGAGCAATCCGAGCAGATACGCCTGCATCTCATTGCCTTGCGGCGTCGCGCCGGAATACCCCGTCCGGGTCAGTCCCGGATAGGGTCGCCGGGCGGCGATGGTGTCGCGCAGCGCGGCGAGGCGGGTGCGGGATATGGGCACCGCACGGCAGGCAGCCAACAAGGCGCGGGTTTCGAGCAGCCAGTCGTCGTCCAGCGACGCGCCCAACAGCTCGAGGGCGGGCCGGCGTGACCAACGCCCCGCGCCCAGCTCGAGCTCGGTGAGCATGTGCCTGCCGGCCCCGTTGGCCACTGAATCCCTCGGTATCCGTATCTGCAGATACGACGATGCCAGTGCCCGTTACAGGTCGAGGTCCTGGGCATAGACCAGGGCCGCCTGGATCAGGGACGACATGACGATCACGTCGGCGCCGATGGCCTCGCGCGCGATCGCGCGACGCTCCTGGGGATCGTGGTGCAGCGACGCCAGCAGGGTGCGCATCTCGAGGGTGCGCTCCGCGTCCCGATAGCGCGCCAGGTAGACCCGGCCCAGGGAGTCCAGTTCGCCGTCACGACCGTCGAGGGCTGCCAGACGCGCCAGGTGCAGGATGGCGTGCGTGTTGGACGGGTCCAGCGCCAAAACGCGCTCGAAGGCCTGGCGGGCTTGCTGCGGTGAACGGCCCCTGAACGGGTTGTAGTGGAACCAGGTCTCTCCCAGCATGAACCAGGCTTCAACGTTGTCGGGATGGCTCTCCGTCAGGCGGCGGTAACTGCGCTCAGCCCCGTCGGCATCGACCGACTTGTAGGCCGTGTAGGCCGACAGCAGGTCGCGCAGCAAGGGTGTCAGGTGTTCGGCGTGCCGGGCCGCCGCCGCGGCCATGATGGCGATGGTGGCGTTGTCCGCGGCACCGGGGACCGCCACCCAGGTCGCGCTCAAGGCGAGCCGGTATTGCGCCACGGCGAAGGTGGTGTCCAGCGTTGCCGCCTCGCGAAACGCCTCGGCCGCGGCGGCGTCGCGGCCGGCGCGCATCGCCTGCTCGCCGGCCAGGAACGCCTTCAATGCCGGCAGACTGCTCGTGGTGACGGCGGCCAGCCGCGTGATCGCGGTGTCGCGCCCGCTCACCAGGCCGCCGAGCAGTCGGGCCGTTAGCGAGTCCACCATCGCGAAGACGGCCGAGGTGTCGCCGGAGACGGTGGCGGTGAGAACGGGTCGCGGCGACGCGGCATCATGGAGCACGACGCCGGCCTGGAGCCGGCCCGCGACCTCGACGATCTCGCCGGTGACGTAGCGCCCGGCGCCGAGACGTCGCGCGACATCGGCATAGTCCGGAGCGGCCGAGGTGTCGGCGCGTCGCGACAGGGCAATGATGCTGCGGGGGTCGATGGTGTGCAGGCCGGCGGCGCCCTCCAGATTGGCGCTGAGCATGTCTACCATGCCGTCGCGGAGGTACGCCAGGCCGGCGCCTTCGCGCACCGTGAACGGGAACACCGCGAGCGTCCGACTCGTCGGCATCGTTTCGGCGCGGCCGTAACGCCTCCAGGCGAGAGCGATCCCGAGCAGGGCGAGCACCAGCGCCATGACCGGGATCGCCAGGCGCCGCCTGCTCCGCGCCGTGGTGGCCACCCCGATCCCTGAGCCCGTCGCTCCCTGCGGGAGCATCCAGGCCGGGGGAGGCGGGAGGGTGGGCGAGCGCTCGCGTATCCGTCGCACCAGCTCAGCGGTGGCCTCCGAGGGCTCGGCCTCCAACTCGCGCTGGAGGCGCTCGGCGAACTCGTCGTAGGCCCGCAGCGCCCCGCCGGCGTCCCCCAGCCCGTCGAGCAGCTCGATCAGCCGCCGCTGCGCGATCTCGTCCAGTGGCTGCCAGGCCGCCACACGCCGCGCGGCCGCCACGGCTCCGGCCGGATCGCCTGCGCGCGCCAGGTCTTCGGCCGTGGCCCACGCGGCCTTCTGCGCCAGCTGCCGCAGCCGCGCCCGTTCGCCCTCGAGCCACTCCTCGAACGCCGGGGCTTCCGACACGAAGAAGCCGGGGAGCAGATCGCCGCCGTAGAGCGCGTACGCATCCGCGTGACGCCCTTCCTCGACCGCGCGCTCGAACTCGATGGCATCGCAGGCCAGTGTGCCAGGCAGGAGTCCGACGTCGTCGTCGCCGCGATTGGCGATGAGCTCGGGGCCGAGGACGCGGCGGATCTGGTGCAGGGCCTGACGGAGGGAGACGCGCGCATGCTCGAGGTCGGATTCGGGCCACAGCAGCGCGTGCAGCGTGTCGCGCCGATGGAAGCCGCGCGGCCGTGCCAGGGTGAGATACGCGAGCAGGCCGGCGCGCTTGGCGTGGGCCAGCACGTTGACCGCGCTGGTGTTGCCGGGGCCGTCCAGCGCCAGCGTACCGAGCACCCGCAGGGAGAACATGAGTGTGGCAAACCTATCTCCCGCAACGCTTTAACGCCAGTCAACGCGGGTGTAACGCGGCGCTTCCATCTTGGGCGCGAACTCAACGTCAGGGTGTGGCCGTGAGACTCGGAAACGCCGCCGTCGAAGGCCTGTTGTTCGGCAGCTGGGCCGCCACGCGCTGGCAACACAGCAGCACCGGCGCTCCGGGACGGACCCTCGACGTGATCGGCGACCTCGGCGGCTCGGTCACGCTGAGCCTCGGGAACGGCTCGTACATCCTCACCTGCAACATGGCCCGTCGCGGGATCGTGAACGTCGGTGGCGCGATCGCGGTGAACGACGACGTGCTGGAGCTGCGCACCACGGCTGGTGCCGAGACCGAACGGATGCAATGGCGACTGGTCGACGGCACCCTGACGCTGCGCTCGGAGGCATCGAGCTGCGATTTCGACGGGAACGGTTCCGAAGAGCCCGCGACTTTCGTCGCGGTGTTCGTCCGACTGTAACCAGGATCATTCCAGGAGGTCTTGTGAGTCAGGGAGTGGAGCGCACCAGGTCGATGCTCGTGAAACAGGCGGCCCGCGCCGCCGTCCTCGTCTGCGCCGTGACCGGGTGCACCAAATCGACGGAGGGCGGCGGCGGCGGCGGCCCGCCCGGTCCGGCCTGGCCCGGGACGGCGTTGAGCGTCAGCGCCGGCGCCCTGGTCTCGTGCGGGCTGGCTACGGACGGTACGCCATGGTGCTGGGGCTATCCACTGTACTGGGGATTGCCCGTCGACCTGGGCGTGACGGGCACCGAGTACCAGAGCCAATGCGGCGATGGGACGAGCTCCGTCTACGAATGGCCCTGCATCGTGGCCAGCCCGGTGCGGCTCTCGACGATGCAATTCACCTCGATCGGCGTCTGGGGCGACGCATCTTCACCGGTCTGCGGCCTGGATGCCGCGGGCGTCGCCTGGTGCTGGGATGATCGGCGATACCTCGAGCTTCCGGCTGGCGCCGTCCAGGCCCCGGGCCAGACCGAGCACTGGAATTGCGGCGGCGTGTCCTGCCGCATGGCGCCGCGTCGCGTCCATTCGAGCGCCGCCCTCCGCAGCTACGTGAACAATGGGCAGCACGCGTGCGCGATCACGGTCGCGGGCGCGCTCCTCTGCATGGGCGCGAACGGCAAGGGTCAGCTCGGCAATCCAGCCTACCCCGCGGGTTCGCCGGACTCACTCACACCGGTGGCGTCCGCGCTGACCTGGACCGCCTTTGCGGTGACGTTGTCGGGGGAGTCGGTGTGCGCCATCGCGACCTCCGGGTCGGCGTACTGCTGGGGCACCAATGACTTCGGCCAGCTCGGTATCGGATCACAGGTTCCCAAGACGTCACCCACCGCCATCAATGGCACGCTGAAGTTCTCCTCCATCGTCGCCGGGGCCGTGCACGTGTGCGGGTTGACGCTCACCGGCCAAGCGTACTGCTGGGGCCGGAATCCCGAGGGCGATCTGGGTATCGGCACCGCGGGAAACATGGCGTTTGCGGCCACCCCGGTCATCGGCGGGCACACCTTCACAGCGCTGGCGGCGGGCCTTGTCCACACCTGTGGCATCGACACGGCCGGGGCGGCCTGGTGCTGGGGCGGCGACGAATACGGCCAGCTCGGCAATGACTGGACCTCCACCTGTGGTGTCGCGGCGCACTGCTCGCCGACCCCGGTCGCGGTCCACGGCGGGCTCACCTTCAAGCAGCTCTCGGGCGGCCTGTTCCACACCTGCGGCCTCACGACCGCGAACGAGCTGTACTGCTGGGGCTCCGGCGGCCTGGGTGAGCTCGGCGACGGCTACGCCACCGGCCGCAACCTCTACGTCACCCATCCCGTGAAAGTAGTGGCGCAATGATCCCACACCCCAGGATCGCGATGACAGGGTCGCGTTGCATCCTCACGCGCGTGACCGCGGGCCTTGCGCTGATCCTGACACTGGCTCCGCGTGCCGGGGCGCAAAGCCCGGTCACCGTGGGCGCTCCCGCTTCCCCGGCCCGGCCGGGGTGGCGGGTTCTCGGTCCCATGCCCGACAGCGCCAGACCGACCTTCAAGCTCGTTGCGGCACGCGGCCGGTGGCTTCTCATCGCGAATCTGAGTGAGGACGGGAGCGGGCCATACCGGTCCTGGACCACGTCGGACAGCGGGCGCACCTGGAAGGTCATGCCGGCACCGGTCGGCGACAGTCTCACGGCGATCGTGTCGCTCACGGCGACGGCCGACGGTCGCGGGGTCATGGGTACGCAGCGGGATGTGTATATCTCGCCCTTCGGGGACGATCACTGGTCCCCGGTCGGGTTTCCCAAGTCGCACCACCTCGCGGAAGAACCGCACGCGATCCATGCGACGAGCGAGGGAATCCTGTACGTGGGAACGATGGGCGGGCTCGCTGCCTCCTCCGACGGTGGAAGACAGTACGCGCCGGTCATCATTGGCAGGGGGAGCGATTCCCTCGCGTACGTCGCCGGCCTGTTCGGTCGGGGCAGACAGACCTGCGCCATGGGGGGTGGTTTCCGCACACCGCTGACCCAGCTGCGCTTTGCGTGCGCCGACGATGCCCGCTTGGGGTGGCCACCGCCCTCGTCGGTGTGGCTGAACAGCGCGGACTCGCACACGGCGGATGCGCGCTACCTCTATCGCATACGCGAGTGGGAGCACATCGAGCGCCTCGATCTCACCACGCTGCTGACCGCTCCGCGGTGGACCGAGCTCCCCGTTCAACAGCTGGGGCAGAACGGTCATCCGATGGACCTCACCCCGCTCGATAGCGGGGCGATCCTCGTCCTCGGCGGTGGAACGGCGTACATGCTGCCCTCCGGCGACACGACCTGGATCGCCGTGCAGGGGAGTCCCGCCTACACGAGCGTTCTCGAGGCCCGGGAATCCCAGGGCTCCGTGCTCGCCGTCGTGTACCGCAGTGAGATGCGGTCCGACGCGTCAAGCATCCCGCACTACGCGATCGCGGAATTCGTTCGGGCGCTCCCTCCGGCGCCCACCCGGGCGCCCGCGGCTCGCCGCACGCCCGTCGCGCACGCGCGCCCCCGGGGACGCCCATGAACCGCGGCCGGTGCCTGATGGCGCTGCCGCTACTCGTCGGCGGCGCGGTGATAGGGCGGGCCCAGGACGCGGCTCCACCGCGGCCCACCTATCCCCTCATCATGCTCCAGCTGCCCGTCGCGATCGACGACTCAGCGCACTGGTCGGTGCGCACCGTCGACACGCCGGCCGGAGTGATCGACGAGCTATATGCGACCGGGTCTCATGGCGAGAGCCTCGCGGTCGCGGTCAAGCGGGTGGACGAGACCGTGACGTGCGAGGAGATGATCGCCGCCTCGCGCGAGCAAGGTGTTCGCGTCGCAGGCGCCCCGCGCTGGCTCGCCGAAGGATGGCACCGCCGGACCGTGCTTTCCCCGGTCGGGCTCTACATCTGCCTGCCGGTCGAACGCGGATTCGTGCTGGTCCACGTCGTCACGCCGCGAACGCGGGAGGCCGAGGACGCGGTGCGGCGCGCGCTCGCGGGTGTGCGGGCGGCCTCGGAGGCACGGTGGGGGATGCCCCGACACAGATGAATCATGCGGTCGACGCTCATCATCCTGGAGGTGCTTCGATGCGAAACGCGATCCTGCTGTTGCTGGCGATCCCCTTCACGGCGCGATCCGCGCACGCTCAGGACGAGCGGCGCGGCCTGCACGAGCTGGAGCTCGTCGGCCTGGAATACGGCACCGTCGATCTGAAAGCCACTGCGGGAACCGTCACCAGCATCGGCTGGGACGGGAGGGTGCGGGTCACGCCCAGGTTGGTCACGGTGGGAGCCGTGCGTGTCGCGGGGTACCTCGGTGTCGAGCTCGGCTACGCGAAGATCTCATGGCCGCTCAGCAGCGCCACGGCCGGCAAGACCCGTCTCACCTCCCAGTTCGAGCTCGGTCTGGGGGGGTCGTGGCACGCGCGCCGGGGGGTCGATCTCGCGGCGCACGTCTATTGGCAGATTCGCTGGGATGACAACTACACCGGGCCGACGATCGGTTCCACCGATTTCCTGATGCTCAGGCTGAGCGGGCGCCGCCGCAACCTGCTGGCCCAGGTTGCGCTGCCGGTCCACCGGCTCGCGAACACCTACTCCAGCATGTTCGATGCCTCGCTCTGGCGCCTGACGGAGCGTTGGTCGTTGGGCGTGCGGCTCCAGCAGTTTCACAGCTTGAGAGACTACCTGGCCGTGGGCAACCGGCCGACCATGCATCTGATCAGCTTCATGATCGGCATCGTGGAATGACGCTGCGGAAGCCCAAGGTCCGTCGCCCACTGTCCTGGTCACCCCTTTGTGGAGATTCCGTCGATGCGTACTAGCCCAGCGGTCCTCATGGTTCTCGCGCTCATGACCGGCGCCGGGACGTCAACCGGTGTTGCCCAGACCCTCGAGATGGTCCGCGGCCCCGGAGGCTATGGAGCATTCGGCCTGGGGGGCGGGAGTTTCAAGCTCACCTGCGACAGCGGCTGCACCGGGAACAACCTGAGCGGATCCGATGTCGCGTTGATGTTTGGGCGGCAACTGGGTGGACGGGTGCGGGCGGAACTGGGCATCCACGTCCTGCGCAATTCCGCAACATCCTCGACCCTCCTGGTCGGCTCGGCGGGGGCCGCGGTCTACCTGCTGGGCAACCTGTACGTGCGCGGCGGCGCCACGTACCTGAGGGCCGACGTCGAGGACTCGAGCCGGACGTTCAAGGGCAACGGCGGGCCCGGCTTCACGGTAGGCGCCGGCTATGAGTTCTTCCTGGGTGACCAGCTCGCCCTCACCCCGTACGTCAACTACGCATCGGGCACCATCTCGAAGCTCGATCGGACGGTCGCGGCAGTCGCTTCGGGCACGGTGTCGGGGAGCGCGAGCGCCCTGAACTTCGGTCTGACCATCGGCCGCAGCGCCCGGCGGCCTTACGTTTGCGTCACCGCCGCCGGCACGCGGGTGCGCCGGAACCCCCGGGACTACGCCCCCTTCCAGAGCTGCCTGCGGGAAGTGGAGGCGCGACTCCTTTGGGAGGGTGAACGTGTGATCAAGCGGTAGGCGCCTGCTTCGCTACTCGTGCCGCAGCGCCTCGATCGGGTCGAGGCGCGCGGCACGGTTGGCCGGGATGAGCCCGAAAACGATACCCACCAGGATGCTCGCGCCGATGGCGGTCACCACCGACCAGAGCGGGACGACGGCGGGGATGGGCGTCAATTTGCCCACCAGCAGCGCCAAGCCGCCGCCCAGCAGCAGCCCCGCCACCCCGCCCAGGAGCGTGAGCGTCGCCGCCTCGACCAGGAACTGCCAGAGGATGTCGAGTTTGCGCGCGCCGAGCGCCTTGCGCAGGCCGATCTCCTTGGTGCGCTCGGTGACCGATACCATCATGATGGCGGTCACCCCCAGGCCGCCCACCATCAGCGAAACGCCCGCCAGCACCAGCATCACCAGGAAGAACACGCTGGTCATCTTGTTCCAGGTGTCGAGCACCTGGGCCTGGGTGACGAGGTCGAACGAGGTCGGCTCGTCCATCTTGAGCCCGCGCACCCGCCGCAGCTCGCGGGTCACCGCGTCCTGGGCCTGGAAGACGGTCACGCCGTTGTGCGGCTTCACGACGATCGAGTTCTGCTCTTCGGGGAAGCGGAAGTTGTGGCGCAGGCTCTCGAAGGGGATGACGACGGTCTCGCTCTGGCCATCGGAGGCGAAGAGGTTGTCGGGTTTGCGGTACACGCCGATCACCCGGTAGCCGCGGGTGCCGATGCGCACCACCTGGCCCAGCGCCGGCTCGGCACCGAAGAGCCGCTGCGCCACGGCCTCGTAGAGCACCACCACCGGCGAGCCGACGCGCTCCTCGTCGAGGGTAAAGGAGCGGCCGGCGATCATCACGCCGCCGTCGATCTCGATGCCGTGGCGGCTGCCGCCGTAGACGTTGAGGGCGCGGGTCTGGTCGCCCTTGTAGGCGACCCGCTGGTTGGTGATCCCGTACATCGCGGCGTACTCGATCTGGGGCAGCCGCTCGATGGCGTCGGCCTCCCGCTTGGTCAGGAAGGGCCGCTGCCGGATGGCGGCCGGCGGGCGGCCTACCTGGAGCCCGCCGTTCCACCACCAGACCACGTAGAAGGTGGTCGGTCCGGCGGTCTCGAGTTGGGCGGTGATGTCGTTGTTGATCCCCTGGATCAGAGCGGCCATCGCCATCACCGTCGTGACGCCGATCAGGACCCCGAGGATGGTCAGTGCGGAGCGCACCTTGTTGGCGCGCATCGCGCCCATGGCGATGCGCACCCCTTCCTGCAAATGCGTCCAGCGGGCCGGCCAGTTCACGTCTCGGCCCGCAGCGCGTCGATGGGGTCGAGGCGGGCGGCGCGCGAAGCCGGGACCACGCCGAAGATGACGCCGACCGAGGCGCCCAGCGCGAGGGCGCCGATCACCGACGCCGGGCTGACCCGCGCGGGCAGCGGTGACAGCGTCGCGATCAACGCCGCGAAGATCGCCCCCGCCAGCACGCCTAGCAGGCCGCCCAGCGTGGCCATCGCAACCGCCTCGAGCAGAAACTGCCGCCGGATGTCGCGCGCGCGGGCGCCGAGCGACTTGCGGATGCCGATTTCATGGGTCCGCTCGTTCACGCTCATCAGCATGATGTTCATGATCACGATGCCGCCCACCAGCACCCCGATCACCACCACGCTGGGGATGATCGCGAACAGCAACGCCGTCAGGCGGCTCCAGAAGCTCACCAGCGCGTCCGAGGTCTCGATGGTGAAGTCGTTCTCCTCCATGGGCCGCAGGCGGTGCCGGATGCGCATCGCCTCCTCGGCCAGCGCCATGGCGCGGGGGATCTCGCCGACCTCGGCCATCTTGACGAAGACCACGGTCGTCTTGCGGCGCCCGAAGAAGCTCTCGAAGGTCGTGAAGGGCAGCAGCACCATGTTGTCCCGGCTCTGCCCGAGCACCGTGCCGCGCTTGCCGACGACGCCCAGCAGGGTGACCTCGTGTCCGTTGACCCGGATGTGCTGGCCCAGCGGATCCACCCGCTCGCCGAGCAGGTTCACGTAGACGTCCCAGCCGATCACCGCGACGGGCCGGCGCTGGGCCACGTCGATGTCGCTCAGGGCGTGGCCGAAGGCGAACTGGTGCTCCTGGATCCGGTGCCACGACGGGGTGATGCCGAGGGTGATGACGCCGTCCACGCTCTGCGACTTCCAGCGCAGGTCCGACAGGGGCGGGGGGAAGCCGGTCTGCGTCGCCACGGCCACCGCGCCCGGAATGGCGCCGGCGACGGCGTCGGCGTCGTCGCGAGACACCAGGGGGCGCCGCTCGATGCGCTGCCACTCGAGCTCGTCGAAATTGAAGCCGGAGAGGATCGGGTCGCGCCGGACCTGGAAGGTGTTCGAGCCGGCGATGGCCTGCACGATGTTCTCACGCACGTAGGCGTTCATCCCGGCGATGACGGCCAGCACCGCCACCAGGAACGCCACCGAGACGATGATGCCCAGCAGGGTGAAAAACGACCGAAGTTTGTGCGACCAGACCGAGTCGAAGGCGATCCGCAGCGCGTCGAGGAGGTGCACCCGCTATTCGTACCGCAGCGCTTCCACCGGGTCAAGCTTCGAGGCCTTGTTGGCCGGGATGATGCCGAACACGATGCCGGTGATGATCGAGGCGCCGAGCGACGCGACGATGGACCACGGTGGCACCGTGGCCGGCAGCGGGCTGAAGGCCTTCACGGCCATGACCGCGCCGCCGCCCAGGGTCATGCCGACCGAGCCGCCGATGAGCGTCAGGGTGGACGCCTCCACCAGGAACTGCCAGAGGATCTCCCGCCGCGTCGCACCGAGGGCCTTGCGCACGCCGATCTCGCGGGTGCGCTCGGTCACGCTGATCATCATGATCGCGATGACCCCGATGCCGCCGACCAGCAGGCCGATGGCCGAGAGGGCGATCATGACGACGAAGAACATGCTGGTTGCCTTGTTCCACTGCTCGAGGATCTTGTCCTGCGTCATGATCGCGAAGTTGTTTGGTTGGGCCGGCCGCAGGCCGCGCGAGCGGCGCAGCGCGGTGGTGACCTCGTCGAGGGCCGTGCGCAGGGACACGCCTTCCTTCGGCCGGACGGTGAGGCTGGCCCAGTCGGTCCAGGCGGCGATGTACCGTCGGTAGGTGGTGTAGGGGACGTAGACCTCGGCGCCGGAGCCGCTGGACCAGAGATTGGGCGGCGAGTGATACACGCCGATCACCCGGTAGCGCTGGCCGGCGATCTTGATCCCCTGATCGACGGGGTCGCGCTTGCCGAAGAGCGTCTCGGTGGCCTTCTCGTTCAGGACCACGACCTTGTCGCCGGCGGCCTCTTCCACGTTGGTGTAGGACCGGCCGGTGACGATGTCGCCGCCGTTGACGTGGGGCCAGGCCGGGCTGCGCCCGTAGACCGACGCCTGGGCGTCGGAGGAGCCGGCGAACACCTGCCGCGAGCTGCGATCGTCCATGGTGACGGCATCGATCGAGGGGAGCGATGCCAGCAGCAGTCGCTCCTCCGGCCGGATCGCGGGGTAGCGCCACCACTCCGGGTCCTCGTCGTCGTCGTCGGCGTTGTTGCCGCCCTCGAAGCGGAAGACGTAGAAGGTCGTCGGGCCGGTCTGTTGGAGGATGGTGTCGACGGTGGAGTTGATCCCCTTCACGGTGGCCGCCATGGCCATGACCACCATGACGCCGATGGCGATGCCGAGGATCGTCAGCGCCGCACGGGTCTTGTTGGCGCGCAGGGAGTCGAGCGCGATCCCGACGCCCTCGCGCAGCGCAGTGAATCCGACGGTGGCCCGGCTGCGTGTCATTCGAACCTCAGGGCTGCGATGGGATCGAGCCGCGAGGCGCGGCTTGCCGGATACACGCCGAAGATCACCCCCACGCCGATCCCCAGCGCGATGCCGACGATGATCGACGAGCCCGAGATGCGGGCGGGCAGGGGACTGATCGCATTCACCAGCTTCGCGAGCCCGATGCCCGCCGCGATGCCCAGCAGCGCGCCGCTGGTGGACAGCGTCGCCGCCTCGACGAGGAACTGGCGGAGGATGTCGCGGCGCCGCGCGCCCAGCGCCTTGCGCACGCCGATCTCCCGGGTCCGCTCGGCGACGGCCATCAGCATGATGTTCATGATCACGATGCCGCCGACCACCAGCGAGATCCCCACCAGCATGGGCAGCGCCAGGGACAGCACCGCCGAGATCTTCGCCCAGACGCTGAGGACGTCGTCCGCGGTCTCGAGGTGGAAGTTGTCGTCCTGGCCCGGGCGCAGGTGCCGCCGTGTTCGCATGAGTGCCTCGACGTCGGCCATCGCCGTCGTCATGGTGGTCACGTCGGCGGTCTTGACCATGATGCCGTCCACGATCTTGTGTGGGTTGACGAGGCGTTTGACCGGGGACGTATACGGCGCGATCACGAACTTGTCGAGCGACTGGCCGAATATCTTCCCCTGGCTTTCGGCGACGCCGATGACGCGGAACTCGAAGTCCTCGATGCGGATCATCTTGCCGAGGGGGTCGAGGCCGCTGAAGAACTTCTTGGCCAGGTCGGCCCCGATGATGGCCACGTTGGCGCCGCGCTCGACCTCCTGGGGCGAGAAGACGCGTCCCTGCGCGATGTTGACGTTGCGAATGCGGAACCAGGTCTCGGTCACGCCCTTGGCGTCGACGTTGCGGGAGCGCCGGGTGCCGTAGTAGACGCTGACGTTGTCTTCGCTCTCGTTGGCCACGATCGCGCGCCCGGCCAGGAGGTCGCGCACCGCGAGATAGTCGTCCTCGCGCAGGCGCGGGCGGCGGCGCAGTGCGCGGCGCTGCTCGAGCGTCTGC
This sequence comes from Gemmatimonadota bacterium, assembly GCA_041476105.1. Taxonomy (GTDB): domain Bacteria; phylum Gemmatimonadota; class Gemmatimonadetes; order Gemmatimonadales; family JACORV01; genus DASXPG01. Next base: position 26,816 of record JBGOSS010000013.1, read on the forward strand.
TCGCCGAAGTTGACTTGGGGCCGATACCGGACGGTGAAGGTATTCACGCCGAACAGCTTGGCGGCGAAATCCTCCCGCATGTACTTGTCCATCCCGTTGACGATCGAGATGACGCCGATCAGGAAGGTGACGCCCACGAATGCGCCGACGGCGGAGAAGAAGCTCTTCATCTTCTGCGCCCGGATCATGCCGAGCGCCATGCGCACCGCCTCGAGGATGCTCACCGGGTCAGGCGGCCTGCCGCTGGTCGGAGCTGACGAGGCCGTCGTGCAGGGTCACCACGCGAGCCGCGTGCAGCGCGATGTCGTGCTCGTGCGTCACCATCACGATGGTCTGCCCCCGATGCTCGTGCAGGTCCGCGAGAACTTTCATGATCTCCTCGCTGGTCTGGGAATCGAGGTTGCCGGTGGGCTCGTCGGCGAGGATGATCGACGGCTCGGTGACCAGCGCGCGGGCGATGGCGACGCGCTGACGCTGGCCGCCCGACAGCTCGTTGGGCCGGTGGGTCATCCGGTCGCCCAGGCCCACCGACTGCAGGGCCTTCTCGGCGCGTACCCGGCGGTCCTTCGACGACACACCGCTGTAGATCAACGGCAGCTCGACGTTGTGCATCGCCGTCGCGCGGGGCAGCAGGTTGAAAGTCTGGAAGACGAACCCGATCTCGCGGTTCCGGACGCGGGCCAGCTCGTCGTCCGACATCTTGGAGACCTCGAGGCCGTTCAACCAGTACTGGCCGGCGGTAGGCGTGTCCAGGCAGCCGATCAGGTTCATCATCGTGGACTTGCCGGAGCCCGACGGGCCCATGATGGCCACGTAGTCGTTGCGGGTGATCTCCAGGTCCACGCCCCGGAGGGCCCGCACGATCTCCGCGCCCATGGTGTACTCGCGTGTCAGCCCGATGGTACGGATGATCGCGTCGCTCACGAGCCGCGCGCCTGCGTCCCGCTCCGCTGGGCGCCGCGGCCGGCCGGCGCACCCCTGACCTTGGCCTGGTTCTTGAGGTCGCGGATCGCCTGGTAGGGGCCGGCCACGATCGTCTCCCCTTCCCGGACGCCGTTCAGCACCTCGAAGTATTCGTCGCCCGCGATGCCGACGCGCACGGCGCGGAAGCGCGCCGTCATCGTCGTGGTGTCCACGACGAAGAGGCCCTCGATCTCCTTCTTCTTGCCGGTGGTGGAGTCGTGCGCCGGCGCAGGGTGCGCCGCCGCGGTTTGCGCGGGACGCTTGCTGCTGCCGCCCCGCGCGGAGGAATCGGCGCGCAGGGTGTCCTGGGGATCCCGAACCGTGAGGGCGATGATCGGCACGCTCATGACCCCGCGCCGCGTGTCGGTGATGATGCGCGCGGTCGCCGAGAGGTCGGGGCGCACGCCCGGGGGCGGGTTATTGAGCGTGACGATGACTTCGTAGTCCACGGCCTGGTCGGTGTTCAAGCTCGTCGTCGCCGCCGCGCCGCGCACCGAGGAGTTCTTGATTTCGGTCACCCGGCCCGTGAAGGTGGTGTCGGGGAAAGCGTCGATCGAGACTTCGGTCGAGTCGCCGCTGTGGATGCGCACCACGTCGGTCTCGTCCACCTGCACCTTGACCTGGATCACGGAGAGATCGGAGATCGTCATCAGCAGGCCGGTTTCGCGCGAGAAGGTGCCCGGCACCGCAACTTCCCCCTCTTCGACCGCCAGCCGCGTCACGCGGCCGGCCATCGGGGCGAGGATGGTCGTCTTGCGCAGGTTGTCCTGGGCCTCCCGCAGGCCCGCCCGGGCCTGGTCCACCTGGCGCTGCGCGGCGTCGAGGTTCGCCACCGCGATCCGGTGCGCGGTCTCGGCCTGCTCGAGCGCTTCCTGCGACACCAGCTGCTGGTTCTGGGAGCGAATGTCCCGCGCCCGGGTGTAGGCGCGCTCGGCCTGGTCCTTGTTGGCCTGGGCCTGCGTGGCGGAAGCCTGTGCGCCCGCGAGCAGCGCCTCGGACCGCTGGACGTTGGCCTCGTATTGCGCCGGATCGATGTGCACGACGACCTGGCCACGCTGCACCATGTCGCCCTCGCGCACCGGCAGGTCCACGATGCGCCCGGTGATGTCGGAGGAGACATCCACCTTCCGCTTGGGCTCGATCTTGCCGCTGGCCGTCACCACGGAGGTGAGGTCGCGCTTGGAGACCTTCTCGAGGCGCACCTCGGTGGAAGGTTGGCGGCGCTTCGCCGCGCTCAACATCGCGACCGCGCCGAGGAGGACGACGCCCCCGCCGATGAGGAACAGCTTTCCGCGCTTACCCATGGAGTGGTGTCCGATCCCTTAACGCAGTGGACGCCCGACGGCGTTCTCGAGCGAGGCAATCGCCTTGTGGTAGTCGTAGACGGCGGTGACGAAATCGGCATCGGCCTTGTCGGCCGCGTTCCGTGCGTCCAGCAGCTCGAGGTAGGTCCCCGAGCCGACGCGGTAGCGCTGCGACGCGAGCTCGAGCGCTTCGGCCGATGCGGCCTTGTTGGCGCGCTGGATATCGATGGTCCGGTAGGCGGCCTGCATGGCGTAAAACGCCGCCGCCACGTCGGTGCGGACGCCCAGCTCGCGAGCCCGCACCTGCAGGCTCACGTCGTCCTCGCGGGCCTTGGCCTGGCCGGTCCGCACATACCGGCTGAACCCGTCGTAGATCGGCAGCGACACGCCCACGCTGAACTGCCACGGGCTGGTCGAGTAGGAATAAATCGCGCCCGAGCTATCGGGCCGGTTCCTGGTGCGCGACGTGGACGCGTTGAAGTTCAGACTGGGCAGGTATTCCGAGCGCGCCGACCGGGACGCCCACTGGGCCGAGGTCTGGCGGGCGCGCAACGCGCGCAGCCCGGGGTTTTCGGCGAGCGCCTGGGCGACCAGCTGGTCGAACTGGAAAGCCGGCTCGGTTACCGGGAAGGAATCGGTGAGCTGGACCCGCGCCGGATCGGGAGCCGGCACGCCCATGCGATTGAAGAGCAGCAGGGTCTGGTTTTCGACGGTCTGCTCGGCGCGCAGCAGCGTGACCTCGGCCTGGCCCTTGTCCACCTCGGCGCGCCGCACATCGATCAACGTGCCCTGGCCCACGCTGTAGCGGGCCCGGGCCAGATTGAGGTTCTCGGCGACCCGATCGAGCGCGCGCCGGGCCAGCTCGGACTGCGCAGTGGCTTGCAGGACGTTGAGGTACTGGGAGCGCACCACCGTCTCGAGCGAGATGAGCGCGCCCGCGATGTCTTCATCGGTCGCGCGCAGGTCGGCCTGCGCCAAGCCGCGATTGGCGATCGTCGCGCCGGACAGGTTGTAGTTCAGGTTCACCGACGCGCTCTGCTGCGAGGAGCCGGGCGGCGTGAAGAGAATCCCCTGGAAATACTGCGCGCCACCGCTGCCCCGGTGGAAATAGCTGCCGTTGAGCGACAGCGTCGGCGTGAACAGCGAGGCGGTGGAGCTCAGCAGCTGTCGGCTCGTCCCCCACCGGTCGTTGAGCACCGCGCGATAGTCCGGGCTGTTGCGCCGGGAAATCTCGAGCGCATCGACCAGGGAGAGGGTCCGGGCCGGTGCCTGGGGCGCCGCGCTCGCCGCGGCCGACACGCTTGTCTGAGCCGGCGGCTGCTGGGCATAGCCGATCGCCGCGACAAGGGATAAGAGGATCAGCCAGCCAATCGTCAGTCGTGCACGCATGTTTCCTGGTCCTGGTAGGATCGAGTCATTGTGACGTACGGCACGGCGCCACCTCGGGTTTCACCTTGGAGGCGCGCCCAGAAGTCGAAAAACTAGGGGCCTGCCGGTGACGGTCAAGGGACGATCCCGGTGGCGCCTGTGGGCTCGGCCAGTACCGTCCAGGCGGGCCGGATGTGGCGAGCGACGCCCGCCTAGCGGGCGGGTGCCTGACCACGGGTTGCCACGATGCCCAGGCCGGGAATCGCTACCTGCAGCAGACTGCCAGCCGACGTCATCCAGAATTGGCGCAATTCGCCGTCGGCGAGACGCATGGCGAAACGCCGGCAGGGGAGGGTATGGCCGGCGACGCTGACCGAGTCGTCGCCTTCGCCGGTCACGGTTCCGGTGGTGGGCGTCAGCGTCTCGGTTCGCACCACGTTGATGGCCTGGGTCGCGCCGGGTTCCGGTCTCGGAACGAAGAAGTACACAGTGTAATCGTCAGCCCCCAGAATGACGAACGGCGCTCGGACGGGCAGCTCCCGCGAGACCTCACCGCTTTCCGTCGTAGCGCGCGCGCTGAAGCGCGGGCCCACGATCTGGGCCGAAAGGCGCCGCGTGACGCGGCCGCCGCCGTTCTCGGTGAGCTGGTAGCTGACGGGGGCGAGGTCGGCCGACACCTCGAGAATGTACTGCACCTCGTGCGCCGGGGTGCGCGTGGTACCGACGACGAGCAGGCCGCCCCGCCCCTGCTGTCCGCTGGTGGCCCGGACCGCATATTCGACGCGGCCGGCTTCCGCACCCGACCGCATCAGCACAAAGGTGCCCCGGTCCAGGTACTCCTGGGCGCTCAGGCCCGGTGCCGAGGCGGCGCTCAGCACGAGGAGACCAGCGAGGAGGCGCATGACGAAAGCTACATCGACCGGGGCTCCGGGGTCACCGCAAAGACCCGCTCGCGGATGCGGCCCACGATCAGTTCGTAGAGGAGGCGGCCCTTTTCCGCCGAGGCCTTTGTGGCCCGGCCGATGGAGCCGGTCGACTCGCTGGGGAGCAGGATCGCGGATCCTCGCCGGTAGCGCCTGACGGCCGGCTCGGGCAAGATATAGTCGATGGCGGCGTTCATCTGCACCAGCTCGGGGCACACGAACAGGGCCAGAGACGTGTCGACCTCCCCCCCATGGATCGGGTCATCGGGATGCTCGACCAGGGGGCCGAAGTCGATGCCGAGAATATCGATCACCCGCACCCGCGCCCGCGGCGCCACCACCGTTCCCAGCGCCTCCTGGTGGGGCGCGTAGGCGTTCATCGTGAGCATCAGGACTTCGAGGATGCCGAGTTGTTCCCAATCGGGAAGGAGGTCGTTGACCCAGCGCCGCAGCGTCTTGCGCCGGACGCTGGCGCCCCCGCTGAACTCACGGTCGCGGGCGTCGTCGTTCACGCCGTATTCGATCGTGGGCGCGCGCAGCACCTGGAATTCGGCGGACAGGTCGTCGGCGAGCCGCTCCACGACGATGGTGTCGGTCCCGAGGGCCAGGTGGGGGCCGTGCTGCTCGGTGGTGCCGATGGGCACGATGAGTCGCGGATTTGCGGCCGCGGCATCGCGCGCGGCTCCGGGCGTGAGCTCCTTGAGACGTAGCGGCCGCCGCGGGCCGCTCATGTGAAGCGCACCGCGCTGCTCCTCGCCGCACTCTCGGCGGCGGCCGTCGTCGGGGCCGAGTGGATGCGGGCGCCCGGCTGGGTCTTCGCCGCAGGGGCGATTCTCGCGGCCGTCGCCGCGGCCTCGGCGGCGCGCTCCGACGTTGCGCCGTTTCCTCGCGCGCTTGCCGGGCTGGGGGCCCTGGCCGCCCTGGGCCTCGCTGCCACCGAGGTCGTCGGGACGTACGCGCTGTGGCGCGTCGAGCGCCAATGGTCCCGGGTGCGCGAGGAGGCGGTCACGAGCGCCTCGAAGCGGCTTGGCAGCGAGCTCGACGCGGCGGTCCAGCTCGCCCGCGGGCTCGCGGACCGCGCGGCGCCCCTGCAGGGGCTGCCGGCCATCGAGGCCTTCCCGGCGCTGGCTCGGCTCGTGAACCCCGGCGGGCCGTCGCACGGGGTCGTGCTCTTCGATCCGCAGGGCCGGCCGCGGGCCTGGTCCGGCGTCCAGCGGACCGCGCTCACGCCCTCGGGCCCCGACTTGTCGGTGGTCACGACTCCATTCTACTTGTGGCTCGTCGCGCGCCGCCAGACGACCTCGGGTGCCGCGGTCGCCGTCGTGCTGCTGGCGCGGGCCGACGATGTGCCGCGGGTGGGCACGGCGCTGACCGATCGGTTCGTCCAGAGCACAGGCGTCGGGCTGCGGTTCCTGGATTTCCGCGCGGCGCCCGCCGATTCCGACGTCTTTGACTATGTGCGCCCTGGCACCGGGGGCGACACGCTGTTCGCGGTGCAGCCCGTTCCGCCCCAGGAACGGGCCGCGCATGCCACCCGGATGCGCGCCGCGCGCCGTACGGTGGCGCTCCTCGCTCTGGTCGTGCTGATCGTCGCGGGGAGCGCGGGGGTGCGCAGTGCGTCGGCGCTTGGCATCCTGCCCGCGGTGGCGGCATGCGCGGTGATCGGGCGCGCCCCGCTGCGCGACACGTTCGGGGGGGCGTCGGTGTTTTCGCCGGACACCTACGCGCAGCACTTGCTGGGGCCCTTCTCGTCGTCCGCAGGCACGCTCCTGTTCGCCGGGATCGTGGTGTTCGTTTTCGCGTGCGTGCTGTGGCATCGCGGGCTGGTGCCCTCGTGGCCGAGCCGGGTGCTCGCCGTCGTCGGGACACTCCTCGCTCCCTATCTGCTCCAGACCCTGGCGAACGGCATCACGCCGCCCAGCGGCGGCGTGACGACGTTCCTCTGGTCACGATGGCAGCTGGCCCTGGTGGTCGCCGCGGGCGCGCTGGTGCTGCTCGCGGCGGCGCTGGTACGGGGGCGCGAAGCGCCGAGACCGGCGCGCCAATGGCCCTTTGTCGCCGGCGCCATCGCGCTCGGCAGCGCGGTGCTCGGTCTCTGGCTCTGGCAGCCGGGCGCCGGCTGGCCGTCCTGGTATCCGTACCTGTGGACGCCCGCGCTCCTGCTCGCGCTCCGCCCGATGCCCTTCCGCAGCACGATGGCCACCATCGCCGTGGTGGCGGGATCGTCGGCGGCCCTCCTCACCTGGGGCGCGACAACGGAAGGCCGGATGGCGCACGCGGCCCGCGATCTCGAGGGGCTGGGCGATCGGACCGACGCCCCCGCGGTGTCGGCGCTCCAGCGGCTGGTGCACGAGACCGACGTGGACTCGGCGCCCCGGACGGCCGGCGAGCTCTTCGTCCTGTGGCGGCGCAGTACCCTCGGTGTGCAGGACTACCCCGCCGACCTCGCGGTCTGGGGTCCGCGGGGCGAACGGATCCTCGGCCTCTCACTCGTCGATCTCGACGTACCGCAGGCGTTCATCGCGCAGGTGGCGCACGCCGCCGCCGAGGAGTCGCTGCCGCTGGTCCAGGCGGTCTCCCTGGTGCCGGGCGTACACGGCATCGCCGCCATCCCGGTCGGCGACGGACGCGTCGTGACGATTACCGTCGGCCCGCGCTCGCGCCTCGTCCTGCCCGGGCGCCTGGCGCGCTTTCTCGGGGGCGGGCGCCTCGAACCCGAGGCCCCGTACGACGTGATCCTCGCCCCTCCCTCGCGAACGGGGGCGATGCTCACCGCGCACGTCGCGTGGCGACGGGATGGGTGGGTGGTGCGTGGCGAGCGGACGCTGCCGCTGCCCGGCGGTCCGCGCCACGTGCACGCGCAGATCGACCTGCGGGGTCCGTCGGCGCTGCTGCAGCGCGGCGCCCTGCTCCTGGTGCTCGACATCGGCGCCCTCGCCGTGCTCTGGCTGCTGGTCGAGACCGCCGCGGGGCGCGCGGGGCCGGCGCTGCGCCGGTGGATGCCGCGCGCGCGCCGCTCGCTGCGGTTCCGCCTGTCGGTGAGTCTGGCCCTGTTTTTCGTGGTGCCCACGGTGGTCTTCGCGCTCTGGAGCTTCGAGCGTCTCGAGGACGAGTTCCGGGGCGCCAGGCAGCTGCTCCTCCAGCGCACGCTGCGCGACGCCGCCAGCGTGTTCGCCACCGATCCACTCAGCGGCGACAGCGCCCTCGCCGCCACGGCGCAACGCGTGGATGCGGAGCTGGAGCTCTCGCGCGACGGTGTGCTGTGGGCGACCTCGGCCCCGGTCCTGGCGGATCTTGGCCTCGCCGATCTGCTGGTGCCGGGCGAGGTGTACCCGCGCCTCGCCTACGGTGACGAGATCGAGCTCGTGGCCGACCAGCGCGCCGCACCGGCGCCGACGCTGGTGGGGTTTCGCCTCGTGGAGCGGGGCGCGCCCGGGGGCGTCACGGTGCTGGCGTCACCGGAGTCCCTGGGCGACCGCAACCTGCAGCGGCGGGAAGCGGACCTCGGAATCGCGCTGCTGGTCGCGAGCGCCGTGGGGTTCCTGGCCGCCATCCTCCTGTCGGGCGTCGCGGCGCGCACGCTCGCCCAACCGCTCCAGCAGCTGCGCGCCGCGGCGCTGGCCGTGGGGACCGGCGAGACGCCGGCCATCGATGCCTCGGCGATGCCCGCTGAGCTCGAGCCGATCCGCGGCGCCCTCGCCCAGGCCGCGTCGGACGTGGAGGCGGGCCGACGTGCCCAGCGGGTGCTGGCGTGGGGCGAGATGGCCAGGCAGGTGGCGCACGAGATCAAGAATCCCCTGACGCCGATCCGCCTGGGAGTCCAGCACCTGCTGCGGCTGGGCCGCGAGAAGCCGGGCGAACTGGGCGCCGTGCTGCCGCCGACCGGGGAGCGCATCCTCGCCGAGATCGACCGGCTCGACGGCATCGCGCGCGCGTTCAGCCGTTTCGCGCTGCCCGGCGCCGAGAACGTGGCGGTCGAGGCGGTGGACCTCGGGGCGGTGGTGCACGACGTGGTGCATCTCTACAGCATGGGCGAAGGCGAGACGCGCTGGGAGGCGGAGCCGGGTGAGGGTGTGCGCGCCCTGGCGCGCCGCGACGAACTGGCGGAGGTGCTGGTGAACCTCTGCGAGAATGCCCGCGACGCCGGGGCGCGCCGTGTGGTCATCGCGGTGCGGTCGTCAGACGACCGCGCCATCGTCGAGGTCCGCGACGACGGCCGCGGGATCGCGCCGGAGCTGCTGGAGCGGATCTTCGAACCGCGGTTCAGCGCCACGACCAGCGGCAGTGGGCTGGGCCTGGCTATCGCCCGAAGGCTGGTCGAGAGCTGGGGCGGCACCATCGCCGCCGTCCCGGCTGACGGGCCGGGGACCATCGTGCGACTCGTCCTGCGTGCGGCTACATGAGGAAACGGACCGCCGCGCCAGTTGACGACGCAACGGCCCGGGGCGAGACTGCACCTCTCTTCCACCCAGGGTAGATCCATCATGGTCGGTGTATTTCTCGTCGCGGCGTTGGTGCAGCAGCCCCTGCCGCTCCAGCGTGTCCAGACCCCGATCGCGGATACATCGATCTTTCGCCGCCTCGACATGCCGGCGCCCAACCGCGTGCGCACCGGCACCGGCGCGCCCGGACCCGAGTACTGGCAACAGCGCGTGGACTACAACATCGCGGTGACACTGGACGTGCCGAGCCACCGCGTCAGCGGCCAGCAGACGGTGACCTATCACAACAATTCGCCGGACACGCTGCGGTATCTCTGGTTCCAGCTCGATCAGAACCTGTTCCGGCCCAGCAGCCGCGGCTCCTTCCTCGCGCCGCCGGACGCGCGGTTCGCGGCGGCGGGTTTTGAGGGCGGCTACCAGATCGGCAGTGTGCAGGTGATCCGCGGCGGCACACCGGCGGCGCGGGGGCGAGCGGCGGCGGCCGAGCAGCGGAGTGCGGCGAGCTACGTCGTGAATGGCACCATGATGCGGGTGGATCTCGATCAGCCGCTGCCGCCGCGCGCGACCTTGCGCCTGGCCATGGAATTCGCGTTCAACATCCCGGAGCACGGCGCCGACCGGATGGGCCGCCAGCAGTTTGACGGGCGCTGGCTGTACGAGATGGCCCAATGGCAGCCGCGCGCCGCCGTGTACGACGACGTGCGGGGCTGGAATACCGAGCAGTACCTGGGCCAGGGCGAGTTCTATCGGGAGTTCGGCGACTTCGATTACGCCATCACCCTGCCGCGCGACTACGTGGTGCTCGGCACCGGTGCGCTCCTCAACCGGGCCGAGGTGCTGACGCCCGAGCAGGTGCGGCGTCTCGACGCGGCGCTGCGGTCCGACACCACGATGCCGATCATCTCCCGGGCCGAAGCGGGCACCCCGGGGACGCGCCCCGCCGGCGACGCACCCACGCTCACCTGGCGATTCCGGGCCCAGAACGTCCACGACGTGGCCTGGGCCGCGGCGCCCAATTTCATCTGGGACGCGAGCGGCTGGAACGGCATCCTCATGCAGTCGTTCTACCCCGTGGCGTCCCAGGCCGGGTGGAGCGAGTCCACGCGCATGGTCCGGCACACCATCAAGCACTACTCGGAGAAGTGGTTTCCGTATCCGTGGCCGACGGCGATCAACATCGCGGGTCCGGTGCAGGGGATGGAATACCCCATGATCGTGTTCTGCGGCTCGCCGGCGAACGGCCCCGAGCTGTTCGACGTGACGACGCACGAGCTCGGGCACCAGTGGTTCCCGATGATCGTCAGCAGCAACGAGCGGCTCTACGCCTGGATGGACGAGGGGTTCAATACCTTCATCAACATCTACTCGACCCGGACCTACTACAATCAGCCGATCCCGACGGGCGCGCGGTCCGAGGCGTCGCAGTGGGCCAACTTCGCCCGGAGCGGCTACGACCGGCCGATGATCACCCCCGCCGACCGGATCCCCGGCCTCCTCCTCGGCGCCGCCGCCTACAGCAAGCCGGCCACCGGGCTCTACCTGCTGCGGCACGCCATGCTGGAGGATTCGACGCGATTCGACTCGGCCTTCCGGGAATACATCCGTCGCTGGGCCTTCAGGCATCCGACGCCGGCCGATTTCTTCCGGTCGATGGAAGACAACCTGGGCGAGGACCTGTCGTACTTCTGGCGCGGCTGGATCTTCCGCACCGACCGCGTGGACCAGGCGGTTGACTCGATCGCATCCCGCGATTCCGCGGGGGTGACCACGACCAGGATACTGCTCTCGATGCCGGGCACGCTGCCGATGCCGGTGGATCTGCGCGTCACCTATGGCGACGGCGGCAGCGACCGCTTCCGCCTGCCGGTCGAAGTCTGGTTCCTCGGAAACCGGTACATCTGGATCCACCAGTTCCCGAAGCCGGTCGCGCGCGTCGAGATCGATCCGGACCAGAACTTCCCCGACGTGGACCGGAGCAACAACGCCTGGCCGAGAGGGCAGGCCGCGCCGACACCGTAGCGAACCCCCGACGCACCCACATCGAAAGCTGAGAGTCGCCGCCGACGTTCAGCTTTCGGCTTTCAGGAGGCCGCGTCCGGCCACCCAGGCGCGCAGGTGCGGCAGCGTCGTGATCATCACGACGCCCCCGATGATGATCGTCGCGGCGACGAGAATGCGCGGCGTCAGCGGCTCGCCCGCGATCGCCCAGCCGAGGATGATCGCCACGACCGGGTTGACGTAGGCGTAGGTGGTGGACTTCGCCGGCGTGGTGTTGGCCAGCAGCCAGAAGAACGCCGTGAAGCCGACCAGCGCGCCGACGAAGATGAGGTAGAGCAGGGCCAGGGCCGAGCGCGTGGAGATCGCGCCGGGATGCAGGCGGGGCAGCTCGCCCGCCAGCACGCCGCAAAGGGCGAGGCCCGCGCCGCCGGCGATCATGTTGGCTCCCGCGCCCATGAGCGGAGCCGCCACGCCCTTTGCGCCGCGCGAGTAGATCGCGCCGGCGGACCACGACACCGTCGCCACGAGGAGCGCCACCGCGCCCATGGGATTCACGCGGGCGACATCGCGGGCGAAGGGGTTGACCAGGAGCGCCACGCCGGCGAAGCCGGTGAGTAGGCCGAGGATGGTCGCGCGGCCGGGCCGCACGCCGCCGGGACGCATCCAGTCGAGGGCGACCGTCACGATCGGCACGGCGGCCACGATGAGCGCCGCGAGGCTGGACGGCACCGTCTGCTCCGCCCACACGACGCCGCCGTTGCCGCCGAGCAGGAGCAGCGTGCCCACTACCGCCGCCACGCGCCACTCGGCCCTCGTGGGCCACGGCGTGCCGCGCGCGTGCGACCACACCAGCAGGACCGCGCCGGCGACCAGGAAACGGACGCCGGCCATCAGGAAGGGCGGAATGGTCTCGATGGCGAAGCGGATCGCCAGGTAGGTGGAGCCCCAGATCAGGTAGACGCAGGCGAACGCGACCACCAGCCGGAAGCGCTCACGCGGCATCGCCGGCCTCCGCCGCAAGCGCGTCGAGATGATTCAAGGGCAGCTGCGCCGATTCCTTCAGTGTGCCCAGGACGATCGTGGTTCGCGTGGAGCGCACCCGGGGAATCGAGCCGAAGCGCTCCCGCAGCAGGCGGGCGAGTACTGCATGCAGATCAACCGTCGTTTCACAGCGCAATGTCTCTTCCGACCCCCTGTTTTCGGGCTTCCGCCACGACGTGCCGCGCTGTGGCGACATCCTCCACCGCGAGGCCGAGTGACTTGAACATGGTGATCTCGTTATCCGAGCGCCGTCCCTGGCCGCCGTTGACGAGGTCGCCGATCTCGCCGAGGACGTGGTCCTCGCCGATGGCGCCTTCCTTCATCGCGAGGAGCAGATCCCCCGCCTCGACCCGCGTGGCGTCGCGCGAGTCGACCCAGACCCGGCAGCGCGCCACCGCCGCCCCGTCCAACTCGCGCATCCTCGCGCTCGACGAGCCGACCACGGCCAGGTGCATCCCCGGCTCGAGATCGGCGCCCCGGAGGATAGGTTCGGTGGCGCTGCTGGCGGTGACGACGATCCCGGCGTGCTTCACGGCGTCCGCCACGGTCGGTACGGCGCTCACGGCGCACCGCACGCTCCCGTGCTTGTCGTGCACGAACTGGAGGGCGCGCTCGTGACGGCGCGACCAGACGCGCACGTGGGCGAGGGGCCGCACCAGTTTGATGGCGTCGAGGTGGCTGCGGGCCTGCACCCCGGAGCCGAGGATGGCGAGCGTCAGGGGGCCCTGACGCGCGAGGAGATCGACCGACACCGCCGAGACGACCGCGGTCCGCATCTCGGTGATGAGGCGGCCATCCATGATGGCCTCGAGCGCGCCGGTCCGGGGATCGAGGAGCAGGATGGTGGCGAGGTGGGTCGGCTGTCCAACGGCGTCGTTGCCGGGAAAGAAAGCGACGGACTTGAGACCGAAGGCACCCGGGTCGGCGCCCTCGCCCGGGACGTGGGCGGGCATGACGCCGTAAAACCCGTCGGCCGGTCGGATGCGCATCGAGGTGCGGACCGGCTGGACGCAGGCGCCGGCCGAGAAGCGGCCCAGGGTCGCGCGCATGAGCGGCACGAGGCTCGCCATGTCGAGGCAGCGCGCCACGTCGGCTTCGGTCAGGAGGAGCGGCATCGCGGTCCCGAAGTTACCATTGTTCCGTGGCTTCGCGCACGCAGCGCCCCCGGACCATGACGCCTCCCGCCGCTCTCCGCCGCGCCCTCAAGAACCTGAAGGCAGGCGGCTCGCCGGCGCGCGCCGCCGGGGCGAAGGCGTATTTCAAGAAGTTCGAGCCGATCTACCTCTTCGGTGTGGCGGTGCCCCAGGTCCGATCGCTGGCGCGTGCGCTCTCCGCCGAAGTGAAGGGCACCTGGACGGTGCGCGACGCGATCGCCTTCGCGGACCTCGCGGTGCGCCGGCGGGAGACCGAGGCGAAGTGGACCGGGTTCTTCCTGCTGGGCCGGTACGCGCGGGATTTCCCGGACGACCTCGCCCGCACCATCGGGCGCTGGATCGCGGCCGGCCGGTGCGACAACTGGGCGCTCATCGACGCCCTCTCGGCCGAGGTGATCGCGCCGCTGCTGCGGCGGCATCCCTCGCTGCTGCCGGTCGTCACCGGCTGGCACACGTCGGAGAACCGGTGGCTGCGCCGGGCGTCCGTCGTCCCGCTGGTGCCGTTCGTGCGGAAAGGCGAAATCCTGACGCCCGCCTATTCAGTGGTGGCTTCGCTCTTCGGCGACACCGAGGACCTCACGCACAAGGCCTGCGGGTGGCTGCTGCGCGAGGCGGGGAAGACCAATCCCCGCCGCCTGGCGGCGTTTCTCATGCGACATGGGCCGGCGGTGCCGCGCACCACGCTGCGCTACGCCATCGAACGGTTCCCCGCGGCCGAGCGCGCCCGGCTGCTCGCTGCCACGCGCGGCACCAGGTCGTGAGCGGCGCCGCCGTCACCTACGCACGCCGCCTGGGGCTCTTCTCGGGCACGATGGCGGTGGTGGGCGGCATCATCGGGTCGGGGATCTTTCTCAACCCCGCGATCGTCGCGCTGCGCACGCGCACCGTACCACTCACGATCGCCGTCTGGGTCCTGGGCGGCGTCATCGCGCTGCTGGGCGCCTTCTGCTACGGCGAGCTCGGCCGGCGGGCGCCGCGGGCGGGCGGCGGCTACGTCTACCTGCGCGATGCCTTCGGCCCGCTGGCGGGCTTTCTCTATGGCTGGGCCCTGCTGCTGGTCATCGCCACCGGCGCCTGCGCCGCGGTCGCCGTGACCTTCGCCCGTTACGCCGCGGCCCTCTTCGCGCTGCCGGATGGAGCGGTGGCGCCGATCGCGGCCGGCGCGATCGCGTTGCTGTCGCTGGTGAACTACCTGGGCGTAGGTCCGGGCGCCGTCACGCAGAATCTGTTCACGCTGCTCAAGCTGGGGGCGCTGGCAGCGCTCATCGTTGCCGGCCTCGCCCTTCCCATCACCGAACTGCGGGCGGCGAACGTGATGGTGGTGGCGCCCCCGATCGGGTTCGCCCTGGTCCTCGCCGTCGGCACCGCGCTGGTCCCGATCCTCTTCGCCTACGGCGGCTGGCAGCAGACCAACTTCATCGCCGAGGAGATCGTGGACGCCCAGCGCACGCTGCCGCGCGCTCTGCTCCTGGGGACGGCGCTGGTCGTGGCGGTCTACGTGCTGGCCAACATCGCCTATCTCCGCGTCCTTGGCGTGACCGGCCTCGGCCTGAGCCCGGCGCCCGCGGCGCAGGTCATGGAGAATACGCTCGGCGCCTGGGGCCGGCGGCTGATCAGTCTCGGCATCGCCTGCTCGACCTTCGGCTTTCTCAACCTGGTGATCCTGGTCTCGCCGAGGGTCTACCAGGCGATGGCCGCCGATGGCGCGTTCTTTCCCTCGCTGGCGCGGCTGCATCCGCGCTTCCGCACCCCCGGCCGGGCCATCGCCGTGCAGGGGATCTGGGCGATCATCCTGATGCTGAGCGGGACCTACGGCCAGCTGCTCGACTACGTGGTGTTCGGCGACTGGATCTTCTTCGGGCTTACCGCGGCGACACTGTTCATCTACCGGGGCCGCGAGCGGCGCCTCGGCGATCTCGGCGCGCCGCGCGGCTTCGAGGTCCCGTTCTATCCGCTGACGCCGTTGCTCTTCTGCGCGGCGGCGGTCTACGTGGTGATCAGCTCGGTGGTGTCGGCCCCGGTCAATGCCGCGATTGGCGCCGGGCTGCTGGCGGCCGGCGTGCCGGTGTTCGGATTCTGGAAGAAGCGCTCCAGCGCCGAGGCGCCGAAGCGCTTCAGCGCTTGAGCGTCCTCAGTTTCTCCGCGGCTTCCTTCAGCATCGGCAGCGTCTTGCAGAACGCGAAGCGCACCTGCCTGCGGCCCAGCTCGGGTCGGCTGTAGAAGCTCGATCCCGGGACCGGGGCGACGCCGACCTCCCTGGTCAGCCAGAGGGCGAAGGCATCGTCGGGCTGGTCGCTCAGGGCCGAGAAGTCGGCGAGGACATAGTAGGCCCCCTCGGGGCTGGCGCAGGCGAAGCCGGCGGCCTGGAGCGCTTCCACCAGCACGTCGCGGCGCTCGCGGTACCCGCGCGCCAGCGCGTCGTAGTAGTCGCGTCCCAGGGTCTCGAGCCCGGCCGCGATCCCTTCCTGGAGGGGCGCCGGCGCGCCCACGGTGAGGAAGTCGTGCACCTTCCGGATGGCGTCGCTGACGCCGGCGGGCGCCACGATCGTGCCCACGCGCCATCCCGTGACGCTGAAGGTCTTCGACGCGCCGCTGATGGTGATGGTGCGCTCGGCCATGCCGTCGAGCGTGGCCATCGGGATATGCTCGCCGTCGTAGAGGATGTGCTCGTAGATCTCGTCGGTGACGGCCCACGCGTCGTGACGCCGGCAGAGCTCGGCGATGGCTTCCAGCTCGGTGCGCGAGAAGACCCGGCCCGCGGGGTTGTTGGGCGTGTTGACGATGATGGCGCGGGTCCGCGGGGTGAAGGCCGCGCGCACCCGGTCGAGGTCGATCGGCTGGCCGGGGACGATCGCCACGTAGACCGGCCTGGCGCCGCACAGGATCGCGTCGGGGCCGTAGTTCTCGTAGAACGGCTCGAAGACGATCACTTCGTCGCCGGGGTCCACGATGGCCAGGAGGGCGGCGGCCATCGCCTCGGTCGCCCCGCAGGTGACGGTGAGATGGCGCTCGGGGTCCAGCGTCATGCCGTACCACTCCTGGTACTTCCGGGCCAGGGCGTGGCGGAGCCGCCGGCTTCCCCAGGTGATGGCGTACTGGTTCACGTCGTCGTGGATGGCGCGCGCGGCGGCCTCCTTGAGCACGTCGGGGCAGGGGAAGTTCGGAAAGCCCTGCGCGAGGTTGATGGCGCCATGCTCAGTGGCGAGGCGGGTCATCGAGCGGATGACCGACTCGGTGAATCCGTGGGTGCGTGCGGCGGTGTGCATGCCTCCATTGTAATGCGGCGGGGTTCCGCGCGCCGCGATTTTCTCCATCTTTCGGCCCATGCACGATCTGCCGATCCTCAGGGACCTAGTCCTGCTGATCACGGTGGCGATCCCGGTGGTGATCCTCGCGCACCGGGTGAAGGTGCCCTCCATCGTCGCGTTCCTGATCACCGGGCTGCTGATCGGCCCCCACGGACTGGGGCTCATCGGCGAGGGCGACATGGTCGCCGCGCTCGCGGAAGTGGGCACCGTGCTGCTGCTCTTCGCCATCGGTCTCGAGCTCCAGCTGTCGCGGATCCTCAGCCTGGGTCGGGAGGTCGTGCAGGGGGGCGCGCTCCAGCTGCTCCCCACCATGGCGGTCTTCGCGGGGCTGGGCCTGCTGGCGGGGGTGCCGCTCAGTGGCGCGGTCTTCGCCGGCGCGCTGGTCGCGTTCTCCTCGACGGCCATCATCCTGAAGGTGTACGCCCAGCGCAACGAGCTGGACACCACGCACGGCCGCGTGGTGGTGGCGATCGCGATCTTCCAGGATCTCGCGGTGGTGCCGGTCATGCTGCTGGTGCCGCTGCTCGCCGGCGCCGCGTCCGGGCCGCTCGCCGCGGCGCGCGGCGTCGCGCTGAGCCTCGCCGGCGTCGCCGCGCTCTTCGTGGCCGGCCGGTGGCTGGTGCCGGTGATCCTCGAGCGCGTCGTGGGGCTGCGGAATCGCGAGATCTTCACCCTCTGCGTCGTCTTCCTGGGGCTGGGCGCGGCCTACCTGGCGTCGCTCTTCGGGGTGTCGCTCGCGCTGGGCGCCTTTCTCGCCGGGCTGGTCATCTCGGAGTCGGAGTACGGCCTCCAGGCGCTGAGCGACGTCCTGCCGTTCCGCGACACCTTCGGCGCCATCTTCTTCACCTCGGTCGGCATGCTCCTCGATCCGCGCACCATCGTGGCGCGGCCTCTCGCGGTGCTGGCGGCGGTGGCGGCGGTGGTGCTGCTCAAGGCGGCGATCGGCGCCCTGGCGGTGCTGAGCCTGCGCCGCCCCCTGGTGGCCAGCATCACGGCGGGCCTCGGCCTGGCGCAGATCGGCGAGTTCTCCTTCGTGCTGGCGAGTGCCGGCGTCGCGGCCGGGCTGATGCATGCCGACGGGTACCAGATGTTCCTGGCGGCCTCGGTGCTGTCGATGGTGGTGGCGCCGTTCCTGATCGCCTCGGCGCAGCCGGTCGGGGAGTGGATTGCGGCGCGATCCGGCCACGTGCCGCTGGTCATGCTGACCGCCGAGCACGCGGTGGTCGTAGCGCTGGACGACCACGTCATCATCGTCGGCTACGGGCTCAACGGGCGCAACGTGGCGCGCGCGCTCCGCTCCAGCGGCATCCGGTACGTCATCCTGGAGCAGCACGGCGCCGTGGTGCGGGCGGCGCGCGCGGCGGGCGAGCACATCCTGTTCGGTGACGGCACCAGCACCGAGGTCCTCGAGCGGGTGGGCATCCATCGGGCGCGGGTGATCGTGTTCTGTATCGCCGCGCCGGACGTGGAGCGGCGCGGAGTGGCGGCGGCCCGCGGCCTGAATCCGAAGATCCACATCGTGGTGCGCACGCGGTACGTGGCGGCCATCGACGACCTGCGGAAGCTGGGCGCGAACGAGGTGGTGCCGGAGGAGTTCGAGACGTCGCTGGAGATCTTCGGACGGGTGCTGCGCTGCTACGGCGTACCGGGCAGCACGATCCGCGCCGAGACCGAAGCAGTGCGCAAGGACCACTACGAGGTGTTCGCGGGGCGGGAGCGCCCCTACGGCACGCTGACGGACCTAGCGCTCGCCCATGGGGTGCGCATCGGGGTCGAGTCGGTCGACGTGGAGGGCGGGGCGGAGGCGGTGGGAGAGAATCCCTTCACCTTGACCCTGCGCAAGCGGAGCGGCGCGACCGTGGTGACCGTGATCCGCGAGCGCGCGGTGATCTACGAGCCGGAGCCGGCCTTCCGCTTCCGCGAGGGTGACACGGTGGTGCTGGTCGGCGTGCCGGAGGCGCTCACGAGGGCGATCCCGCTGTTTCAAGCGCCAGGTGCTCCCGAAGAACTCCCGCGAAGCGCTCTTCCGCTTCCGCCGGCGAGCCCTCCAGCTGACGCCACAAGGCGGCCGTGAGCTCTTTGTCTCCCACCGGCCCGTCCAGCATCTCGGTCGCGGCCACGATGTTCCCGCGCTGACGGCTGGCGAGCACTCCCACGACCGCCGTCGGCGGCCCGGCGAGGCCTCCGGCCGGTCGCAGGGGCTCGAGCAGCTCGAGGCCGAGCATCTCCGGGACGCGCAAGGCGAGCAGCACCAGGTCCGCACCCTGTTCGCGCGCGAGACGCAGGGCGTCGGCGGCTTCGGCAACGACCGCTTCCCCGCCCGCGTCACGGACCTGGCGCGCGAGCAGGTCGCGGAGGTCCGGGGAGCTCCCGACGACGACGACGCGGCCGTGATGCGGGACGACGGCCGGTGGCCGAACGGGTGTCTGGTCGGGGGCGTGCGCCGCGCCGGTGCCGAGATGGATGCTGAAGGTCGAGCCGGTACCAGCTTCGCTCCGCAGCGTCACGCGGCAGCCCATCAACTTGAGCAGCGCGCGGGTGATGGCGAGGCCGAGGCCGGTGCCGCCGTAGCGGCGCGCGGTCGTGTTGTCGGCCTGCTGGAACGCTTCGAAGACGATCGCCTGCCGGTCCAGCGGAATGCCGATGCCGGTATCCTCGACGTCAATCCGCACTGCCTGGTGGGTCACCGGATCGGCGGCGACGCGCACGGTGACGCGGCCGCGCTCGGTGAACTTCAACGCGTTCCCGACCAGGTTGATCAGAACCTGCTTCAGCTTCCCGGCGTCGGTCCGGAGCGGAGCGAGGGTGACCGGGAATTCAGCCACCAGGGCGACGGGCCGGCCGTGGACCTGGCCCTGGAGCTCCGCGAGGGTTTCATCGATGAGCGCGCCGAGCGCGACGTCGCCGCAGTCGAGCGCGAGCCGGCCCGATTCCACCTTCGACAGGTCGAGGATGCCGTTGATCAGCCCGAGCAGGTGGCGGCCGTTGTCGTGGATCCGTCCGAGGTAGGCAAGATCCTGGGGCTGCAAGTGGTTGGTCTTGTTGCGAAGCAGGACGCTCGTGAACCCGATCACCGAATTCAGCGGCGTGCGCAGCTCGTGGCTCATGTTGGCGAGGAATTCGCTCTTCGCCCGGTTGGACTGCTCGGCGGCTTCCGTCGCCCGGCGCCACTCCGCTTCCATCTCCTGCCGGGCGGTGATGTCTTGCCCGATGGCGTGAAAGGCCCGGCCGTCCTCGGTCGGTGTGGCAGTCCATTGCAGGGTCCGGTACGAGCCGTCGGCGCAGCGGCAGCGGCATTCGAGCGAGACGGTCGCCTCGCCCACCCGGAGCCGTCTGATGGCCGTCAACGCCGCGACGTGATCGTCGGGGTGGGCCAGTTCGGGGAACGGCATCGCGAGGAGTGCCTCGCGCGGGTACCCCAGCGTCCGTTCCCACGCGGGATTCAGCCGCGTGAAGCGGCCGTCGAATCCAGCGGTGCAGATGAGGTTCTGCGACTGCGTGACGAGCCGCTCGTTGTGCTCCTCGGCCCTTCTGCGCTCCATCACTTCGAGCTCCAATGCGCGCGTGCGGTCGGCGACCGTCAGGTCCAGGTCCATGTTCAGACGGGCCAGCTCTTCCGTCCGGCGCGTCAGCGCCTGCCTCCCGCGCCTCATCCCCCGCACCGCCAGCAGCCAGCAGAGCAGGAGCAGCGGAACGGCGGCCGCGGCCACGCCGAAGCCGGTATGAAGGTGCCGCAACTCGCGCGCCTCGGCCTGGCCGACCGATTGCTTGAGCGCGCCATCCAGGCGGTCCATGCCGGCGCTGTAGGTCCGTTTCTGTCTCAGATACTCCGGGCTCTCGAGCACGGCGCCTGCCTCGCGCCGATGACCGCCACGCACCAGGGCGAACGCCCGGTTCTCCAGGCGCACCAGCACCGTGTTCGCGGCGTCGGTTTCCTCGACGTCACGGGGCGCACCGACGTCGGATGCCAGGGACAGCGCCTCGGCGACCGCTTGCGTCAGCGCGGGCTCGTGGGCGCGATACCGGGTTTCCCAGAGCGTATCGCCGGTCGCAACGGCCATGTGGGCCGACATCGTCAGCACTTCGTCGAGATGCACGATCGTCCCCCGTAGCTCGGCGATGCGCAGGTCCCAGCGGCGCATATGGTCGATCTGCCGGAACGAGGTCAGCGCGCTCCAGCCGAGGCAGGCGATCGCGATCGCCGTCAGGGCGAACGCGAGCGGCACCGATAGGAGCGAACCTCCCGCTGTCCGTCCGGGCTCGGCCGTGGCGTCGCCCCCGGCGGCATGCCGCGTCGCGGAACGCTGCATCACGGGGCCACGGTGGTGTCGGCGGGGACGGTTTCCGCCAGGAGCGCGTGCAGGGCGCCGCGCTTGTCGAGCGGCGGCTCGGCCAGGACCCGCCGCAGCAGCGCCTCGATCTCCGTGCGACTGACCGGCTTGTCGATCAGCGCCACCGCGCCCACGGCGCGCTTGCGCTGCTCGGAGGCCACGATACTGACGATGGCGACCGGAATCTCCGCCAGCGCCGGGTCGGCGCGCAGGCGCTCCAGGACCTCGAGCCCGTTCATCTGCGGCATCATAATGTCGAGCAGGATCAGCGCGGGCCGCCGCTCGCGGGCCAGGCGCAGGCCCTGCTCCCCGCTGCCGATCGCGATGGGCTCGCACCCCGCGTCGCGCACGAACTGGGATAGCAGCAGGCGGGCGTCGGCCTCGTCGTCGATGATGAGGACGGCCGGCTCGCCGCCGAATCGGGGGGCGGGGGACGGGGAAGCCGGGAGGGCCGCCGCTTCGGATGACAGGGCCACGGAGAAGGTGGTGCCCGCGCCGGGCTCGCTAGCCAGGGTGATCCGGTAGCCCATCAGCTGGCAGAGCGAGCGGGTGATGGTCAGGCCGAGGCCGCTGCCGCCGAAGCGGCGCGCCGTGCTGTTGTCGGCCTGCCGGAACGCCTCGAACACGGCTTCCTGCCGGTCGAGGGGAATGCCGATGCCAGTATCGATCACGTCCAGGACCAGCGGGTCGTGGGTGATCGGGTGCTCGGTGACCCGCACGGTCACGCTGCCCTTATCGGTGAACTTCACGGCGTTGGCGACCAGGTTGATGAGCACCTGCTTGAGCTTGCCCGCGTCGGCCCTGAATGGCGCGAGGGTGGCCGGGACAGCGGCGCGCAGCGTCACCGGCCGGCCGTGCACCTGGCTTTCCATCTGTGCCAGCGTCGCGCGCACCAGGTCGCCCAGGTCCACCATCTCGAGTGACAGCTCCATGCGCCCCGCCTCGACCTTCGACAGGTCCAGGACGCTGTTGATCAGGCTGAGGAGATGGCGGCCGTTGTCGTGAATCCGCTGCAGGTACTGGATCTCCTGCGGCGGGAGGATCCCGTGCTTGTTGCGCATCAGCACGCTCGCGAAGCCGATCACGGAATTGAGGGGTGTGCGGAGCTCGTGGCTCATGTTGGCGAGGAACTCGCTCTTGGCCCGGTTCGCCGCGGAGGCCTGCTCGATGGCCTGGAGGAGCTGTTCCTGGACGACGTTCCGCTCGGTCATGTCGCGGAAGGTGCTCCGGATGGCGACCGGGATCCCGTGTTCGACCTTGCAATTGGAGTCGCCTGAGGCCGCGACGCGCCGCCCGTCTCGCGCCACGAACGTGGTCTCCACATCGTGCAGGGCGTCACCGCTGATCAGGCGGCGCTGATCGTCCTGGTAGCGAGCCCGGCAGGCCGGATCCACGAAGCCGGAGACGGGGCGGCCGATCACGTCGGCGTCCTCCAGGTAGCCCAGGGTCTGGCGCCAGGCGCGGTTCGCGTAGAGAATGCGGCCGTCGGCGTTCGTGATGAGGATGAACTCGCCGGCGTTGTCGAGGAACTCCTGGAGCTGCTCGCGGTGCTCGCGCACCGCCGCTTCGGCCTCCTTGCGGCGCGTGATGTCGGCGAATGACGTCGTGACGCCGGCCGGTTCGCCCGTGCCCGGCGCGAACATCGGCGCGGCGTTGACCAGCAGCCAGCGCATTTCACCGTTCGGCCGGCGCACGCCCATGACCTCGCCGCGGGTCCGCCCGCCGCTGGCCCGCGCGTTCACGCCCGGCCGCATCGAGACCGGCAGCGGCGTACCGTCCTCGCGGAAACAGGCGATCGTGCCTTCCTCCATCCCGAGGATCGCTTCGCGCGACAGGCCGAGAATGTGCGCCGCGCTGGGGTTGCACTCCACGATGCGGCCGGTCATGTCGCGCACGAACACCCCGTCGGCGAGCACGTCCACCACGCTGTGAAAGAGCGCCTCGCTCTTGAGACGACGGTCCAGGTCGCGGCTGAGCAGCACGGCCAGGATGAGGGCCGCGGCGATGGCGACCAGCGCCCCGATGACGACCAGGGCCATCGCCCGGTTCGCCTGCGTTTCCGCTCGTTCCCTGCGCGGCCCCAGCTGCGCAAGCTCTACGCGGTCCATGTCATCGAGCGCCCGGCGGAGCGAGTCGGTGACGTTGCGCTCGCGCGCCAGCAGGGAGGCGATCACGGCCGCCCCCCGATGTGCCCGCCTGGCGTCGATGGCCTCGCCCATGAGCTCCAGGCGCTGGGTCATCAGGGGCCTGACCAGGTTGAGGCGGGCCCGCTGCACCGGATACATGTAGGTCAGGCGCTCCAGGCTGGTGAAGTTGCTCTCCACCCGGTGCTCGACGCGCGCGTAGGCATTCAAGTAGGTGGTGTCGCCGGTGATGATGTAGGCGCGCTGGCCGGACTCGGTGTCGGTGAGGAGGGCCAGCGTGGCCAGGACGACCGAGCGCGTCTCCTGGGTCTCCTCGACCCAGGCGTCGGTGCGCACCAGCCGCTGGATGCTCAGCAGGCTGTAGCCGCAGACCGTCACGAGAATCGCCAGCACGGCCGCGAGGCCGAGCTTGAGGCGGGTCCGGACGCGCGTCACGACAGGCTCCTCAGACCCGTGCCAGCTGCGTTTCGATGGCGGCGATCAGCTCGACGTCGCTCACGATCGGCTTGGTGACGTAGCCGTCGAAGCCCGCGGCGAGGAACCGCTCGCGGTCACCCGTCATCGCGTGCGCCGTCAGGGCGATTACCGGCATGCCGGCCGTCGCGGGGGTCTCGCGCAGGTGGCGCAGGACCTCCAGGCCGTCCATCCCGGGCAGAGAGATGTCGAGCAGGACGAGGTCCGTGGGGTGCTGGGTGATGCCCGCGACGGCGTGCACCCCGGTCTCGTATTCCTCGATCTCGTACTCCCCGTCCAGCATCGCGTGCAGCAGGAGGCGGTTGTCGGGGTTGTCTTCCACCACGGCGATCCGGTTCACGACGCACCTCCAGGAACGAAGTCGAGTACTTGCGCCCGCGCGCCGTCGTAGGCGCTGCGCAGCCGCGTGACGAGTCCGGGAACCAGCTCCGCGTGGCCGGACCGGGCGGCCAGCTCGAGGTCGGTCGCCACGCTGTACAAGCGCATCGCCCCGACGTTGCCGGCGCTGGATCGCAGCGCGTGGGCCGCGGCGGCCACGCCGGCGCAGTTGCCTGCCGCGCTGGCCGACTCGGCATCCTCGACCCGGGCGGCCGCAAAGCCGGTGAACAGGGCCACGATCCCCCGCACCAGCTTCTCGCCGCCCAGCGCGGTCAGGCGCGCCAGCGCCTCGCTGTCGAAGTCGCCTTGATCGTTCATGGGCCTTATTATGCCCGCGGGACGCCGCCAGGGGTGTCGGTACGTGGGGCGTCCCGCCGTCAGTCTTTCCCTACAACACCGGAGCCAACCCATGGCCGACGAGTCATTTACGACCCAGTTCCGGAAGTTCCTGACGGAGACCAACGCCCTCTCGCTGGCCCTGGGCGTGGTCATCGGCGGCGCGGTGGGAAAGCTCGTCGCGGCGCTCACCGACGGGCTCATCATGCCGCTCCTCTCCCTGGTCCTCCCCGGCGGCAATTGGCGGGAGTGGCGGATCCTGCTCGCGGCCGGCACCCCGAGTCCCGACTGCGCCGTCCCCGGCAAGGCCTGCACGATGGTCGGGGAGAAGGCGATCCTGCCCGGCCAGATCCTCGGTGCCGGGCTCGACTTCGCGATCATCGCGCTGGTGGTGTTCGTCGTCGCGACGCGGATCATGAAGATCGAAGTGAAGAAGTAGGGTGGAGGTCCAGGTGTTCGGCGTCCGCAAGAGCGCCGAGACCCGCGCCGCGCTGCGGTTCTTCGCCGAGCGGCGTGTGAAGGTGCATTTCGTGGACCTGGACGTGCGGGCGGCCTCGCCCGGGGAGCTGCGGCGCTTCGCGCAGCGATTCGGTGTCGAGGCGCTGCTCGACCGGGAGGGCAAGCGCTTCGCCGAGCTTGGACTCGGGTCGGCGCGCTACGGCGAGGAACGCTGGCTGGAGAAGCTCGCGTCGGAGCCGAGGCTGCTGCGCATGCCGCTGGTGCGGCACGCGAACCAGCTGACGGTCGGTGCCGCCGCCGACGGCTGGAAAGCTTGGCTGGCGGAGCCGTGACGATCCTCTCGGCCACCGGCGTCGGTGTGAGCTTCGGCGACCGGGTCCTCCTCGCCGACGTGAGCTTTCAGGTCGAGCGGCGCGAGCGCTGGGGTGTCGTCGGCCGCAACGGATCGGGGAAGACGACCCTCCTCAACCTGCTCCTCGGCACCCAGGAGCCGACCCGGGGGACGATCGTCCGCCAGAGCGGGCTGCGCGCGCAGATGATGGATCAGCACCGCGAGTTCGTGGGCGCGAGCACGGTCTGGGAGGCGGCATCGGGTCCCTTCGCCGAGCTGCTGGCGATCGAGCAGTCGCTCGAGGCCCAGGCGCACGCCATGGCGGCGGCGGGCGAGGCGGTGACCGCGGCGCAGCTGTCGCGCTACGACCGGGACCTCGAGCGCTTCCAGCGCGAGGACGGCTACACCATCGCCGCGCGCGTCGACGCGGTGCTGGCGGGGCTGGGCTTCGATCCCGAGGGCGCGCGGACCCAGGCCGTCGCAACGCTTTCGGGCGGCGAACGCGGCCGGCTGGGGCTGGCGCAGCAGCTCGCCGCGCCGGCCGACCTGCTGCTGCTCGACGAGCCCACCAACCACCTGGATCTCGACACCACCCGCTGGCTCGAGGAGTACCTCGAGGGGCTCGACTGCGCCGTCGTCATCATCAGCCACGACCGCGCCCTGCTCGAAAACGTCTGCGACCACATGCTGCACCTCGAGGACCGCACCGCGGTGGCCTACGAGGGGAGCTACTCCCGGTTCGTCGAGCTGCGCGGGCAACGGAGGCTGGCGGCGCAGCGCGCCTTCGACAAGCAGGCAACCGCGATCGCCAAGGAAGAGGAGTACATCCGCCGCAACCTGGCCGGCCGCCACGCCCAGCAGGCGGTGGGGCGCCGCAAGCGGCTCAACCGGCTGCCGCGCTTGGGGCCGCCTCCCGGCACCGAGGGCGCCATGGCGGTGCGCTTCGAGCCGCGCGAGCGGGGCGGGGACCAGGTGATCGTGGCCGAGGAGGTCCGCATCGCCTTCGGCGAGCGCGTCCTCCTCGACCACTTTTCGTCCATTGTCCGCCGCGGCGAGGTCATCGGCCTGGTGGGCGCCAACGGTACGGGAAAGTCCACCCTGCTGTCGGCAATCACCGGTTCCCGGCCGGCCGAGAGCGGCCGGGTGCGCGTGCCCGACTCGATCACCACGGGCTACTACCGGCAGGACCTGGGCGAGGTCCCGCGCGACAAGACCCTCTTCGATATCATCTACGACCTGCGCACCCAGTGGACCCGCGGCCAGGTCCAGGGTCATCTGGGCAAGTTCGGGTTCCCCGGCGACAGCGTGCTGCGCAAGGCCGCCACGCTGTCGGGCGGCGAGCTGGCGCGGGTCGCGCTGGCTATGCTGGAACTGGAACGTGCCAACCTGCTGGTGTTCGATGAACCCACCAACCACCTCGACGTCGAATCCATCGAGGAGCTGGAGGACGCCATCGGCGAATTCGACGGCACGGTGCTGCTGGTGAGCCATGACCGCGCCCTGCTGCGGGCGCTGGTGACCCGCGTCTGGGTCCTGCATCAGGGCCGGATCACCGACTTCCCAGGCACTTTCGGGGAGTGGGAGCAGGCCAGCCGTGAGCGGGCGCACGCCGCGCGGGTGGCGGCGGCCGAGGCGTCGAAGGTGAACGCGCTCAAGGAGCGGCAGAAGGTGCGGCGGACGGAGGAGGCCAGGAAGGACGAGCGGCAGACGAAGCGCGACGCCAAGCGCGCGACCGAGGCCGCGGAATCACGCATCGCCGACATCGAACGGCGGATCGAGGCGCTGCAGGCCCAGCTCGCCGACGCCGATCTCTACACCACGCCGGACGGCGTGAAGCGAAGCGCCGTGCTGGGTCAATCGCTCGAGCGGGAAAAGGACGCGCTCGAGGCGGCATTCGAGGAGTGGGGGCGCGCCGGCACCGAGGCCGATGGTACTGCCAGGGACTAGGCGAGCGCCCTCAGGGCCCGCGGGATGTGCTAGGGGAGGGGAGCGGTCCGACGCCGGACGGCGCGAACCACGTCGGCGAGCTGTTTGACGCCGGCCCGGATCGTGGGTTCGTCCACCCGGGCGTAGGCGAGCAACAGCGTCGGCGGCCCTCCGCGGGACCGGATGCGGTGCTCGCCCATGACGGTCAGGCCAATCCCGCGCCGGCCGGCTTCCTCGAAGATGGCACGCTCGTCGTCGGACGCCGTCAGGCTGACGGTCGCGTGCAGTCCGGCGCAAATCCCGAAGATGCTGGCCTCGGGCAGCGCCTCCTTCAGCGCGAGGATCAGGGCGTCACGCCGCGCGCGGTAGGAGGCGCGCTGGCGCCGCAGGTGGCGGTCGAGCTCGCCGCGATTCAGGAAGTCCGCGAAGGCGTGCTGCTCGATGCGCGGCCCGCCCAGGTCGGCGTGCCGCAACGCCGCGCCGATCGCCTCGACCAGGTTCGGCGGCACCGCCAGCCAGCCGAGACGCAGCGCCGGCGCGAGCGTCTTGCTGGCGGTACCAGCGTACACGATGCGTCCGGGCTCGAGCGCCTGGAGGGCGCCGACCGGCGCGCGGTCGTAGCGGTATTCGGCATCGTAGTCGTCCTCGACCGCGATCGCGTTGTGGTCGCGCAGCCAGGAGAGGACGCCGGCCCGGCGCTCGCCCGACAGCACCGCGCCGGTGGGAAACTGGTGGGACGGGGTCAGGAAGACGGCATCCGCGCCGGAGCGCGCCAGCTCCTCGACCCTGATCCCGTCCCGGTCCACCGGGATCGGGGCCACCTCGAGACCGGCGTGCTCCACCACGCCGCGCAGCGTGCGCTCGCCCGGATCCTCGACGGCCACGCGCGTCGCGCCGATGGCCTTGAGCGCCTGGCACACGAGGACACGACCCTGTGCGTACCCGCTGGTGACGACCACCCGGTCGGCATCGGTCACCAGGCCGCGAACCCGTCCCAGGTACTCCGCCAGGGCCCGCCGCAGCACCTCGGTGCCGCGCGGATCTCCGTAGCCGAGATCGTCATTCGTCATATGCGTCAGCGCCTCGCGCATGGATCGCAGCCAGGCCGCTCGCGGGAATGCGGACAGATCGGGAGTGCCGATGCGGAAATCGATACGCGGGTGAGGCACCGGACGCGTCTTCTTGCCGGCCGGTTCCCGGCAGGGGCCGACGCAGCTCGACACCCGTGGCCGCGCGCCCTGCTTGAGTACCAGGAACCCCTCGGCGGCGAGCTGCTCGTAGGCGTCCACGACGATCGGGCGCGAAACGCCCAGTTGGCGCGCCAAGTCGCGGGTCGAGGGCACGCGCGAGCCCGGCCGCAGGGTCTTCTCGCGAATCGCGACCCGTAGCTGGTCCTCGATCTGCCGGCCCAGGGTGCGCGGGCTCCCGCGCGACACCGATACCAGAACTTCGACGGGTTGACTGGTCAAGAGTATTGGCCCTCAACTGGATCTTCTACACTTACCAGTTTGTCACCAGATTTGCGTCGTGTCAAGCCGGTGAGGGTCGAACCGGTTTCACGCCGAGGCAGCCAGGGGTGTTTCAGTCTCGGAAGCTGTGAGGGCACCCCAAGTCGGAGGCAAGCGTGTCACAGTACTCATCCCCCGAAAGACCGCTGGCAGATTGGCTGCTCCTGATTGTCCCGGGCGTGATCTGGGGCGCGTCGTTCCTCTTCATCGCGGAAGGCCTGCGGGCGTCAGGGCCCATGGGCGTCACCCTGGTACGCATCGCAGTCGGCTTTGCGGCCCTGGCGTTCTTCCCGTCCGCGTGGCGCCCGATCGAAAGAGCCGACTGGGGGAAGGTGGCGTGGCTGGGTGTCCTGTGGATGGCGTTTCCGCTGAGCATGTTCCCATTTGCCGAGCAGCGGATCTCGTCGGCGTTGGCGGGCATGCTCAACGGAGCGGTGCCGCTCTCCGCGGCCCTGGTGGCGTCGGTGCTCGCGCGCCGTCTGCCTTCGGGGGCCATCGCGGCCGGACTCGCGGTGGGGCTGGTTGGCGCGGTGCTGACGGCGCTCCCGACCGTTGGGGAGCCGAGCAGCGCGGTGGGTGTGCTGATGGTCGCGGCCGCGGTGCTTTCCTACGGATTCGCGCCCAACATCGCGCGTCCGCTCCAGCTGAAGTACGGCGCGCTGCCGGTGATCTGGCGCGCGCAGGCGGTGGCGCTGTTGCTCACGCTGCCGTTCGGATTCCACGACGTGGTGCAGGCGCACTGGTCGCTGGTCCCGGTGCTGTCGCTCCTCGCGCTGGGCGCGCTGGGCACGGGTGTCGCGCACGTGGTGATGACCACCGCGTCGGGACGGCTCGGGGCGACGCGCGCTTCGGCGACGGCGTTCCTCATCCCGCCGGTCGCGCTGGCGCTCGGTGTGGTGCTGCGCGGCGAGCACGTCGCGCTGCTGTCGGTGCTCGGCGGAGCGGTGTGCGTCGCCGGCGCCGCGCTGATGCGCCGCGCGCATGCCGATTCGGCATCGCGGACCAGGAGCCTGCACCTGGCCAGAGCCGCGGGCATCGTGGCTCTGCTCCTGATCGCGGCCCCGCTGGCCGCCCAGCAGGCGGCTACCGTGCTTCCCGGCGCCCCAACCAGCCGCGCGGCGGTCTGGGCATTGCCTCGGCTCGCCGGACCGGTCCGGATCGACGGTCGCAGCGACGACGAGGCATGGCGATCGGTGCCGACGCTTCCACTCACGGTCTATCTCCCGAGGTACGGGAGCCCTCCGACCGAGCGGACCGAGGCCCGTGTCGCGTACGACGACGACGCGCTGTACATCGTGATCGACGCCTGGGAGGCCCATCCGGGCGGGATCCGGGCCAGCTCAATGATCCGGGACGACGACGCGCCCGGCGACTTCCTGAATGTGCTGCTCGACACCTTCGGCGACCGCCAGAACGCGGTGACCTTCAGCACCACGCCGGGCGGCCAGCGCAACGACTGGAGCATCAGTAACGACGCGCAGAACGATGCCGCGCTGAGTCCGGCGTGGAACGGTGTGTGGGATCTCGCGACCAGGCGCGACGAACAGGGCTGGCACGCGGAGTATCGCATTCCGTTCTCCACGCTGCGCTTTACCGCCCGCGAGGGGCACGTCGAGTTCGGCCTGGGCGTCAACCGCCTGACCGCGCACGCCAACGAACGTGTCACCTTCCCCGCCGTCGAGCCGACGAGCGCGCTGGCATTGTGGAAGCCGTCGAACATGCAGCGCGTGTCGGTCGAGGGCATCCGGACGGTGCGCAGCGTGCGGGTGACCCCGTACGCCGTCGCCGGGCTGTCCGGTGCCCGGTCGCCCGACCCGGCACGCTCGGCCTGGACGCGCGACGACCGCTTCGAGCTCGGCGGCGATTTCAAGATGGCGGTGACGCCGAACGTGACCCTCGACCTGACGGCGAACACCGACTTCGCCGAGGCCGAGGTCGACGATCAACGCGTCAACTTGACCCGATTCGCGCTGCTTTTTCCGGAGCGGCGCCCGTTCTTCGTCGAACGGGCCGGCACCTTCGAGGCGAAGACCGGCGAGACCGATCTGCTGTTCAACAGCCGACGGATCGGCCTGACGCCGGCCGGGGAGCGGGTCCGCCTGCTCGGCGGGGCGCGGATCGTCGGACGCGTCGCCGGCTGGGACTTCGGCGTGTTCGACGCGCAGACCGGGCGGACCGCCACCGGCGGCCGCGAGAACCTCGGCGTCATGCGGCTGCGGCGCAGCGTGCTCAACCGCGGCTCCTGGCTCGGCCTCATGGTGACGACCCGCTTCGAGACTGACTCCAGCCAGGTGGCCGTCGGCGCGGACGGGGTCCTGCACCTGGGCGGCGACGACTACGCCAGTTTCGCGGCGGCCGTCCTGGCCGGCGAGCTTGCCCCGGGGGCCGACAGCGGCGTGCTGCCGCGCGGCGCCCTGCGCCTGCTGGTGGAACGCCGCCGCAACCGCGGACTGTGGTACCGCTCGGAGGTCGCGACCTCCGGTGCGCGCTATGCGCCGGCGCTCGGCTATGTGGAGCGGACCGACGCCATTCGTCCCCTGGCCGAGATCGGATATGGCCGCGTGGTCTCGCGGGCGGGCCACGTGGTCCGCACCAGCCTCAGCACCGCGCTGGTGTACCGCAACGCTGCCGGCAGCTTCGACGCAGCAACCACGAGCGCGGCGCTGGCACTCGAACTGCCCAGGGGCGGCGTGGCCGTGCTCACCGCCACCCGTCAGGACGACGACTTGCCGCAGCTCTTCGCGCCTACGCCGGCGACCTCGGTTCCGGTCGGCCGCTACCGGGCCACGTCGTTTCAGCTGGCGTTCACGCCGCCGAACGGACCCAGCGCTGTCCTCGGCGCGAGCGTGCGCGGCGGTGACTACTACGACGGCTCACTGTACTCCGCCGTTCTCACGCCGGAGTGGCGCGCCTCGGCGCACCTGCGGCTGTCCGCCGACCTCCAGCTGGACCGGCTGGACTTCCCGTCGCGAGGCCAGCGCGAGTGGTCGAAGCTGGGCCGGCTGCGCGTCTTCGCATCGGCATCACCGCGGCTGTCACTGACCGCCCTGCTCCAGGCCAGCAGCGTGGGCCACGTCGGGACGGCGAACGTCCGACTGCGCTACAACATGGCCGAGGGACACGACCTGTGGATCGTCTACGGCCACCAGGAGAACCTCGACCGCAACCGCGTCACGCCGACCGCGCCGGGCACGGCGCGCGCCAGCGTGCTGGTCAAGTACACCAGGAGTTTTGGCACATGAAGAACAACGACCTGGTCCGCTGGAGCTCGGTGTTCTCCGCCTCGGCTGGCGCCCTGCTCCTGTCACGAACTGCGCCGGTCCGCGGCGAACCGTCGCGTCCGGATTCGTCGCTCCGTTCATGGTGGTCGAATCTGCCGCGTCTGAAGCGGGGCGACGGGCTGGTGACGGGCGTCATCGGACTGCTTTAGGGGCGTGACTAGACGGCGCGCGCCTTCCAGCGCCCCTTCCGGAAGACCCAGGCACTGGCCACGGCGAACGTCGAGAAGGCCGTGGTGATGGCGACAAACACGCCGTTGGGCCCGATGCCGGGCTGGCGCGAGAGAAACCAGGCGAAGGGCACTTCGAAGAGCCAGAAGCAGCAGAGGTTGAGCCAGGTCGGCGTCCAGGTGTCGCCCGCCCCGTTGAAGGCGTTCGAGAGGACCATCCCGTAGGCGTAGAAGAGGAAGCCCGCGCTGACGATGCGCAGGCAGTTCACGCCCCAGTGCACGATCGCCGGATCGTGCGTGAAGATGCCGATGATCGGTCGCGCCGCGAGCACGAAAAGAAGGCCGAAGGCGCCCAGCACCCACATGTTGTAGAACCCCGCCATCCACACCGCCTGCTCGGCCCGATCGGGCTTGCGGGCGCCGAGATTCTGGCCGACCATCGTCGCGGCCGCGTTGCTCAGGCCCCACGAGGGGAGCAAGGCGAAGATGATCACCCGGAAGCCGATGGTGTAGCCGGCCAGGACGCTGCTGCCGAAGCCGGAGACCACCCGGACCAGCCCGACCCAGCTGGTGGTGCCGATGAGAATCTGGAAGATGCCCGAGCCCGACAGCCGCAGGAGCTGGCCCATGAGCCGCGGGTCGAGCTTCACGTGCGGGCGGCGGATGAGGATGCGTCCGTCGCGCCGCGCGAGCTGGGTGAACTGGTAGATGACCCCGATGCTGCGGCCGATGGTGGTGCCGACGGCGGCACCGGTGACGCCGAGGCGGGGGAAGGGCCCGACGCCGAAGATGAAGAGCGGGCCCAGGATCATGTTGCACGCGCTGGCGAGCCACAGCGAGCGCATGGCGATCGCGGCGTCGCCGGCCCCCCGGAAAATAGCGTTGATGAGGAAGAGCAGCAGCACCGCGACGTTGCCGCCGAGCATGATGCGCGTGAAGTTCGCGCCCACCCGCTGGACGTCGGGCGAGGCGCCCAGGAGGTGGAGCAGCGTCGGGGCGAAGAAGATGCCGACGGCGGCGATGGGGAGCGAAACGAGAATCCCGAGGACGATGGCCTGGGCCGCGGTATGCGCGGCGGCCTCGGGGTCCTTCTCGCCGATGCGGCGCGCCACCAGCGCGGTCGCGCCGATGCCGAGGCCCATCGCGACCGAGTAGATGAGCGCCATCATGGCCTCGGTGAGGCCGACGGTGGCGACGCCGTCGGCGCCCAGGCCGGCGCGCGCGACGAAGAAGACGTCCACCACGGCGAACAGCGACTCGAGGAGCGTTTCGAGAACCATGGGCACGGCGAGCAGGACGACCGCGCGCCCGATCGGGCCCTCGGTGAAGTCCTGTTTCGAGCCGCGAAGCGCTTCGCGCAGGGTCTGCAGGCGTGACATGGCCGGAGAATCTACCCGTCGCCCGCGGGTGTGTCGTGCGGCTCCCTCAGCGGCCGACGCCCGGCGTGCGCACGATCCCTTCCAGGATGTCCACCGCCGCTTCCAACGCCCGTAGCTCGGCGGCGGGAAGCCGCTGCAACGAGGCGGTGAGGCGCGCCACCCGGCGCGCGCGGCCGTCCTCGAGCACCCGCCGTCCCTTCAGGGTGGCGCGGACCCGCTGGACCCGCCGGTCGGAGGCATCGGCCTCCCGCTCGACCAGCCCCGAGGCTTCCAGCGTTTTCACCAGGCGGGTGATGGTCGGGGGGCGGACCTGCTCGGCGGCCGCCAGGGCGCCCAGGGTGATCGGGCCGCCGAAGACGACGACCGACAGCGCCGAGGCCGTGGGGCCCGACAGCTCCATCGCGTCATCCTCGGCGCGCAGCCGGCGCAGGAGATGGATGGCCGCCGAGTGGAGCCGGTTGGCGACCGATTCGGCTCGGCTCGCCCGCCGCCCCGAGGGGGGTGGGGGCGCCTGGGACGGGGGCTTGCGCCCCGGGCGGGCGTGACTCATTGTTTAGCTAAACTAACTATCTCGCCCGGGTGGCGCCAGGAGGAGTCATGCTGAACAAGATCGGACAAATCGCCCTGACCGTCGAGGACACCGAGCGCGCCACGGCCTTTTACCGGGACGTGGTGGGCCTGAAGTACCTCTTTTCGGCCCCGCCGAAACTGGCCTTCTTCGACGTGGGCGGGACCTGGCTCATGCTCGGCCCGCCGGAAGGGGAGAGGCAGGAGCGCTTCGCGTCCATTCTCTACTTCGACGTCGAGGACATCCAGGGCACGTGCGAGGAGATGAAGCGGAAGGGCGCCGTGTTCCGCACCGAGCCCCATTGCGTGCACCGGGACGGCACCCGAGAGCTGTGGCTGGCCGACTTCTTCGACTCCGAGGGCAACACGATGTGCCTGCGCCGCTACACCTAGGGCGGGCGGCCGGGCGGTCAGGCCAGGCCCAGCTTCTTCGCCAGGCCGATCCGCTGGAGTTTCCCGGTCGCGCCCACCGGGATCTCCTTCAGGATCAGGATAGTGCGGGGCACCTTGAAGTCGGCGAGGCGGACGGCGGCGAAGCGGCGCAGCTCCTTGTCGTCCGCCAGCGCGCCGTCCTTGAGCACGATGGCCGCCGCGACGTCCTCGCCGAGCATGTCGTGGGGCACACCGAACGTCACGCACTGGTGGACCGCCGGATGCTCCATGATGATCTCGTCCACTTCCCGGGGCGAGATCTTCTCGCCGCCGCGGTTGATGATCTCCTTCAGACGCCCGGTGATGGTGAGGTAGCCCTCCGCGTCCATGGTGCCCTGGTCCCCGGTACGGAACCAGCCCTGGATGAAGGCGTCGGCATTGGCGGCGGGGTTGTTCTCGTAGGCCCCCATCACGTTCTCGCCGCGGATCGCCACCTCGCCGGTCGCGCCCGGCGCGGCGGTGCGCCCCTGCTCGTCGATCACGCGCACCTCGGGGCCGGCACCCGGTCCGACACTGCCGGGCTTGCGCGCGCGCGGCGGCAGCGGATTGCTCGCCATCTGGTGCGCGGCCTCCGTCATGCCATAGGACTCGATGACCGGGGCGCGGAAAACGGCCTCGAGCTCGCCGATCACCCGCGGTGGCAGCGCCGACGACGACGAGCGGACGAAGCGCAGCCGGCTCGCCGCGACCGCCTCGGCGTTCTTCGGGGCGCGCAGGACGATGGCCTGGTGCATGGTGGGCACGGCGGTGTACCAGGTCGGGTCCACCTCCTTCATCCAGCCGAAGACCTTCAGGGCGTTGAAGCCGGGAGTGCAGCACACCTCGCCGCCGGCCGAGAGCGGAGCGAGCAGCGAGGCGATCAACCCGTGGATGTGAAACAGCGGCATGATCGAGAGGCCGCGGTCGTCGGCGGTCAGGGCCAGCGTCGCCCGGACGTTCCTGGCCGACGCGCAGACGTTGCGTTGGGTGAGCGGGACGATCTTGGGCCGCGAGGTCGTGCCCGAGGTGTGGAGCACGAGGGCGATGTCGTCGGGTTCGGCGGCGTGGACGGCGATGCGCGTCTCCGGCATGGAGCCGGGTAGCTCGAGGGTGAACGACCCTGCACCATTCCCGGGCCGTGCCGTGAGCCGCGCCACCGGAATGCCGAGCCGGCCGGCGACGTCGATTGCCGCCGACTGGCTCCCCTGCGCGACGACCAGCAGCTTCGCCCGCAGGTCCGAGAGATAGAACTCGAATTCCTCGGCACGGTATCCCGGGTTGAGCGGCGCGGCGGTGGCCCCCGCGGCGATGCTCAGGAACGCGGCGGCCATCTCGGGGCCGTTGTCGAGCACGATCGCCACGCGGTCGTTGCGCGCGATCCCCCGCGCGCTCAGGGCGTCGAGGGTGCCGGACACCAGCGAGCGCAGCGCCTCATAGCGCAGCGGTACGCCGCCCGGCGCGCTCAAGGCCGGGTGCCCCGCCGCGCCGCCTTCCAGCAGCTCGGCGATCGTCGCGGCTGACCCGCTCACCGGTCCACGGTCCCCATCAGGCCGGCTGCACCGTCTTCGCGAGCAGGCTGGCGCAGGCGTACACGGCGTCGATGTGCGGCGTGGGGATCCGGGTCAGGCGTCCCAGCTCGACGACCGCACCCACCAGCGCCTCGAGCTCCATCGTCTTGCCATGCTCGAGGTCCTGGAGCATCGACGTCTTGTGGGCGCCGACCTTCTCGGCGCCGGCGATCCGCCGCTCGATGCCGACCCGGAAGGTGACGCCGAGGGCGTTCGCGATCGCTTCCGCTTCCTGCATCATCGCGACGCAGAGCTCGCGCGTGGGTGGGAAGCGGAGTAGGTCCACCAGCGTCGCCCGTGCCAGCGCGCTGATCGGGTTGAAGCTCAAGTTGCCCCAGGCCTTGAGCCAGATCTCGGCGCGGATGTCCTCGGTGATCGGTGCCTTGAATCCCGCCCGGGTGAGGCTCGCGGCGATGGCCTGGATCCGGTCCGTGGTGGTCCCGTCCAGCTCGCCGAGGGTGAAGCGCCGCCCCTCGACCACCTGCACGATGCCTGGAGCGATCAGCGTCGCCGCCGGATAGACGACGCAGCCGATCACCCGCGCCGGATCGATGGAGCGGCCGATGGTGCCGTCGGGGTCGGTGGCCCGGACCGGCGTGCCGTCGCGCTCGCCGCCGTGCCGCTGGAAGTACCACCAGGGGATCCCGTTCTGCATCGTGACGATGCTGGTGCTCTGGTGGCAGAGATGGCGCAGCTCTGCCGCGATGGCGGTGACCTGGTGCGCCTTGACGGTCAACAGGACCACATCGTGCGGCCCCGCTTCGGCCGGGGTGGCGCACGCCCCGGCCCCCCAGGAGACGACCTCACTCGCGTCCTCGAGGATCACCTTCATGCCCCGGCTTCGGATCGCTTCGAGGTTCGGCCCGCGGGCGATGAAGGTGACGTCGTCGCCGGCGGCGGAGAGCAGGGCACCGAGGTAGCCACCGATCGAGCCGGCCCCGACGACCGCGATCCTCACGGCGTATCGGTCGCCTCCGCCGCGCGCAGCTTCGTCGCGGCGGAGAGGGCGGAGCTGGCCTGGGCGGCGCGCACCCTATCGCGCAGCGGCTTGAGCACCAGCAGCGCCATCAGGGCCGCCACGATGTTCATCACACTCGCGGCGATGAACACCAGGCGCCAGTCGCCGCTGACTCCGGCGAGGATATTGGCCAGGGGCACCAGCAACGCCGCCATGCCTTTGGCGGTGTAGAGGAGGCCGGCGTTGGCCGAGGCGAACTTGGCGCCGTAGGTGTCGGCGCAGGTGGCCGGAAAGAGACTGTAGATCTCCCCCCACGCGAAGAACACCAGACCCGAGAGGAGCACGAAGGCCACGGGATCCTGCCCGAGGGTACCGAGCAGGAGGATGCCGGCCCCTTCCAGCGAGAAGGCCAGGAACATCGTCAGCTCCCGGCCGATCCGATCGGAGATCCAGCCGCACAGCGGGCGCGTGATGCCGTTCAGCACGCGATCGATCGAGAGGGCGAAGGTGAGCGCCGGCAGCGAGAGGCCGAGGATCGATACCGGCACGTCGGCGACGCGCAGGTCCCTTGCGATCGGGGCCAGCTGGGCGGTCGCCATGAGGCCGCCCGCGGCCATCAGCACGAACATCGCGTACATCACCCAGAACACCGGCGTGCGGAGCATCTCGAGGGGCCGGTAGTCGCGCTGGGATGGCGCGCGTGCGGTCCCCGTCGCTTCCCCCCGGCGCACACTCGCCGACGGCTGCTTCAGGAACCAGCCCAGCAGGAAGACCGCGATCCCCTGGCCGATCCCGAAATGCAAGAACGCGGATGAATAGCCGCCGGTTCGGATCGCGGAGGCAATCGGGATGACGGTCAACGCCGAGCCGGCGCCGAAGCCCATGCTGGTCAGGCCCGCCGCCAGCCCGCGCCGGTCGGGGAACCACTTCAGCGCGTTGCCGACGCAGGTCCCGTACACCGCGCCGGCGCCGATACCGCCGATCGCGGCGGCGAGGTAGAGCACCGGCAGGGAATGGGCGTAGGCGTTCATCACCCATGAGGCACCGACCAGGAGCGCCGCGGACACCACGACGACCCGCGGCCCGAAGAGGTCCACGAGGTAGCCTTCGATCGGCACCAACCAGGTCTCGGTGAGGATGAAGATCGTGAACGCGACCTGGATCGCGGCCCGGCCCCAGTGGAATCGATCGTCGATCGGATTGACGAACAGGGTCCAGCCGTACTGGAGATTGGCGATCATCGACATGCAGAGCACGCCGACCACCAGCTGCCCCCAGCGGCCGCCGCGCGGAGCACGCAATTCGTTCAACGGAACCGGTTCGTCGGCCAAACTCGCCTCGATCACAGCAAGAAGTGGGACTGTGGCGCGTAAGAATGGTACCTCATGCGCGCTTTTGTCTACCGTCTTCCCGACCTTTCATCTTACCGTCGGGCATGCTGGCCCGCATCGCCTCGGCCGCCGTGCTCGGCATCGATGCCTATCTCGTGGACGTCGAGACCGACATCGCGGCGGGAATCCCCTCGTTCGCGACCGTCGGACTGCCGCATGGAGCGGTGAAAGAGGGACGGGAACGGGTCAACTCCGCCATCCAGAATGCCGGCTACATCTTCCCGCTCTCACGCATCACCGTGAACCTTGCGCCGGCAGATATCCGCAAGGACGGCTCGGCCTTCGACCTCCCGATCGCCCTGGGGATCCTGGCCGCGTCGGGGCAGGTGCAGGTGGATCCCCTTCGCGGCTGGTTGGTCCTCGGCGAGCTCGGGCTCGACGGCGAAATCCGCCCGGTGCGGGGTGCGCTCTCGATGGCTCTCGCCGCCGAGCAGGCGGGCTGCGCCGGCGTGATTCTCCCGGCGGGCAACGTGCGGGAGGCGGCCGTGGTGTCCGGCCTGGATGTCCGCGGGGCGCAGAGCCTCGACGATGTGGTCCGGCACCTGGGCAGGGGTCCGTCGCTGGCGCGCGGGTCCGTGGATATGGGGGCGCTGTTCGCGGCCCGCGCCATGGGCGACGTGGACTTCGGCGAGGTCAAGGGCCAGGAGCACGCCAAGCGTGCCCTCGAGGTGGCGGCCGCGGGCGGGCACAACGTCCTGATGGTCGGCCCGCCCGGAAGCGGCAAGACGATGCTGGCCAGGCGCCTGCCCAGCATCCTCCCGGCGATGTCGCTCGCCGAGGCGCTCGAGACGACCAAGATCCACTCGGTCGCCGGGCTCCTGCGGGCCGGCGAATCGCTGATTGCCGTGCGCCCCTTCCGCGCGCCGCACCACACCATATCCGACGCGGGGCTCATCGGCGGCGGCAGCTATCCACGGCCCGGCGAGGTCTCGCTGGCGCATCACGGCGTCCTCTTCCTGGACGAGCTGCCCGAGTTCCGCAAGAATGTCCTCGAGGTGCTGCGCCAGCCCATGGAAGACGGTGCCGTCACGCTCAGCCGCGCGATCACCTCGCTCACCTTCCCGGCGCGCTTCATGCTCGCGGCCGCCATGAACCCCTGTCCCTGCGGGCACTACGGCGACCCCGCCCGGCCGTGCGTCTGTACGCCGACCATCATCCAGCGCTACCTCGCCCGCGTATCGGGACCGCTGCTCGACCGGATCGACATCCACCTCGACGTGCCCGCGGTGCGCTTCCGCGACCTCTCCGACGGCCGGACCGGCGAGCCCAGCGAGGCGATCCGCGAGCGCGTGGCGCGGTCCCGCACCGTCCAGCAGGAGCGGTTCGCGCACCGGGCGGGCGTCCACGCCAACGCCCACATGGCACCCCGGGATATCCGGGCCTGCTGCCGCCTGACGGAGGCCGCCGACGCCCTCCTGCGGACCGCCATCCAGCGCCTGGGCCTCTCCGCCCGGGCCTATCACCGGACCCTCAAGATCGCCAGGACGATCGCCGATCTGGCCGGCGCGGCGGCCATCGAGCCGGGCCACGTGAGCGAGGCGGTGCAGTACCGGGGACTGGACCGAAAGGCCCAGGGTCTTGCCGCCTGAGCCCCGGATTGCAACACTTGTAGCGGACATTGGAGTGATAGGGGACCTAACAAGCGGGATCCTGGCAGCTCGCGGTAGCAAGATGACGACCCCCAAAGGAGGCGCTTATGGCACTCCTGACGTCTCGGGCGCCGCGCCCGGCCTTGGCCGAGCACCCCGAATTTCCGCTGATGCTGGCGCGCACGCTCGACCGATTTCACTGCACGCTGGCCGAGGTGCGCGAGGACTACTGGCTGGGTCGCGCCTGGCGGGCACTGGCCGGTGACCCCGCGCTGGCAACCCGGGTAGCCCGCCTCGGATTGGGGACCGTCCTGGTCACCGGGCAGCGACACGGCCCGGCGTCGCCGGGCAGCCGGGAGCGCACCCACTGGGAGCACCACGTCCTCGAGCGGCTGGCGGCCGACACCGGCCGGACGGCCGAGGTGCTGGGCCTCGGTGTACGGTTCGCCGAGGAGCCGGTCGAAATCGCCGAGGGACTGATGTACTCGCTGATTGCGCAGACGGTCGCGGGCGACGGCCGGTGGAAGGACCTGACGCCGTTTGCCGCCGACCTCGCGCCGGTGTCGGTGCCGGTGGCCTGCATCGCCGAGGCGATCGTCGCCGCCTGAAAGCGGTCTGCCCTCCGTCGTCCCCCGTTGGTTAGGTTTCCCCTTGTGAGCTACCCCCGCTAGCGTGCGACTCTTCGTCGCCGTGAACCTCCCCGCCGACGAGCGGCGGGCGGCCTTCGCCGCGGCCCGGCCGCTGCGGGAGGACGCCGCGCCGGTCAAGTGGGTGGCGGAGGAGAACCTGCACCTGACGATGAAGTTCCTGGGTGGAGTCGAGGCGGAGCGGGCCGAGCCGATCGGGAGCGCCCTGGCCGAGGCGGTGCGCGGCCTCCGGCCCTTCGAGGTGATGCTGGGCGGATGCGGCGCCTTTCCCGACGTCACCCACCCGCGGGTCGTTTGGATCGGCGTCGAGCGACATCCGGCGCTCGAGCTGCTGGCGAATGATGTCGAGCGCGCGGTCGGCCCCTTTGGGTTCGAACCCGAGCTCAAGCCGTTCCAGCCGCACGTGACGATCGGCCGGGCTCGCAAGGACGCCGCATCCGCCGCGCTGTGCTCCCTCGCGGCGCGATTCGCCGAGGTGGTGTACGAGGGCGTCATGCCGGTGAGCAGCGTGGACCTGATGGAGAGCCTGCCCGGGGACGGTGCGCCCCGGTACCGGGTGGTGCGCCGCGCCGCCCTCGCGGGAGGGACCTGAGGATGGGATGCCTGCGCGCGCTGTTCGTCCGGGTCGGGTGCCTGGTGCTGCTGGTGGCGGCGATCGTCCTGGGCATCGT
The DNA here is from genome assembly GCA_041476105.1 of Gemmatimonadota bacterium. GTDB lineage: Bacteria > Gemmatimonadota > Gemmatimonadetes > Gemmatimonadales > JACORV01 > DASXPG01. The sequence continues at coordinate 67,833 of JBGOSS010000013.1, forward strand.
CTACCGGCGCGCGATCCTGGACTACATCGACGCCTGGCGCGGCCATCCCAACGAGGTCTACGCCAGCCCGGCAGCCGGCGGCGTCGCCAGGCCGTCCACGGCGCTCGGCCGGCTCGAGCAGCGGGGGGGACCGGCGTACGAGGATCTCACCGCGGCCGACCTCGCGGCACTCGTCGAATCGGCGCTGTCGCGCGAGCACACCCGCGTCCTGGACTCGGTGCAGGTCGCGCTGCTCGAGAACGAGGTGCGGGTCCGCGGCTCGCTCGATCTCACCGGCGTGCCGCGCAATCTCCTGGGCCCCCTGGCGAGCGCGCTGCGGAGCCGGGAGCCCGCGGCCATCGGCGGCCCGCTGTCGGTGGACTCGACGGGGCACCTGCAGCTCACCGTGACCTACCTGACGCTGCACGACTTCCCGTTCCCCCGAGGGACGATCCCGCGGATCCTGGGCGCGGCGCACGTGCCCGGTGCGCGGGGCGCCACCGTGCCGATCCCGCTGGCCGCGCGCCTGGGCGACGTGCGCGTGAGCCCGAGCTACGTCCGCTTCTACCGGAGCGCGCAGCGGTGAGCCACCGCATTCTCGTCGTCGACGACGAGCCGGGCATCCGCGCGGCGCTGCGGCAGCTGCTGGAGTACGAGGGCTACAGCGTGCAGCTGGAGAGCTCGGGCGACGACGCGCTCCGTGCCTACGCCGAGGAGCGGCCGCACCTGGTGCTCCTCGACGTCAAGATGGCCGGGCTCGACGGGCTGGCGGTCCTGAAGCAGCTCCACGAACGGGATCCTTCGGCGATCGTGGTCATGATCTCGGGCCACGGTACCATCGCCACGGCCGTGGAGGCGACGCAGCTCGGGGCGCACGACTTCCTCGAGAAGCCGCTCGACACCGATCGCGTGCTGGTCACCATCCGCAACGCGCTCAAGACGGTCGCGCTGGAGCGCGAGGTGCGCTCCCTCAAGGCCGAGGTCGAGCGGCGCCACGAGATCGTCGGCAGCTCCACCGCGATCCGCCTGCTCATCGAGCGGATCGAAAAGGTCGCACCGACCGGCTCGCGCATCCTCATTACCGGCGAGAACGGCACCGGCAAGGAGCTGGTCGCGCGCGCCGTGCACCATCTCTCCCCGCGCCGCGACAAGCCCTTCGTCGAGGTGAACTGCGCGGCGATTCCTTCGGAGCTGATCGAATCGGAGCTGTTCGGCCACCAGAAGGGCTCGTTCACCGGCGCCTTCGCCGACCGGACGGGCCGATTCGAGCAGGCCGACGGCGGGACGCTGTTCCTGGACGAGATCGGCGACATGAGCGCCGCGGCCCAGGCGAAGGTGCTGCGCGCGCTCCAGGAGGGGATCGTCACGCCGATCGGCTCGGCGCGCTCGGTGAAGGTGGATGTGCGGGTGATCGCCGCGACCAACAAGCGGCTCGAGGACGAGATCGCCGCGGGCCGCTTCCGCGAGGACCTCCTCTATCGCCTGAACGTGGTCCCCATCGAGGTGCCCTCGCTCCGGGTGCGGCGCGAAGACATCCCGCAGCTGGTCGAGCATTTCGTGGGCCAGCTGGCGACGGGCCCCGGCCTGGTGGCCATGGACTTCACACCGGGGGCGATGGACCGGCTGCGGCGCCACCCCTGGCCCGGCAACGTGCGCGAGCTGCGCAACACCATCGAGCGCCTGCTCATCCTGGCGCCCGGTCCCCAGGTGGGCGAGAGCGACGTGGCACGCCTGCTCGGGCCGGTCGGTGACGGGATCAGCGGCGACACTTTGCTCGACGCCGAGACGTATGAATCCTTCAAGGAGAACGCCGAACGGGCGTTTCTCATCTCCAAGCTGGCCGAGTTCGACTGGAACGTGAGCGAGACGGCCCGGCGGCTCGACATGCCGCGCTCCAATCTCTACAAGAAGATCGAACGCCTGAAGCTGATGAGGGAGCCGTGACGTCCGACAAGAGCGGCCCGCGAGACTGGGACAAGGAGCTCGCGGAGATCGACAAGCTGATCGCCGCGGGGCCGAGTGCGGCGCCGCCGTCGGCGCCCGCGAAGAAGGGGGCGCCGGCGCAGCCGCCCACGCGCCAGTCGGCCCCGGCGGGCGGCGGCCGGCTCGCCGCCCTGCGCTACTCGACGGCCTTTACCTGGATCCGGCTCGTTCTCGCGCTCGGCCTGGGCCTCGCCATGACGCAGTGGCCCTACACCCACGGCTGCGGCCTCCCGCTCTACGGCTACCTCGGCGCGGTGGGCGGCGTGATCGTCGCATCGTTCTGGTCGATGGTGAGTTCGTGGAAGTCCCGCTCCGGTTTCGCGCACGCGCTGTCGATCGTGCTCCTGTTCTGGGGCGCGGCGCTGGCCGGGCGCGAGGTGCTGCCCCGCATCGGCTACGCCAAGCAGGCGGCCCCCTGGGCCTGCCGTCCCGAGGCGCCGCCGCGCTAGGGCTTCTGCCGTCCGCCGTCTCCCGTCTATCTTTTCTGCATGGCCAAGACCTTCAAGAACTTCATCGCCGGCAAGTGGGTCGCCCCGGAGACGGGCGACCACTTCGAGAACCGCAACCCCGCCGACTGGAGCGACCTCATCGGCCGCTTTCCCAGGTCGGGGAAGACCGACGTGGAGCGCGCCGTCCGCTCGGCGTTGGGCGGATTCGAGCGCTGGCGCCGGACGCCGGCCCCCGCCCGCGGCGACGTGCTGCGCCGGGTCGGCGACATCCTGACGCGCCGCAAGGACGAGATCGCCCGCGCGATGACGCGCGAGATGGGTAAAGTCCTCGCCGAAACCGGGGGCGACGTCCAGGAGGGCATCGACACCGCCTATTACGCCGCGAGCGAAGGACGCCGGCTCTTCGGACGCACGGTGCCTTCCGAGCTGCGCGACAAGTGGGCCATGAGCTACCGGCGCCCGATCGGCGTGGCGGGGATTATCACCCCCTTCAACTTTCCGATGGCCATCCCGACCTGGAAGATCTTTCCCGCGCTGCTGTGCGGAAACGCGGTCGTCTTCAAGCCGAGTGCCGACGTGCCGCACACCGGCACCCTGCTGGTGGAGGCGCTGCTCGAGGCCGGTCTGCCGCCGGATGTCATCCAGCTGGTGCACGGCGGCGGCTCGGCCGTCGGCCACGCCATCGTGTCGCATCCCCGCGTGCCCCTGGTCTCCTTCACGGGCTCGACCGAGACCGGCGCGAAGCTCGGCGAGATCTGCGGCCGGATGCACAAGCGGCTCTCGCTGGAGATGGGCGGCAAGAACGCGATGATCGTGATGGACGACGCCGACCTCGACCTCGCCCTCGACGGCGTGCTGTGGGGCGCTTTCGGGACGACCGGCCAGCGCTGCACCGCCACCAGCCGGCTGCTGCTCCACCGCAAGGTGCACGACCGGTTCCTGCGCCTGCTGGTCGACCGCGTCGAGAAGCTGCGCCTGGGCGATGGACTCGAGCCCGCCACCGAGGTCGGGCCGCTGATCAACGAGAAGGCGCGCGAGAACACGCACGACTACGTGGAGATCGGGCGGGCCGAGGGCGCCGAGGTGCTGACCGGTGGCCGGCCCGCCGGCGGAGCGCGCCTCGCCAAGGGGTGGTTCTACAAGCCGACAGTGCTGGCGGGCGTGAAGGCCGGGATGCGGGTCGAGCAGGAGGAGATCTTCGGGCCGGTGTTGTCGGTCGTCAGGATCGGCTCGCTCGCCCAGGCGGTGCGGATCAACAACGGGGTGAAGTTCGGCCTGTCGAGCTCGCTCTACACGCGCGACGTGAACGGCGCCTTCCGGGCCATGCAGGACCTCGACGCCGGGATCACCTACGTCAACGCCCCCACCATCGGCGCCGAAGCGCACCTGCCTTTCGGGGGTGTGAAAGAGACCGGCAACGGACACCGCGAAGGGGGCTGGGAGGTCTACAACTTCTACTCCGAGACCAAGGTGGTGTACGTCGACTACTCGGGAACCCTCCAGCGGGCGCAAATCGACAACGTCGAGTAGGGCCGCGCGCCCGGCCGGAGCAGGATGCAACGCCGCCATTGACAGGGGCGCCCCGATGCTAAATACTTAGCACTGTGCTGGTATTTTAGCACCAAGGGGGAACCCGATGCCGAAGACCCGCCGCCCGGCCCTGAGCCGCCGCGAGCACCAGATCATGGACGTGGTCTACCGGCGTGGCGCCGCGACGGCCGCCGAGGTGCAAGCGGACCTGCCCAATCCGCCCGGCTATTCCGCCGTCCGCGCGCTGCTGCGCATCCTGGAGGAGAAGGGCCACCTGAAGCACCAGGCCGATGGGGCGCGTTACCTCTATCGCCCGACGGTGCCGCGGGGGAAGGCGGGCAGCGCGGCGCTCGAAAGCCTGGTGGACACCTTCTTCGATGGATCAGCCGGCATGGCCGCCGCCGCCTTGCTCGACCGGAACGCCCGGGACATCTCCGACGCCGAGCTGGACCAGCTCGAAGCCCTCATCGTTCGCGCCCGGAAGGAGGGCCGATAGATGATACCGCTCGTTTCGACATCCGCGCTGCTGCTGGTGGCGTTCAAGGCGTCTCTGGTCCTGGCCGTGGCATTCGGCGTCACCGCGCTGCTGCGCCGGGCGTCGGCTGCCTCGCGGCACCTGGTGTGGTTGGCGGCCTTCTGCGGCGTGGCGGCCCTGCCGCTCGCGGCCGCGGTCATGCCGTCGCTGTCCATTCCCTTTCCGATGCTGGCCGAGCGGACGCCGGCCCCGGCGCTGGCGCCGGTGGCGCACGTCGATCGCGTGGATGTCTACTCGATCGATGCCGGCGGCGGCGTCGCGCACGCCGCGCTCGTCGCCCCGGCGGGCGTGAGCCTGACGCCGACCGCCGACCGCCGCGTCTTTGCCGTGTCGGCCGGAGGGCAGGGTGCGCCGCCGCCGGCCGCGGTCGATCGGTGGCCCTGGACGTTCAGGCTGTTCATGCTCTGGGTGTTCGGCTTCGTGATGGTGGCGGTCGCCTTCGCGGTCGGCGTGCTGCGCACCCACCTGGTCGCCTGTGCGGCGCTCCCGGCGGGCGACCTGCTGGCTGAAGAGGCCGACGCGCTCGCCACCTCGTTAGGCATCGGCCGGGCGGTGCGGGTCGTCACCTGGCCCGGGCCCGCGATGCCGATGACCTGGGGCGCCCGCCGGCCCGTCGTGCTGCTGCCCGAGGATGCGCGGGCCTGGCCCGCCGCGCGCCGGCGCGAAGTCCTCACCCACGAGCTGGCCCACGTCCGTCGCGGCGACTGGCTCGCGCGCCTGCTCGCCGCGCTGGTGTGTGCGCTGCACTGGTTCAACCCGCTGGTGTGGCTGGCGGCCCGCCGGCTCCGCGACGAGCAGGAGCTCGCCTGCGACGATGCCGTGCTCGCGAGCGGCGTGCGTCCCTCCGACTACGCCGCCCATCTGCTCGACGTCGCACGGGGGCTGCGCGCTCCGCCCGGCATCGCCCAGGCGGCCGTCGCGATGGCGCGAGCCAGCCAGCTTTCGGACCGCCTCCTCGCCGTCCTCGACGACTCGCGCAGCCGGGTGGCCGCCCCGGGCGGAGCGCGACTCGCCTGGTTCCTGGCATTCGCGCTCGCCGTTCCGCTGGGCGCAGCCGTCCCCGCGGCGCCCGCCGCGCAGTTTCCCAAGCCGGCCAAGGCGCTCCGGGCGGCAACGGCCGCCTCCGCCTCCGCCGCCCCGCGCGCCGCTGTTGTCGCGGGCGCCGGACCGTCGGCGTCGGCGGCACCCGCCGCCTCGGCGGCACCGGTCGCGTTCGCCGTGCCGGCACCCCCGGATCGTTGTCCGGAGCCGCCGCGGCGCCTCGGGAGCACCACGTCGAGCAGTCACAGCAGCTCCAGCGACGGCGACGACGGTTCGCCGCGGCAGGTCACGCTGTCGCTCCGGGAAGGAAACTGCCTGCTCGAGGTGCGGATCGTCGGCAACGTCCGGTTCTCCGACGACGAGTCCGGGATCGCCGATGTCCCGCGGGGTGCGTGGGTCCGCGTCTCCGAGGAAGGCGGCGACGGCCCGGAACGTCGTTTCGACGCGGCCTGGCGCGACGGTCAGCTCCAGCGGCGTTGGCGCGTCGACGGCAACGACGTCCCGGAGAGCGCGGAGCTGCGCACCTGGCTGGCCTCGGCGCTGCGCACCGCCTTCGTGCGGACGGGATTCGATGCCGTCCCGCGGGCGATGCGCGCCTACCGGGCTGGTGGCCTCGACAGTGCGCTGCGGCTGGCCGAGGTGTCGGGCTCCGACTACGCCCGGCGCCAGGTCCTGGCGGCTATCATCGACAGCGTGCGCATCCCCCCGGCCGAAGCGGCGCGGATCGCGCGCCAGGCCGAGTCCATGAGCTCGGATTACGAGCGGGCCGAGCTGCTCATCGCCGTGGCCACCAGGATCCGGCTGGACGGTGCCGTGCAGGACGCCATGGCCGCGGCGGCGGCGACGATGTCGAGCGACTACGAGCGCCGGCGGGTCCTGTCGGCCGCCCTGGCGCGCGACGGTCTCTCGGCCCAGGCGGCCCGCAGCCTGCTGGGCACCGCCGCGGCGATGAGCTCGGACTACGAGAAGGCCGAGCTGTTGATCAGCTACCTGCGCAAGCAGACCCTCGGTGAGGACTTTCGTCAGGCGTTCTTCCAGGCGGCGGGCTCGATCGTCTCGGACTACGAGCGGCGCCGCGTGCTGAGTGCCGTGATCGCCAAGCCGGATGCGCCGGCCTCGATCATCGGGGACGTGTGCACGCTTGCCGAGCGGATCAGGAGCGACTACGAGCGCGCCGAGCTGCTGACCGAAGTGATCCGCCGTTTCGGCTCCAACGCCGATGCGCGTGCCCGCATCCGGCGAGCCGCCGAGGGGATCAGCTCGGACTACGAGCGCGATCGGGTGCTCGCGGCACTGGGTCGAATCACCCAGTAACGGGCCCGCTGACGAAGGGAGAGCACCACCCCCCGTCGGGGGGGCCTATCTTCACTCCCCTCTTCTCTTTACTCGATTCTGCCTGTTGCGCGCCGCCGCGAGTCTAACTAGACTAATTTCAGTTCTCGACTCGCACAGCGGAGACCAATGCCCCGGTTGAATGCCGCACGAAAAGCGTGGGTCGAAGAAGGCTCGCTGGATCAATATCTCCGCGAGATCAGCCAATACCCCCTGATCAACCGCGAGGAAGAAACCGTCCTCGCCATCCGCATCAAGCAGAGCGACCCCGAAGCGCTCGACAAGCTGGTGCGCTCGAATCTCCGGTTCGTGGTGTCGGTCGCGAAGAAATACCAGAACCAGGGCGTCTCGCTGTCCGACCTGATCAACGAGGGCAACCTCGGTCTGATCCGGGCGGCCCACAAGTTCGACGAGACCAAGGGCATCAAGTTCATCTCCTACGCGGTGTGGTGGATCCGGCAGGCGATCCTGCAGGCCCTCGCCGAGCAGAGCCGCATCGTCCGGGTCCCGCTGAACCGGGCCGGGACGCTGCACCGGATCGGCAAGCGCAGCTCCGCGCTTCAGCAGGAGCTGGGCCGCGAGCCGACGGTCGAGGAGATCGCCGAAGGGATGGATATCAGCGAGGAGGAGGTCGCCAAGACC
>JBGOSS010000014.1:0-75003 GCA_041476105.1 Gemmatimonadota bacterium
CTGGTGCTCCTCATCGCCTGCGCCAACGTGGCCAACCTGCTGCTCGCCCGGGCCGTCGCCCGACGCCGCGAAGTCGCGGTGCGGCTCGCCGTGGGCGCGTCGCGGCCCAGGCTGGTGCGGCAGCTGCTGACGGAGAGCCTGGTTCTGGCAACCGCGGCCGGGTTGTTCGGCCTGATGGTGACGTTCTGGGGCCGGGAAGCATTCATGGCGCTGATACCGTCATCAGTGCCGTTCCCGATCTTCTTCGACTTCACGCTCGACTACAAGGTGCTGCTGTTCGCGACCGGCGTGACGGCGGCCACCGCATTGGCCTTCGGGCTCATGCCGGCGCTCCAGGCATCGAAGCCGGACCTCGTCCCCACGCTGAAGGACGAGATCGGCGAAGGCCCGGGTGGACGCGGGCGGCTCCAGGGTGCCCTGGTCGTGGTGCAGGTGGCGCTGTCGCTGGTGACGCTGGTGTCGGCGGGCCTGTTCGTTCGCAGCGTGGATGCGGTGCGGTCGATCGACACCGGCATGGACGGCCTCGACCGCGTGCTGCTGGTCGGCACCGACATGCGGTTGACGGGCATCGCGAAAGACAGCGTGTACGTGCCCCTGGTGCGCAGCCTGCTGGAGCGGGTGCGGGCGCTCCCGGGAGTCGAAGCGGCATCGGTGGCCCGCAGCGTGGTGCTCGGTCCCAGTCCGATCGCCAACACCAGCACGCGCATCGAGGGGTACGCGCCGCGCCCCGACGAGAACATGAACGTCGGTTACAACACGGTGAGTGGAGACTACTTCCGGACCACGGGCATCAGGCTGATCGAAGGGCGCGGCATCAGCGACGCCGATATGAGTGGCAACGCGCCGGTCGTCGTGGTCAACGAGGCATTCGTGCGGCGCTACCTGGCCGGGCGTTCGGCCATCGGCGCGCGCGTCAACGTGGCCGGCGACGAGTGGCTGTCGGTCGTGGGTGTCGTGGCGACCACCAAGGTCAACTTGTACACCGAGACTCCGCTGCCCATGGTCTACCGCGCCTACAGCGCGCGCTTCGCGCCCGGGTCGTTCACGCTGCACGTGCGGGCGGCCGGCGATCCGCTGGCGCTGACCGCGGCGATCCGTGGTGCGTACCAGGAAGTGAGTGCCGAGCTGCCGGTCCTCGATCCCCGCAGCATGGCCGAGTTCACGCAGATCCCGTACTCCCTGCAGAAGGTGGGCGCCACGATCCTCTCGGCGGTCGCGTCGCTGGCGCTGCTGCTGGCCGCCATCGGCATCTACGCCACGATGGCCTACGCGGTGAGCCGCCGGGTGCGCGAGATCGGTGTGCGGTTGGCCCTGGGTGCCGCACGGGCCGATGTGGTCCGCCTGGTCCTCGGCCGCAGCATGCGGCTGACCGGAATCGGCCTGCTGATCGGGCTGGTCGGCGCGGCGGGCGTGGGCCAGGCCCTGCGCAGCCAGCTGCTCGGCATCAGCCCTCGGGACCCGATCACCTTCGCGAGCGTCGGCCTGCTGCTGGCGGCGGTGGCGCTGCTGGCGAGCTTCGTGCCGGCCCGCCGCGCCGCCGACGTAAACCCCCTGATCGCGTTGCGGTCTGAGTGAGCCTGGCCTGATGGACGCACTCTGGCAGGATCTGCGCTTCGGCCTGCGGTCGCTGCGCAAGCACCTCGGCCTCACCCTGGTCGCCGTGCTCTCGCTCGGCCTGGGGATCGGGGCCAACACCACGGTCTTCACGTGGCTCAACTCGTTCGTCCTCGAGCCGCTGCCCGCGGTACCGGCCTTCAACCGGATGGTGCTGGTCAAGACCAACGGCCCCAGCGGCGCCGAGTGGTCGCTGTCATACCTGTCGTTGCGCGACTGGCGTGCCGGCACCACGGCGGTCGACCTCGCCGCATCGGGGTTCCTGCAACTCGGCCTGCGCGACGGCAACGGATCCACCGAGCGCCTGTGGGGGGTCCTCGCCTCCGGCAACTACTTCGACGTGCTGCGCATGCGCCCCGCGCTGGGCCGCCTCCTGACCATGCAGGACGAGCTGGATCGCTCGCCCGTCGGCGTGCTGGGCTACAGCCTCTGGCAGCGGCGCTTCGCCGGCGACTCGAGCATCGTCGGCCGCCACCTGTCGCTCAATGGCCGGGACATCGCGATCGTCGGCGTCGCTCCGCCGCGGTTCGGCGGCACCATCATCGCGCTCCAGATGGACGTGTACATCCCGATCACGCTCCAGCCGGTCATGGCGCCGCCCAGCAACCTCGACGACCGGAACTGGGAGTGGCTCGACGGCTTCGGCCGGGTGCGCGACGGCTTCACGCTGGCGCAGGCCCGCGCCGACCTCGACGCGGTGGCGAAGCGGGTGAGCCGGGAGACCGGCGACACCGACTCCCGCAACGGCGCGATCGTGAAGCCGCTATCGGAGCAGGAATCCACCCAGATCATGCGGCCGGTGTTCCTGGCGATGCTGGGGATCACCGGTGTGGTGCTGCTGATCGCCTGCGCCAACGTCGCCAACCTGCTGCTGGCGCGTGCGCTGGCGCGGCGCCGCGAGATCGGCATCCGCATCGCCATCGGCGCCGGCCGCTTCCGGCTGGTCCGCCAGCTGCTTACCGAGAGCCTCACCCTCGCCATCGCGGCGGGCGGCCTGGGCCTGCTGCTCGCGCTGTGGGGCCGCGACCTCATCATGAAGCTGCTGCCGCCCGCGCCGTTCCCGATCGGCATGGAGCTGTCGATCAGTCCCCGCGTGGTGCTGTTCGCCTTCGTGGTCACCCTGGCGACGTCGCTGCTCTTCGGACTGGTGCCGGCGCTCCAGGCGTCGAACCCCGAGCTGGTGCCGTCGCTGAAGGACGGGATCGGCGGCGAGCCGGGCCAGCGCTCCCGGCTCCAGTCCGCGCTGGTGGTCTCGCAGGTGGCACTCTCGCTGGTGTCGCTGGTCTGCGCGGGCCTTTTCGTGCGGTCGCTCCAGGCCTCGCGCGTCGCCGACGTCGGCTTCCGGAACCCGGGGCGGCTGCTGCTGGTCTCGACCGACCTGCGCCTGGCGGGCGTGCCCGATTCATCGCGCACCGCCCTGGTGCGGCGTCTCACCGAGACGATCCGGGCGCTGCCCGGCGTCGAGGCCGCGAGCGTGGCGGACGAAGTCCCTCTCGGCTTCGGCGGCAACAGCAGCCGCGGCATGGAGCCCGAGGGCTACCAGGCGCAGACCGACGAGAACACGTCGGTGCGGTACGCCATGGTCGGCCCCGATTACTTCCGCGCGATGGACTTGCCGCTGGTGCAGGGCCGGCCGCTCGACGGCACCGACCTCGCCGGCGCGCCGCGGGTGATGGTGGTGAACGAGCGATTCGCCCGCCGCTTCTGGCCGGGGCAGGACGCCGTGGGGCGCCGGGTACGGCAGCACAATGAGTGGTATACCGTCGTCGGCGTAGCCCGGCAGGGCAAGTACAACAGCTTGACCGAGCCGGCCATGGCGATGGCCTGGATGCCCGTGCTCCAGGAGCCGCGCTCCGATCTCACCGTGTTCGTCCGCGCCGCGGGCGATCCCAAGGCGCTGGTGCCCGCGCTCCGTCGCGCCTTCCAGGCGGTCAACACCGAGCTGCCGTTCCTCGACGTGCGCACCATGGCCGAGCATATGCAGGCGGCGGTGTTCGCCCAGCGGCTGGGCGCCATCATGCTGGCGGCCTTCGGGTGCGTGGCGCTGCTCCTCTCGGCGATCGGGATCTACGGCGTGCTGTCGTTCGGCGTGAGCCAGCGGACCCGCGAGATTGGTGTGCGCGTGGCGCTGGGTGCGGTGCGCGGCGACGTCGTCGGATTGGTAGTCGGTCGCGCGATGCGGCTCGCCGGACTCGGGTTGCTGATCGGCCTGGGCGCGGCGGTGGGCGCCGCGCAACTGCTGCGCAGCCAGCTCATCGGCATCAGCCCGCGCGACCCGGTCACGTTTGCGATCATCGCCGTGACGCTGGGCGCCGTGGCCCTGGCGGCCAGCTGGCTCCCCGCGCGGCGCGCCGCGCGCATCGATCCGATGGTCGCCCTCCGGACCGAGTAGCCCGACCATGCGCCACCTTCTCCGCGACATCCGCTACGCCGCGCGCTCGTTGATGCGCGCGCCCGGCTTCACGCTGGGCGTCGTGCTCACGCTGGCGCTGGGCATCGGCGCCAATGCCACGATGTTCGGCGTCGTGGACACGCTGTTCCTGCGGCCGCCGGCCGGCGTGCGCGAGCCGGGTCGCGTGGCGCGCGTGTACCTGAAGCGCACCGTGGGCATGCTGGGCACCTTCACCGGGCAGACCACGACGTTCCCGACGTTCACCGATCTGCGCGATGCCGGCGTCTTCGAGCGCACGGCGACGGTCAAGGCCGCGCCGATGAGCCTGGGGCGCGGCGCCTCGGCGCGGCAGGTGAACGCGATGGCCGTGTCGCACGACTACTTCCCGCTCCTGGGCGTGAGCCCAGGCTTCGGACGGTTCTTCGGCGCCGACGAGGACCGGCCGGGCGCGCCGCCCGTGGCCGTGCTGGCCCACGGTTTCTGGCGCCGACATTTCGCGGGGGACTCTTCCGTCATCGGCCGCACGCTTCCCCTGGGCCACGGGACGTACACGGTCATCGGGGTGGCTCCGGCGGGTTTCGGCGGCATCGAGCTTTCGCCTCCCGACCTCTGGGTCCCCATCCAGGCCTCGGTCGCGATCGGCGACATGGTTCCCGCCGAGGCGCTGACCAGCCGCGGATGGATCTGGAACCAGGTGATGGTGCGCCTCAAGCCCGGCGCGCGGGTGGAGGACGCCGCCGCGCTGGCGACCACGGCCTATCGTCGCGGTGCCGTGCCGGAGAGCAGGGGCGACTCGAACGCCGTCGTCATGCTCGGCCCGGTGCAGGCGGCGCGCGGGCCCGAGGTCTCGAGTGACTCCAAGGTCTCGGCGTGGATCGGGCTGGTCGCGCTGATCGTGTTGTTGATCGCCTGCGCCAACGTCGCCAACCTGCTGCTGGCGCGCGGCGTGAGCCGGCGCCGCGAGCTGGCGGTCCGCGCCGGTCTGGGTGCCGGGCGCGGCGGGCTGGTGCGCATGCTGCTCGCCGAGAGCCTGGTGTTCGCGGCCCTCGGTGGCGGTGCCGCGCTGCTGCTCGCGATGTGGGGCGGGAGCGCCGTGCGGGGCCTCCTCATCCCCGACCTCCCGGCGGACCTCTCCATCGTGGATGGCCGGGTTCTCGCCTTCGCGGCGGCCGCGGTGCTGCTCACGGCGCTGCTGACCGGGCTGGCGCCGGCCATCCAGTCGAGCCGGACCGATCTGGCCGATGCACTCAAGAGCGGCGGGCATGGCGCGACGGCGCGAGGGGGGCGCACCCGGGCGGCGCTGCTGGTGGCGCAGATCGCGCTGACGCTGGTGCTGCTGGTCGGGGCCGGCCTCTTCGTGCGCAGCCTGCGCAACGTCCAGCGCATCGACCTCGGGTTCGATGCCGACCAGGTGCTCGAAGCGTCGGTCGACATGGGTTCGGCCCATTTCGCCTCGACGGCCGACGCCAACGCGGCCTACCTCCGGATTCTCGCGGCACTGCAGCGCATGCCCGGTGTCGCGTCGGCCTCGCCCACCATGTCGCCGTTTGGCTGGGCGTTCGGGCGGAGCATTCGCGCCGAAGGCGTCGATTCGATGCCCCATACCCGGACCGGGGGCCCGTACATCAACGCGGTCGGCTCCGACTACTTCGGGACGATGGGCATGCCGCTGATGCAGGGCCGAGGCCTCACGGCGGCTGACGTACCGGGCGCCGCCCTGGTGGCCGTCGTCAGCGCCAGCATGGCGCGGCTGGTCTGGCCGGGGCAGAGCGCGCTGGGGAAGTGCCTGTTTCTCGGCGACGACGCCAAACCCTGCACCCGGGTCGTGGGGATCGTCGGCGACGCCAAGCGCGGCGATGTCCTCGAGGACGCGCAGCTGCTCTACTACGTGCCGCTCGCCCAGGTCGACAGCGGCGCGGACCGCGGCGAGGTCCACGCGCTGGTCGTCCGCTCGCGCACCCGCGCGGCCGACATCGCCGACGCCGTGCGACGTGAGATGCAGGCCGCGGGCAACCTGCCATACGCCGACGTGCACAGCCTGGCCGAGCGGATCGCCCCGCAGTACCGCTCGTGGCAGCTGGGCGCCGCGGCCTTCACGGCCTTCGGCGCGCTCGCGCTGGTCATCGCGGCCATGGGGATCTTCGCGGTCATCTCCTATTCGGTCAGTCAGCGCACGCACGAAATCGGCATCCGCATGGCGCTGGGCGCCGAAACGCGGCGCGTCGCGCGGATGATCCTGGCGCAGGGCCTGCGCGCCGCGATCGCCGGCGTCGCGATCGGCGCGGTGGGCGCCTACGCGATGGCCCGCGGCCTCGCGTCCCTCCTGTACGGCGTTCCGGCCGGCGATCCGCTGGTCTTCAGCGGGGTCGCGGCCGCGCTGGTGCTCGTCGCGGCGGCGGCCGCTTGGCTCCCGGCGCGGCGCGCGGCGCGCATCGAACCGATGATCGCCCTGAGATCCGAGTGAACGACCTGCTCCAGGACCTCCGCTTCGCGGCGCGCGGGCTGCGGAAGAACCCGGGGTTCACCGGCGCGGCCATTCTGACGCTCGGCCTCGGAATCGGCGCGAACGCCAGCATCTTCACCATGGTCAACACCCTGTTCTTCAAGCCGCCGGCGCAGGTGGAGCGTCCCGGGGAGCTGGTGTCGGTCTACACCAGTGACTTCAGCGGGCCGCGCTTCAGCACTTCGTCGTGGGTGGACTATCTCGATTTCCAGCGGGGCAGCCAGGAGGTGCTCGCCGGACTCGCGAGCTTCACGCCCCGGCCTTTCAGCCTCGCCGCCGGCGAGGAGACGCAGCGCGTCTTCGGCGAAGAGGTGAGCGGCAACTACTTCGACGTCCTCGGCATGCGGCCGGCCGCGGGCCGCTTCCTCCGCCCAGCCGAGAACGTCGTGCCGGGTACGCAGCCCGTCGCGGTGATCGGGTACGGACTGTGGCAGCGGCGTTTTTCCGGCCGCGCCGAGGCCGTGGGCAGCATCGTGCACCTCAACGGCCACCCGTTCACCATCGTGGGCGTGGCGCCGCGCGATTTCGTCGGTTCGTTCCGCGGGCTCAAGTTCGAAATCTGGACGCCGCTGCTGATGCACGCGGTGCTGAATGCCGGCAGCCAGGACCTCACCAACCGCGGCGACCGCGGGCTCTTCCTGATCGGGCGGCTCCAGCCGGGCGTGACGGTGGAGCGGGCGCGGGCCCGTTTCGCCGTGCTGGCTCGGCAGCTGCATGCCGCGTATCCCGACAACTGGACCGACGTCCGTCACGAGAGCCGCGCCATCACCGTGCTGCCGGAGCGCGAGGCACGGGTCTTCCCGGCGGTGCGCGGCCCGGTGATCGGGTTCGTCGGCTTGCTCACGGCGGTCGTCAGCCTGGTCCTGCTGATTTGCTGTGCCAACGTCGCGAACCTGCTGCTGGCGCGGGCCTCGGGCCGCCGGCGCGAGATCGCGATCCGCCTGGCGATGGGCGCCCCGCGCCGCCGCCTGGTGCGCCAGCTGCTGACCGAGAGCCTGCTGCTGGCCACGCTGGGCGCCGGTGCCGGGCTGCTGCTCGCGACCTGGACGACGGGGTTCCTCCAGGCGTTCCAGCCGCCGCTGCCGCTCCCGGTGGCGCTCGACTTCTCCCTCGACGGGCGGGTGCTGGGGTACACCATCACGATCGCGATGCTCGCGGGCGTGGTCTTCGGCCTGGTGCCGGCCATGCGCGCCACCCGGCCCGACCTGGTGCGGGCCCTGAAGGACGAGACGGCCCTCACGGCGCACGGGCGCCGCCGGGTGACCATGCGCGACGCGCTGGTGATTACGCAGGTCGCCGTGTCGATGGTGCTGCTGGTGATGGCGGGGCTGTTCCTGCGCAGCCTGGGCAAGGCACAGGCCGCCGACCCCGGCTTCGCGGCGGACGGGCTGGTGCTGCTGACGACCGAGCCGTCGATCCAGGGCTATGACTCGGCGCGCACCGCCGTCTTCTACGACCAGCTCGAGTCGAGGGTACGCGCACTGCCCGGCGTCACGGCCGCGACGCTGGCCGAGTCGGTGCCGCTCGGGCTGGGGATGAACCGCCGCGGCGTGCAGGTCGACGGCTACGTCCCGCAGTCCGGTGAGGAGATGGAGTTCGGCGACAACACGGTGAGCGCGGGCTACTTCGGCGCGATGGGCATCCCGATGCTGAAGGGACGCGAGTTCTCGCCCGTCGATCGTCCCGGCGCGTCGCCGGTGGCGATCGTCAACGAGGCCTTCGCGCGCCGTTTCTGGCCCGGGCAGGATCCCATCGGGAAGCGCATCGGCCAGCCCGACGCGTGGCGCGAGGTGGTCGGTGTCGCGAAGGACGGGAAGTACGCGTCGCTCGGCGAGGAGCCGAAGCCCTATTTCTACCTTCCGCTGGCGCAGAGCTACTCGACCGACCTGACGCTGCACGTGCGCACCGGTAACCCCGCCGCGCTCCAGGGTGACCTGCGCGTCCTGGTCCACGCGCTCGACTCGGACCTGCCGATCCGCATGGTGACGATGGACGAGCACCTGGGGCTCTCCGTTCTGCCGCAGCGCATCGGTGCCACGTTGCTGGGGGTCTTCGGCGCCCTCGGGCTGATCCTCGCCTCAGTCGGACTGTACGGCGTGCTCGCCTACTCCGTCGCGCTGCGCCGGCGCGAGATCGGCGTGCGCATCGCCCTGGGCGCCGCGGCCGCCGACGTGCGCCGCCTCGTCGTGGGGCAGGCGCTGCGGCTGGTCATCGCCGGCGTCGTGGCCGGGCTGCTGGTCGCCTTCGCGGCGGGGCGCCTGGCCTCGAGCTTCCTCTTCGGGGTCGGCGCGGCCGATCCCCTGACCTTCGCGGGCGTGCCGCTGCTGCTGGGCGCCGTCGCGGTGCTGGCGAGCGGCCTGCCCGCGCACCGCGCCGCGCGGATCGATCCCATGGACGCGCTGAGGTCCGAGTGAACGACCTGCTCCAGGACCTCCGCTTCGCGGCGCGCGGGCTCCGCAAGAACCCCGGGTTTTCGCTGGTCGCCGTGCTGACGCTGGCCCTGGGCATCGGCGCCAACAGCGCGATGTTCAGCATCGCGAACAGCTTCGTCTGGCAGCCGCTGGCCGTCGAGCATCCCGCGGGGCTGGTCAACGTCTTCCGCTACAACCCCAACGGCGGGTCGTACGGGGACGTGTCGTTCGCCGACTACCAGGACCTGCGCGCCCTGCACGACGTCTTCGCGGACGTGGCGGCCTACTACCCCTATCCGTTCGGACTGAGCGAGGGCGGCCGCAGCGAGCGGACCTGGGGCGAGATCGTCAGCGGCAACTACTTCACCATGTTCGGCGTGCGGCCGGCGCGGGGCCGCGCCTTCGACGAGGCCGAGACGGCGGGCGGCGCGGCAGCGGTCACCGTGATCAGCGACGGCCTGTGGCGCCGGCGGTTCCACGCCGACCCCGGCGTCCTCGGACGCGGCGTGCGGGTGAACGGGCGCGACTTCGCCATCATCGGCGTGGCGCCGCCGACCTTCCACGGCGTCTACTACGTCGGCTTCGAGCCCGATCTCTGGATTCCCGCCGGCCAGTTCGACGCCGTCGTCGCCGGACCGCCGGGCCAGCTCGCGGGGCGTAACGGCCCGCAGTTCCGGCTGATGGCGCGGCTCGCGCCGGGCGTGGGGGTGGTCCGGGCGCAGGCGGCGGCACAGACGGTGATGGCGCGGCTGGCGGCCGAGGATCCGGGTCACCGCGGCCTCGAGGCCCGGGTGATGTCGGAGCTGGATGCGCGGCCCGAGCCGGGCATCGCCACCGGCTTCGCGCTGGCGGCCCGGCTCTTTCTCGCCGCGGTGGCGCTGGTCCTGCTGATCGCCTGCGCGAACGTCGCCAACCTGCTGCTCACCCGGGCCACCGGCCGGCGGAAGGAGATCGCGATCCGGCTGGCGATGGGGGCGTCGCGGGCGCGGCTGGTGCGGCAGCTGCTCGCCGAGAGCCTGCTGTTGGCCGGCCTGGGCGCGGTGGCCGGCGTCGCCCTGGCTTCGTGGTGCACGGCCGGCGTGGAGGCGATGCTGAAACTGCCGACCGATCTGCCGTTCAACTTCGTATTCGCGATCAACCAGCGCGTCGTCGCCTACACGGCGGTGCTCGCGCTGCTCGCCGGCGTCGTGTTCGGTCTTGCGCCGGCGCTCCAGACGGTGCGCCCCGAGCTGGTGGGCGCGCTCAAGAACGACGCGGTGTCGGCGCGTGGGCTGCATCGCTCGAGGTTGCGCGGCGCGCTGGTGGTGGCGCAGATCGCCGTGTCGTGCGTGCTGCTGATCACCGCGGGTCTCGCGCTGCGCACGCTGGCGAAGCTGCGCGACGTCAACCCCGGCTTCGATACCGCGCACGGCCTGCTGATGACCGTCGCGCCCGACCTCCAGCGCTACGAGCGCCCGCGCGGCGAGGCGTTCTACCGGGCGCTCCTCGCCCGCACGGCTGCGCTCCCCGGCGTGCGCGCGGCCAGCCTCGCGCAGTTCGTGCCCCTCGACTTCTCCAACAACGGCGGCCGGATCTTCGTGCCCGGCCACGAGGCGGGCAGTGACTCCACCGGCGCCGAAATGGCCGGCTGGGCGGAGGTGATGCCCGGCTTCTTCGACGCGCTCGGCGTCCGCCTCGCGGAAGGTCGGGATTTCACGGTGCGCGACGACTCGGCCGCGCCCGGCGTGGTCATCGTGAATCAGACGTTCGCCAGGCGCTACTGGCCGGGGGTGAGCGCCGTCGGCCGGCAGTTCCGGTTGCGCGCGCCCGACTCGGCGCTGGTCACGGTGGTGGCCGTTGCGCCGGACATGAAGTACAACGCGCTGAGCGAGCAGCCCACGCCGTTCGTCTACGAGCCGCTCACCCAGAACTACCAGGGGTACGCGACGCTGGTGGTGCGCACCGCCGCCGACCCGCGCAGCCTGGCGCCGGCGACCCAGGGCGTCATCGCGTCACTGGATCCCGACATGCCCTCCGACGTGCGCACCTTCGCCGATCTCATGTCGGGTCGGGCGCTGATCCTGCCGCGGTTCGCCGCGACCCTCGCCGCCGGTTTCGCCGTGCTGGCCCTCGCCCTCGCGGTGATCGGGCTCTACGGCGTGGTGTCGTACGCCGTGAGCCAGCGGGTGCGCGAGATCGGCATCCGGGTCGCGCTGGGTGCGCGGCGGGGCACCGTGGTCGGGATGGTGCTGCGCGCCGGCATGGGCCAGGCGGCGCTCGGCGTGGGCATCGGCATCGTGCTCGCCCTCGGTGCCACCCGCGCGCTCCGCAGCCTGCTGTTCGGCATCGGCGCGGCGGATCCGCTCACCTTCGGCGTGGTGGCGCTGGTGCTTGCCGCGGTCGCGGCGCTGGCCAGCTGGATTCCGGCCCGGCGCGCGGCGTCGGTCGACCCGATGGTGGCACTGAGAAGCGAGTAGAGGAGAGCCGGCCGCGGGGCCGTCACCTCGCCCGGTACAGCGGTGTCGTGGCGCAGTTCCTTCCATCACGCCAATGGCGGACGGCCGCCAGGGGGCGCACGTGGACACCTTGTTGCTGGACCTGCGATACGCGCTGCGCGGCCTGCTGCGCGCGCCGGGCTTCGCGCTGGTCGCGATCCTCACCCTCGCCCTGGGCATCGGCGCCAACACCGCGATCTTCAGCGTGGTCGACGCGGTACTCCTGCGGCCGCTGGCCTACGCCGACCCGCAGCAGCTGGTCGCGCTGCGGGGCATGGTGTCGGTCCGCGGGCTCGTCGACGTCGGCAGCTCGGCGCCCGAGTTCAAGAACTTCCGCGACGACGTGCCGGCGCTCGCCGGCGCCGCCGCCGTCTGGCCCATCAACATCAACTTCACGGGCACCGGCAGCCCGGAGCGCCTCCAGGCCGCGGTGGTGAGCAGCAACTATGCGTCGGTGCTGGGCGTGGCCCCGATCCTGGGCCGTGACTTCACCCCGGCCGACGCGGGCGGGAAGATCGGCTACGTCGCGCTGATTTCCTGGGACCTGTGGCAGCGCCGCTTCGGCGGAGACAGCGCCGTCATCGGCAAGGTGGCCCGGCTCGACGACGACCCCATCACCATCATCGGCGTGATGCCGCGCGGCTTCCGCCATCCCCTGGAGCGCGGTGCGTCGCCCATGGAGCTGTGGGCGCCGATCGACCTCGACAACCCCGATCCCACCTTCGTCAACAACCGCCGCTTCCGGATGCTCGAGGTGATCGGCCGGCTCAGGCCCGGCGTCACGACCGCGCAAGCCCAGGCCCAGCTCGACGTCCTCACCTCCCGCCTGAGGGTCGAGTACGCGAACGAGTACCCGGCCGCGGAGGGCTGGCACGCCACGGCGATCCCTCTCGCCGAGCGCGTGGTGGGCGACGTGAAGCCCGCGCTGGTGGTGCTGCTGGGCGCGGTCGGCTTCGTCTTGCTGATCGCCTGCGTCAACGTCGCCAACCTGATGCTCACCCGCGCCACCGGGCGCGGCCGCGAAATCGCCATCCGCACCGCGCTGGGCTCGAGCCGCTCGCGCCTGGCGCGCCAGCTGCTCACCGAGAGCGTCCTGCTCGCCCTGGCCGGCGGCGCGCTCGGGCTCCTCGTCGCCGCGTGGGGCACCTCCGCGCTCGGACGGCTGGCCACGCTCTACCTGCCGCGGGCCCGGGACATCGGTCTCAACGGCGCGGTCCTGGGCTTCACCGCGCTCCTCAGCCTGGTGACCGGCGTCGTCTTCGGGCTGCTGCCGGCGGTGCAGGGGTCGCGGTCGGATCTCCAGGCGGTGCTCAAGGACGCGGGGCGGGGCACCAGCGCCGGCGGCGCGCGGGCCCGCCTGCGCGCGGGGCTGGTGGTGGTCGAAGTGGCGGTGGCGTTGATTCTCGTCGCCGGGGCCGGCCTGCTGCTGCGCAGCTTCCAGCGCCTGGTGGCGGTCGAGCCCGGGTTCGACCCGTCGCACACCCTCACCATGCAGGTCTGGCTCTCGTGGCCGAACGAGCCCGAGAAGGGCCGTTTCTTCACCCCGCAGCAGCGCATCGGGTTCTACGATCGCATCCAGGACGCGATCCGCCAGGTGCCGGGGGTGGAGGCGGTGGCGCTGACTTCGCGGCTGCCGCTGCGGGGCACCTCGGGGACGCGCTTCACGATCGAGGGCCGGCCGCAGACCGCCGACGAGACGCCGCCGCGCGCCGAGGTCCGGACCGTGAGCCTGAGCTACTTCGGGGCGATGCGGATCTCGGTGCTCCAGGGCACCGGCCTGCGCGAGGTGGCCGACTCGCAGGCGGCGAGCAGTGTGGTGATCAACCGCACCATGGCCGACAAGTACTGGCCGAACGAGAACCCGATGGACCGGCGCATCCAGCTGTTCGGCGCCCAGGGGCCGTGGTTCACGATTGCCGGCGTGGTGGGCGACGTCCGCCAGGTCGCGCTCGAGACCCCGGCCCGGGAGGAGATATACGTCTCCTACCGCCGCAACGCCGGACAGGAGATGTCGCTGATCGTCCGCACCGCCGGCGACCCCGAGGCGCGGACGAGCGCGGTGCTCGGGGCCATCCACGCGGTCGACCCGGAGCAACCGGTCTTCGGGGTGATGTCGATGGAGCAGCTGCTGGCCGACGCCGGCGCGCCGCGCCGCTTCTCGCTGCTGTTGCTGTCGCTCTTCGCCTGCATCGCGCTGCTGTTGTCGGCGATCGGGATCTACGGCGTGATGGCCTACACCACCAACCAGCGACGGCAGGAGATCGGCATCCGCCTGGCGTTGGGCGCGCTCCCCAGGGACGTCTTCGGCCTGGTGGTGGGGCAGGGGATGCGGCTGGTCGCTCTCGGCCTCGCGATCGGCCTCACCGGTGCGTGGGCCCTGAGCCGGGTGCTGGCGAAACAGCTCTACCAGATCACGACGGGCGATCCACTGACGTACCTCTCCGCGGCGCTGCTGCTGGGGATCGTGGCCCTCGCCGCGAACTACCTGCCGGCGGTCCGGGCGACCCGGGTCGATCCGATGGTCTCGATGAGGAGCGAATAATGGACACCCTGCTGCTCGACCTGCGCTACGCGCTGCGACGCCTCGTCGCGGTGCCGGGCTTTACCATCGGCGCGGTGCTCAGTCTCGGGCTCGGTATCGGCGCCAGCACCGTGATCTTCAGCGCGGTGAACGGCGTCGTGTTGCGGCCGCTGCCCTACCCGGGCGCGGACCGTCTCGTCTTTCTCCCGCGCGAGGGCGAGGCCGAGTCGGATGTCTCGATTCCCGACGCCGTCGACTGGCGCGCCCGGTCGCAGAGTTTCGACGCCATCGCGACGTTCGCGCCCGGCATGTCGTTCGATCTGCTGGGCGACGGCGAGCCCGAGCGGCTGAACGCCGCCGTGGCCGAGCCCGACTACTTCGACGTGATCGGCGTGCGGCCGCTGGCCGGCCGCGTGTACACGGCCGCCGAGAATGTGTCCGGCGTGGAGCAGGTCGCCGTCCTCGGCGAGGGGCTGTGGCGGCGGCGGTTTGCTTCCGACCCGAACGTGGTGGGACGCACGATCACCCTCAGCGACAAGCCGACGCGGGTGATCGGCGTGTTGGCCGCTTCGGCCGACGTCGCGGGCCTGGGCATCGACCTCTACCTGCCCCCCGCGACCGCGACGCCCTGGGCGATGCACGAGCGCGGCACCAACCACCTCCAGGCGATTGGCCGGCTCAAGCCCGGCGTGACGCTCGGGGCCGCGCAGGTCGAGATGCGGACCATCACCCGCGCGCTGGCCGCCGACTATCCGCGGACCAACGGGGGCAAGGTCATTGTCCCGGTCGACCTCCGCACGCACCTGGTGGGGAACGTGCGGCTCCCGCTCTTCATCCTGCTGGGCTCGATCGCGCTGGTCCTGCTGATCACCTGCATCAACCTCGCGAATTTCCTGCTGGCCCGCGCCGCCGGGCGGCGCCAGGAGCTGGCGGTGCGTCTCGCCCTGGGCGCCGGCCGCGCGCGCCTGCTCCGCCAGTTGCTGGCCGAGAGCATGACGGTCGCGCTGCTCGGCGGCCTGGCCGGCGTCGGCCTCGCCGTCTGGGGCCGTGACCTGCTGATGGCGCTGGGCCCCGACACGCTGCCGCGAGTCGGCGAGGTGAAGCTCGACTGGGCGGTGCTGGCCTTCGCGTTGGCGCTGGCGCTCGCCGCCGGCTTCTTCGTCGGCCTCGCCCCCGCGCTCGAGGCCTTTCGCGGCGCCCCCGCCGAAGCCCTCGGCGGCGGCAATCGCGGCACGGCGGGCCGCTGGCGCGGGCGGCGCCTCGATGTGCTGGCCGCGGCCCAGGTGGCCCTCGCCGTCGTCCTGGTCGTGGGCGCAAGCCTGCTGACCCGCAGCTTCAGCCGCCTCCTGCACGCGCGGATCGGCTTCGATCCATCGAACGTGCTGGTCGCCGACGTGGTGCTGCCGGGGGCCCGGTACGGCGGAAAGCGCGAGCTGCAGAGCCAGGCCTACCGCGCGATGGTCGAGGAGGTATCCCGCATTCCGGGCGTGGCGCACGCGGCCTTCGTCATCGGGCCGCCGCTGAATTCCTCGCAGATCGGCCACACCGTCCTGATGGACGACCGCCCCCACACCGGCGACCACGACGGCGTCGGCGCCCGGGTTCGCCCCATCCTCGGTGACTACTTCCCGGCGCTCGGCATCCCGATCCTGAAGGGGCGGGCCTTCACGGCCGCCGATGATGCCGGTGCGGCCCGCGTGGTCATCGTGAACGAGCGGTTCGCGCGCGACGTCTGGCCCGGACTCGACCCCATCGGCCGGCGCCTCGCGTTCCGGCTCGAGGGCGATTCGCTGATCTGGCGCACCGTGGTCGGCGTGGCGGGCGATGTGCGCTCCAGCTCCATGGCCGACGCCGACAGCCGCGCGGTCTACGAGCCGTACCTCCAGCGCGACGTGGTGTGGCAGACGTTCGGCAGCTTCGTCCTCAAGACCCGCTCCGACCCCCTGGCCGCGGCGCGTCCCCTTGCCGAGGCCGTCTGGCGCGTTGACCCCCGCCTGCCGGTTGGCTCCGTCACGCCGATGACGAGGGTGCTGGCCCACTCGATCGCGCGCCAGCGGTTCAGCGCCGGGGCGCTCGGCGGCTTCGCCGTCGCGGCGCTGCTGATCGCGATGCAGGGCATCTACGCGGTGCTGGCCTATGCGGTCGCGATGCGACGGCGCGAGATCGGCATCCGCCTCGCACTCGGTGCCGAGCGGAGGCGCGTGGTGCAGCTGGTGCTGCGCCGGGGCGCGGCAGCGGCAGGGATGGGTCTCGTGGCCGGCCTGGTGGCGGCGTTGGCGCTGAGCCGGCTGCTGCGCACCGTGCTCTACGAAACCACGCCGACAGATTTCGTCAGCTACGTCGCCGCGGCCCTGCTGCTGGGGGGCGTGGCGGCCTGCGCGAGCTGGCTGCCGGCCCGCCGGGCGGCCGGCACCGACCCCATGATCGCGCTGCGGAGCGAATAGGATGAACACGCTCTTCCAGGATCTGCGCTACGCCCTCCGCTCGCTGCTGCGCGCGCCGGGATTCACGCTGGTGGCCGCGCTGACGCTCGCGCTCGGCATCGGCGCCAACAGCACCCTGTTCAGCGTGGTGTACGTCGCGCTCATCCGGCACCTGCCGTATCCCGATCCGGATCGCATTCTCTCGATCGGCGTGTCGTTCAACGGGCAGCCCGACTACGGAGCGGAACCGCACCAGTTCTTCCTGGAGTGGCGTGAGGGGGCGCGGTCCGTCGGCCAGCTGGCCGCGTACCAGTCTTCGGCGGCCAATCTGTCGGGCGACGTGACGCCCGAGCGGGTGATCGGCTCGCGCGTATCGGCGTCGTTCTTCCCGTTGCTCGGCATCCGCCCCGCGCTGGGGCGCGCCTTCCTCGCCGAGGAAGAGCGCGCCGGGTTGCCCGCCACCGTCATCCTCTCGGACGGACTCTGGCGGCGCCGGTTCGCCGGCGACACGGCCATCGTGGGGCGTTCGGTGACGATGGACGGTGTGCCCGTGACCGTCGCCGGTGTCGCGCCCGCCGGGTTCGACTTCCCGGGCCGCGCCGAGTTCTGGCGGCCCTTGCAGCTTCCGGCGCCGTCGTCGGGAGTGTCGATGTACGTGAGCGTCCTGGGACGGCTCTCGCCGGGCGCCACGATTGCCGGCGCCCGCGCCGAGCTTCAGGGTATCGCGGCCCGCGGCGACGGCGCGCGGCCCCAGTATCAGCGCGCGGGAGCGGCGAAGCTCGTCACGCTGCACGAGCGCCGGTACGGCGGCACACGGCCCCTGCTGCTGATGCTCTTCGGCACGTCGGGGTTCGTGCTGCTGATCGCCTGCGCGAACATGGCCAGCCTGCTGCTGGCGCGCGCCAGCGTGCGCGAGCGCGAGTTCGCGCTGCGGACCGCGCTCGGCGCCAGCCGGGCCCGCCTGGTCCGGCTCCTCGTCGTGGAAAGCCTGGTGCTCGCCGCGCTCGGCGGCGCCGTCGCGCTGTTCATTCCCGCCTGGGGCATCCCGCTGCTGCTCCGCGTCGGATCGCTGACGGCGCTGCGCGGCCTCGCCATCCACGTGGACGGCGTGGTCATCGCCGCCACGGCGGCCATCGCGATGGTGACCGGCATGGTGTTCGGCCTGGCTCCCGCCTTCGCCGCCACGCGTCTCCAGCTTGGCGGTGCGCTGGGCGGCGGAGGTGTCGGCGGAGCGCCGCGGCACGCGCGGCTGCGGCAGGGGCTGGTCGTCGGTCAGCTCGCCACGGCGCTGGTGCTGCTGGTCGGCGCGACGCTGCTCACCCGCAGCCTGCTGCGGATGACGGCAGTGGATCCGGGCTTCCGCTCCGACCACGTGCTCGCCGCCACCCTCAGCCTGCCGGGGGCGAAGTACCACGACGCGGCCTCCACCAATGCGTTCTACGCCGCGCTGCTCGAGCAGGCTCGCGCGCTGCCCGGCGTGCAAGCGGCCGCGCTGGCCGACGTCCTGCCGCTCCAGGGATTCCGGTACAGCCGTTCGATCACCCTCGACGGCGCTCCCGTGCCCGAGGATGGAAGTGGGCAGGCCAACTTCAACAACGTCACCGATGACTACTTCGCCACCGTCGGCATGAGCGTCGAGGCGGGGCGCGGCTTCGGGCGCGGCGATGTGAAGGGCGCGCCTGCGGTCGCCGTCGTGAATGCCGCCTTCGCCCGCCAGTTCTCCGCGGCCGGCAGCCCGATCGGACACTCGATCAACATGAACGGCGAGATGGTGACGAATCCCACCATCGTCGGCGTGGTAAGAGACGTCCGCCAGATCGGGCAGGATGTCGATGTGAAGCCCGAGGTGTTCTTCTCTGCGGCGCAATCCGGCGAGCTGCCCGAGGCGATCGTCGTCCGCACCGCCGGCGACCCCGCGCAGCTAGCGGGTGCGCTGCGGCAGGCGGTGCTCGACATCGATCCCTCGCAGCCGGTATCGCGGATCTTCACGCTGAGCGAAGACCTGGCGCGGACCGCCGCTCCCCGGCGCGCGAATGCGGCGCTGCTTGGCGTCTTCGCAGGGATCGCCCTGCTGCTCGCGGCCCTCGGTCTCTACGGCGTTACGGCGTACATCGTCGCGCAGCGCACCCGCGAGATCGGGGTGCGCATCGCCCTCGGCGCCGAGCGCGGCGACGTCATCCGGCTGGTCGTCGGCCAGGGTGCGCGTGTCGTCGTCCTGGGCAGCGTCATCGGGCTCCTGCTGGCGCGCCTGTTGAGCCGCGTGCTGGCGGACTTCCTCTTCGAGATTCCGACCACCGACGTCGCGACCTACCTGGTCGCGCCGACGGTGCTGGTGGCCGTGGCACTGCTCGCCAGTTACGTGCCGGCCCGCCGGGCGGCCGGCACCGACCCCATGATCGCGCTGCGGAGCGAATAGGATGAACACACTCTTTCAGGATCTTCGTTTCGCGCTGCGCTCATTGCTGCGCGCGCCCGGCTTCACGCTGGTGGCCGCGCTGACGCTCGCGCTGGGCATCGGCGCCAACACGGCGATCTTCAGCGTGCTCTATGGCGTGCTGCTGCGCCCGCTGCCGTACGCCGAACCCGACCGCCTGGTCGGCTTGCAGGAGACGTGGGCCGGCGGCGCGGGAGAGATGGACGTGACCTACGGCGAGTACCGCTTCCTCGCCGAGCAGGGGACGATGTTCGAGGCCCTCGGCGCCTCGACCTCCGTGGGACTCAACCTCTTCACCGGCAGCGAGGCCGCGCGCGTCGACGGTCTGAGAGTCTCCCGCGACTACTTCCGGGTGCTCGGTGTCGCCCCGTCACTCGGCCGCACCTTCACCGCCGAGGAAGACCAGCCGGGCGGCCCCAACGCCGCGGTGCTGAGCCATGGCCTGTGGGCGAGCCGCTTCGGGGGCGACCGCGCGGTCATCGGCCGCACCGTCACGCTGGACGGCAAGCCCTTCGCGATCGTCGGCGTGATGCCGGCCGGCTTCCACTCCGAGCCCGACGCCCAGGTCTGGACCACGCTCGCCCAGGTCGCGCAGACCATCGGCAGCGGCCAGAACATCGGCGTGATCGCGCGGCTGAAGCCTGGAATCACGCTCGACGTGGCGCAGGCCGCCTTCGTGCCGACCGAGGCCGCATTTCGGCAGCAGTTCAAGGGGATGGTGTCGAAGGACATCACCATCGGGCTGGCGCCCTATCGCGACCTGGTGGTGCTGAACCTCCGCACGCCGGTGCGCATCCTCTTCGGCGCCATCGGATTCGTGCTGCTGATCGCCTGCGCCAACGTCGCGAACCTGGTGCTGGGCCGCACCGCCGGCCGCAGCCGCGAGCTCGCGGTGCGGGTCGCCGTGGGCGCGACGCGATCCCGCCTGATGCGGCAGCTCATCACCGAGAGCGTGGTGCTGGCGCTGCTCGGCGGCGCGGCGGGCCTGCTGGTCGCCAGCTCGGGCCTCGGGGCGCTGCTCGCCCTGGTGCCCGACAGCCTCTCGAACGGCGCCGACATCCGGCTCGACGGGTGGACGATGCTCTTCGCCTTCGTGGTGTCGCTCGCGACCGGCGTCGCGTTCGGTCTCGCGCCGGCGTGGCAGTTGAGCCGGGCCGATCTGCACGGGGCGCTCAAGGAAGCTCCCGGCCGTGCGACCGGTGGCGCCCAACAGGGCCGGCTGCGGCATGCGCTGGTGGTGGCCGAGGTGGCGCTGTCGCTGGTGCTGCTGGTGGGAGCCGGGCTGCTGATCCAGACCTTCGCGCGCCTGATCCGGACCGACGCCGGTTTCGACACCCGGCACGTGGCGGCCGCCCAGATCTGGCTCACCGGCGCGCGATACGACTCGACCGCGAAGATCGCCGCCTTCTACCGGCAGCTGACGGACCGGATCGCGGCGCTGCCGGGTGTGCAGTCGGCGGCGGTGCTGGAAGCGGGCCTGCCGCTCCAGCGTGGCGGCAACATGCCGGTCGCGGCGGAGGGCGGCGAGATCCACTCGGCGGACTACCGCACCGTGACCCCGGAGTACTTCCGTACGCTCGGTATCCCGTTGCAGCGGGGCCGCGCCTTCACCGATGCCGATGCCGGGGGCGCGCCCCCCGTGCTCGTGGTGAGCGAGTCCTTCGCCCGACGCTACCTCGGCGGCGAAACGGCGTTGGGCCGCCGGGTGCACGTGGGGGGCAGCGGCGGAGTCACGGGCGAGGTCGTGGGCGTGGTGGGCGACGTGAAGTCGTTCATCGGAGCCCCACCCCAGCCGACCGTGTTTCTCGCGTCGGCCCAGACCCCTGCGGGCTTCACCCGCCTCTTCAGCAGCTGGTTTCCCATCAACGTGATGGTGCGCACCTCGGGCGATCCCGCGGCGCTGCTGCGGGTCCTGGACCGCACTATCCGCGAGGCCGACCCGCAGGTCCCCGTCGGGCGGGTCCGCACCATGGGCGAGGTGCTGGCGGCGTCACTCGCCTTTCAGCGGTTCATCATGCTGCTGCTCAGCGTCTTCGCGGGCCTGGCGATCGTGCTCGCCTCGGTCGGGATGTATGGCGTCATCTCGTATCTCGTCTCGCAGCGCACTCACGAGATCGGCGTGCGCATGGCCCTGGGCGCGCGGGCCGGCGACGTCACGCGCATGGTCGTGGGTCACGGCATGCTGCTGGCGGGAATCGGCGCGGTGCTCGGCTTGGCCGGGGCCGCATTCCTGACGCGGCTGCTCTCCGCCCAGCTCTACGACGTCCGGCCGGTCGATCTGCCCACCTTCGGGATCGGCACGCTGGCCCTGAGCGCCGTGGCGTTCGTGGCCTGCTACCTCCCCGCGCGACGCGCGGCGCGGACCGATCCGATGGTGGCGCTTCGCAGTGAATGACTCACGACGCATGAGGTAGTCATGGACACGCTGCTCCAGGACCTGCGCTACGCCTTCCGCGCGCTGCGCCG
This sequence comes from Gemmatimonadota bacterium, assembly GCA_041476105.1. GTDB lineage: Bacteria > Gemmatimonadota > Gemmatimonadetes > Gemmatimonadales > JACORV01 > DASXPG01. Next base: position 21,239 of record JBGOSS010000014.1, read on the forward strand.
CACCCCCGCGGTGACGGCGGTCGCCATCATCACGCTCGCGCTCGGCATCGGCGCCAACAGCGCGATCTTCAGCGTCCTGCGCGGGATGCTGTGGCGGCCGCTGCCCTACGCCGAGCCGGAGCACGCCACCATGCTCTGGAGTCACTGGCGCGGCTGGGACCGCACCTGGGTGTCGGCACCCGAGTACGCCGACTACGCGGCGCAGTCGCAGATCTTCACCTCGGTGGGGGCGTACTACTCCACGGCGCTCACCGTCACCGGTGGCGGCGAAGCCGAGCGGCTGCCGGCCGGCGTGGTCACGGCGAGTGTCTTCGACGTCCTCGGCGTGAAGCCCTTGCTGGGCCGCACCTTCCTCGCCGAGGAAGACCTGCCTAACGGGAGCCCGGCGGTGGTGATCGGTGAAGGAGTGTGGAAGCGGCGCTTCGCGTCGGACCCCGCGATCGTCGGCCAGTCGCTCCAGCTCAACGCGCGCCCCTACACCGTCGTCGGCGTCATGCCCGAGGCATTCCGGCTCCCCGACGACTTCGCGGGGTCGGAGCGCACCCAGATCTGGGTGCCGATCCAGCTCGGCACACCCACCCCCGACAACCGTGGCAGCCACGGCCTGCTGGCGGTGGGACGGCTGCGCCCGGGCCTGGAGGCGGGACCGGCACAGGTGCTGCTGGACCAGTTCGTGGCCGGGATGAAGCAGACCTATCAGCAGAACTACGGCCCCGAGTTCGGCGTCACGCTGGTGACGCTGCCCGATGAAATCCTGGGCAAGGTGCGCCCCGCGCTGCTGGTGCTGCTCGGCGCGGTCGGCCTGGTGTTGCTGATCGCCTGCGGCAACGTCGCGAACCTGCTGCTGGTGCGGGGCGAGGCGCGCCAGCGCGAGCTGGCGATCCGCACCGCGCTGGGTGCCGGGCGCGCGAGGATGATCCGGCAGCTCCTGACGGAGAGCGTGCTGCTCGCGGTGCTGGGTGGGGGCGCGGGCATCGTGCTCGCCGCGTGGGGCGTGGATGCGCTCCCCGCGATCAACCCGTCGAGCCTGCCGCGCGCCGAGGCGATCCAGATCGACCTGCCGGTGCTGCTGGGGACACTCGCGCTGTCCCTGGCCACCGGGATCCTCTTCGGGCTGGTGCCCGCGTGGCACCTGGTCCGGTCGGAGACGCGATCCGACGCCCTGCGGGAGACCACGCGCAGCGTGACGGCGGGCGTGGCGGGCCGCCGGTTCCGGCGCGTCCTGATCGGCGCCGAAGTCGCGCTGGCGGTCGTGCTGGTCATCGGCGCGGGCCTGCTGATGCGCAGCTTCTCCCGGCTCACCAGCGTGTCGCCCGGCTTCGAGCCCCGCGGCGTGCTGACGATGCGGCTCTCGCTGCCGGCCGCCACCTATCCCACGCGCACCGCGGTGCGCGCCTTCTACGACCGGCTGTTCGAGCGCGTGCGGGCGCTGCCGGGCGTCGAGGTGGCGGGCGCCATTCGCGGGCTGCCGCTGGGCGACGTGCTCGGCGACTGGGGCGCGAACATCCCGGGATACACGCCGCCGCCCAACGAGGGCACGCCCGTGGACTTCCAGGTGGCGAGCGCCGACTACTTCCGGGCCATGGGCATTCCGCTGCGCAAGGGCCGCTTCCTGTCGGAGTCCGACAGGGAGGGGGCGGGGGCGCCGGTGATCATGATCAACGAAGCCGCGGCGCGGAAGTACTGGCAGGGCCGCGATCCGGTGGGCACGCGGATGCGGCTCCGGGCGGATGCCGACTCGCTGTGGCGCACCGTGGTCGGGGTGGTGGGCGACGTCCACCACCGCGGTATCACCGAGCAGGCGCGGCCCGAGATGTACCTGCCGCAGCTCCAGGTGTTCCTGACGGCGGGCGATTCCGACGTGCCGTCGCGCAGCATGATCCTGACGCTGCGGGTGAGCGGCGACCCGATGGCCCAGGCCGCACCGGTGCGGCGGATCATCGCCGACCTCGACCGGGGTCTCGCGGTCTCCGACGTGCGGACGCTGGAGGACGTGGTGTCGCGCTCGATCGCGGCGCCGCGGTTCACCGCGACCCTGATCGGGGTCTTCGCCGCGCTCGCCCTGGTGCTGGCCGCGGTGGGCATCTACGGCGTCGTCGCCTACGTCGTGGCGCAGCGCACCACCGAGCTCGGTATCCGGGTAGCGCTGGGCGCCCGCGCCGCCGACGTGCTGCGGCTGGTCGTGGGCCAGGGGATGCAGCCGGTTGGTTACGGTCTCGCGGCCGGCGTCCTCGCGGCGCTGGTGCTGTCGAGACTCCTCACCGGTCTGCTGTTCGGCATCACCCATACCGATGTGACGACGTACGCCGGTGTCACGGTCCTCCTGGGGACCGTGGCCCTCCTGGCCTGCTGGATGCCCGCGCGCCGCGCGGCGAGAACCGACCCGATGATTGCCCTGAGGAGCGAATAAATGGAAAGGCTCATGCAGGACCTGCGCTACGCCGTGCGCTCGCTGCTCGGCAGCCCGGCGTTCACGATCGTCGCCGCGCTCACGCTCGCCCTCGGCATCGGCGCCAACACGGCGATCTTCTCGGTCCTCAACGCGGTGCTCCTCAGGCCGCTGGCTTACGCCGAGCCGGGCCGCCTGGTCACCGTGAAGCACTTCTATCCCACGCTCGGCCCGCTGCGCGCCCCGGTGTCGGTCCCCGGTTTCCGGGACTACAGCGCCCGGACCGATCTCTTCGAGAAGGCCGCCATCGAGAACAACGTCGCCATGAATCTCACCGGCGCGGGGGATCCCGAGCGCATCGCCGTCACGCTGGTGTCGGGCGAGTACTTTCAGACCTTCGGCGTGGCGCCGCTGCTGGGGCGCATGCTGCGGCCCGACGAAGCGGCGGATGGGCACAACCATGTCGCGGTGCTCAGCTACGGGTTCTGGAAGGACAAGTACGGCAGCGACCGCGCGGTGATCGGCCGCTCGCTCGCGCTCAACGGCGAAAGCTACGAGATCGTCGGTGTCATGCCGGCGACCTTCAAGGACTTCTTCTCGGCCAACGCGCAGCTCTTCACGCCGATCGTCTTCCAGCCGCGGGACTTCTCCGACAGCCGCCGCACCAACGAGTTTCTCCAGTTCACCGGCCGACTCCGTGCCGGCGTGAGCCTGGAGAAGGCCCAGACCGAGCTGCACGCCTTCGCGATCCGGCTGCGCACCCAGTACACCAACAGCTACGCCCCCGACTGGGACCTCCAGGTCACCGCGCTGTCGGATGAGGCGGTACGCAACATCCGCACGGCCCTCTACATCCTGCTGGGAGCGGTGGGCTTCGTCCTGCTGATCGCGTGCGCCAACGTCGCGAATCTCCAGCTCGCCCGCACCGCCGCGCGGGGGCGCGAGATCGCGGTTCGAGTCGCCCTGGGGGCTTCGCCCAGGCGCCTGGTGCGCCAGCTGCTGACCGAGAGCGTCCTGCTCGCCCTGCTGGGTGGCGGCCTGGGGGTCGTCCTCGCGATCTGGGGCGTCCCGGCCCTGCTGTCGCTCAACGCGCGGAACCTGCCGCCGGCGGCCGATGTCGGCGTGGACGGCAAGGTGCTCCTCTTCGCGCTGCTGGTCTCGGTCGGGACCGGTCTGCTCTTCGGCCTCATGCCGGCGATCCAGGTGGCGCGCGGCGATCTCCACGAGTCCCTGAAGGAGGGCGGGCGCGGCGCGGTGGGCCAGCGCAGCCTCGCGCTGCGCCGGGGGCTGGTCGTGACCACGGTCGCGCTCGCGCTCACGCTCCTGGTCGGGGCGGGGCTGTTGATCCGCAGCTTCGCGCGGGTCATCGGCGTCGAGCCGGGCTTCCGGCCCGATCACCTGTTGACGTTCGCCGTCTCGCTGCCCCGCGCCAGGTATGGCAGCGACACCACGCGCATTGCGGTGCTGGAACGCCTCGAGGCCGCGATCGCGGCGGTGCCCGGCGTCTCCGCCGCCGGCGGCACCAGCAACATCCCGTTCGGCGGCAACTTCGCCACGGCGAGCTTCGCCGTTGAAGGCTACCAGGCGCCGGCCAACGCGCCGGGTCCCTGGGGCGACATCCGCCTGGTGACGCCGGGCTTCCTGCCGGCGCTCGGCGCGACCCTCCTCTCCGGCCGCCTGGTCACCGCGGCCGACCGGGCCGGCGCCCCGCGGGTCGCGGTCGTCGACGACCGGCTCGCGCAGCGCTACTGGCCGCACGCGACGGCGCTCGGCAAGCGCATCACCTATGATGATCCGTCGAACGATTCGATCGTACAGTGGGTCGAGGTGGTGGGCGTCGTCGGTCACACGGCGCACGAAGGGCTCGACGCCGACCCGCGCACCCAGGTCTACCTCCCGCTCGCCCAGCGGGACCTGCCGTTCCTCGGCTTCGTGGTACGGACCGCGGGCAGCCCGACGGCCGCGTTGCCGGCGGTCCGCGCGGCGGTGCGCTCGGTCGACGACGCCCTGCCGCTCGCGAACGTCAACACCATGGAAACGCTGATCGAGCAGTCCACCGGGCCGCGCCGCTTCTCGATGCTGCTGCTCGGCGTCTTCGCGGGCGTCGCGATGATCCTGGCCTCGATCGGCCTGTACGGCGTCATGAGCTATAGCGTCACGCAGCGCGCGCGCGAGCTCGGCGTGCGCGTGGCCCTGGGCGCCGACAGCAACAGCGTGCTGGGGCTGGTGCTGGGGCAGGGCGTGCGCCTCGCGCTGGCCGGCGTCGGCATCGGCCTGGTCACCGCCTTCGCCGTCACACGGCTGATGCGGAAGATGCTCTTCAACGTGAGCGCGACCGACCCGCTCACCTTCGTGGTGATCTCGCTGCTGCTCATCGCGGTCGCGTTGCTGGCCAGCTATCTGCCGGCCCGGCGGGCGACGCGCGTGGATCCCATCGTCGCGCTTCGCGCGGAATAGGAGAACGGCATGGAGACGCTGCTCCAGGACCTCCGCTACGCCGGGCGCACGCTCCTGAAGACGCCGGGCTTCGCGGATGTCGAAAATGATGGTCGGCGTGAGCCCGCGATCCGGTGACCTTCGGCGGTGTGGCCCTCCTGCTGCTGGGCGTGGCGCTGGTCGCCTGCTGGATGCCGGCGAGGAGAGCGGCCCGCGTCGACCCGATGATCGCCCTTCGCAACGACTAGGCAACCTTTCCGGGTCCGTCGTCCGTCGTAGGAGGACAGCCATGTTTTCCCCGGAGGCCTGACCATGTACCGCTACGCCCGCATCCTGGGAGCGGCCGTGCTGCTCGCCGGCGCGGCACCCGTGACCCGGTTCGCCCGCTCGCGTCATTCGCCGGACCCGGACGATGCCGCCAATGCCACCCGCCTGCTCGCCTCCGTTCGGGGCGTCCCGGTGACGGTGTGCCAGCTGGTGACGCAAACCCTGCGCAACACCGAGTATGGCGGTTCGCCCGCCCTGGCGGTGCTGCGCGGTGATGGACTGCCGACCGATTCCGACGCGGCCTGGGCCCTGGGCCCGATGCGGACCGCGGGCGCGGTGGCAGTGCTCGCCGCGGGCCTGCGCGACGCGGATCCCTGTGTCCGAGCGGTGTCGGGCCGTCTGCTCGCCAAGACCCACCTCGCCGCCGCGACCGATGCGCTGCTCGGCGGTCTCGGCGATCAGGACAGCACCATCCGCGGGCCGGCCGCCCGCGAGCTGGGCCACCAGCGCTCCCGCGGGGTGGTGGACCGGCTGATCGCGACGCTCCACGACCCGGCCGCCACCGTGCGCGCCGCGGCCGCCGATGCGCTGGGCGACTTTGGCCGGCGCCGCAACGGCAACTTCGATTTCACCAGCGATTTCAATTTCAATTTTGACTACGCGCCGGTGATCGCCGCCGCCGCGGAAGCACGCGCGTCGGCCGAGATCGCCGTGGCCAACGCGCGCGCGCTGGCCGTCGCGCCCTTCGCCTCGATGGCGCCGCCGACCCCGCCGACCCCGCCCGCGCCACCGATCGCCCCGCTGCCGTCGATGGCTTCGACCTATGTGCTCAGCGACGCCGATGACGCCGGCATCGCCGCGGCGCTCATCGAGGCGCTGCACGACCGCGCCGTGGTGGTCCGCATCGCGGCGGCGCGCAGCCTGGGCGCCACCGGCGACGCCTCGGCGCTGGCGCCGCTGACCGCGTCGTTGCGCGATCCCGACCCGATCGTCCGCGCCGTCTCGGCCCGCAGCCTCGCCGGCCTCGACGACCGGCGCGCGATTCAGCCGCTGCTCGCCGCGCTCGACGACCGGGCGTGGGAAGTGCGCTGGGCGGCGACGACGTCCCTCGGCGGCCTCGGCGATCGCAGCGCGGGCAGCGCCATCGCCCGCCGGGTCGGTGACGACTCCATGGAGGTCCGCCGCGCCGCGGTGAGCGCGCTGGGCCGGTTCCGCGATACGTCCAGCCTGGCCGTGCTGACCGGCGCCCTGCGCGACGAGGCGCCTGAAGTCCGGCGCTCCGCGGCGCGGGCGCTGCAGCAGCTCGACGACGACGACGCGTCCGACGCACTGGTCGGTGCGCTGCGCGATCCCGATGCGGGCACCCGCGGCGCCGCCGCCGACGCACTGGCTCAGCTCAACGACCCGCATACGCTCGTGCCGCTCACCGCCGCGGCGAGAGACGACAGCGCCGCGGTACGCCGCTCGGCCATTCGCGCCTTGGGACGCATGCGCGATCCCAGCGCCCTCGGCACCCTGGCCGACGCCCTGCGCGATCCCGAGATCGAGGTGCGCGGGGCCGCCGTGTCGGCCCTGGCGAGCCTGCGTGACAATCGCGCTGCCGCGCCGCTCACCGACGCCCTGCGGGATCGCGACCGCTCGGTGCGCGCGACCGCCGCCACCGGTCTCGGGCGGATTCCCGATCCGGGCCCGCAGGCCACGGCCGCCCTCACGGGTGCGCTCCGCGATCTCTCGCCGGGCGTGCGCCGCAATGCCGCCGGCGCGCTCGGGGCCATCCGCGATACCACGACCGTGCCCGCACTGGTGAACCTGCTTCGCGACGACGACCGCACCGTGCGCCGGGCCGCGGTCCGCGCGCTCACCCAGATCCGAACCGGCACCGCCCTCGACGCCCTGCGCGCGTACACCGACACCACCGACGTCGAGTCCCAGCGCATGATCGACGGCGCACTGCGCCGCCGGCGGGTTTCGCTGTAGCGTTCCGGAATCGGGACGCGCATTCCCGGATAGGCACACCGGCCGCCCGTAAGGCGGCCGGATGTGCTTTGTAAATCCATCAGCCATAAGGCATTAGCCATCAGCCGCCGGTGGCACCCTTCTTTCTATAGATTCTCCGTATGATCTCCCTCAGCAACCTCGAGAAATCGATCGAAACGGGGCCCACCCGCACCTGGCTGCTGCGCCAGATCACCGCGGACATCAAGGAAGGCGAGTTCGTCAGCGTGATGGGGCCGAGCGGCGCGGGCAAGAGCACGCTGCTCTCGATCCTCGGCATGCTGGACGGCGTGTGGTCCGGCCAGTACCGCTTCCTCGGCCACGACGTCCACGCGATGAAGCAGCGCGAGCGCGTGGAGCTGAACAAGAAGTACATCGGCTTCGTCTTCCAGCAGTACCATCTCATCGACGACCTGACGGTCTACGAAAACCTCGACATTCCGCTCAGCTATCGCGACGTGAAGAAGGCGGAGCGCGCGGCGGTGGTCGCCGAAACGCTCGACCGGTTCCACATCGTCGCCAAGAAGGACCTCTACCCGCGACAGCTCTCGGGCGGCCAGCAGCAGCTGGTCGGCGTGGCGCGTGCGGTCATCGCCAAGCCGAAGCTCATTCTCGCCGACGAGCCCACCGGCAACCTGCACAGCTCCCAGGGGCGCGAGATCATGGACCTGTTCCGCCGGCTGAACGGCGAGGGCACCACGATCGTGCAGGTGACGCACTCCGAGGAAAACGCCTCCTACGGCCACCGGGTGATCAACCTCAAGGACGGGTGGGTGGTGCAGTGATCGACGCGCTGATGAGCGACCTGCGCTACGCGGCCCGCACCCTGCGGCGTACGCCCGGCTTCACGCTGGTCGCGATCCTGACGCTGGCCCTCGGCATCGGCGCCAACACCACCGTCTTCTCGCTTCTCAACGCCGCGCTGTTCCGCGAGGTCAAGGCGCCCGAGGCGTCGCGCCTCGTCTGGCTCGTCGGCACGCGCGACGGCCGCGACCGCTTCCGCAACATGTCGTATCCCGAGTACCTCGAGCACCGCGCGCAGGACAGCGTGTTCGGCGGCCTGATGACCTACAACCACATCTCGATGGCGCTGGGCAGCGGCGGCGAGCCGGCGCGCGTCGGGAGCCTGCTCGTTTCGGGCAACTACTTCTCGGTGCTCGGCCTGCGGATGCAGCTGGGCCGCGGCTTCACGCCGGCCGAGGACAGCGTGCCCGGCGCGTATCCGGTCGCGGTCATCGGCGACGCGCTCTGGCGCAACCGTTTTGGCGCCGACAGCGGTCTGGTGGGCAAGAGCATCGTGCTCAACGGCCGCTCCTTCACGGTCGTCGGCGTGGCGCCGCGCGGGTTCAGCGGCATCGACCTCGGCCAGCAGGGCGAGGTCTGGGTGCCGATGGCGATGATCGACCAGGCGTGGCCGGGCAACACCGGCATCCTCCAGGTGCGCGACGGGCAGTGGCTGCGCGCCGTCGGCCGCCTGCGTCCCGGCGTCACCCTCGAGTCGGCGCGCGCCGCCGCCCGCGTCGTCGGCAGCCGGCTCGCCGCGGAGTGGCCCGAGTCCATGGAGCAGACCAGTGCCTCGGTCGAGCCGCTCGCGGGCGGCCTCGACCCCGACAACCGCCAGGAAGGCCTGCCGATCTTCGCGCTGCTCATGGCCGTTCCCGCCATGGTGCTGCTGATCGCGTGCGCGAACGCGGCCAACCTGCTGCTGTCCCGCGCGACGGCGCGGCGGCGCGAGATCGGCGTGCGCCTCGCGCTCGGCGCGACGCGCGGCCGCCTGGTGCGGATGCTGGTCGCCGAAAGCCTGCTGCTCGGCGCCGCCGCCGGCGGCCTCGCCATGCTGTGCTCGCTGTGGCTGACGGGCCTCGTCAGCGCGCTGGGCGAAATCCCGAGCTACATCACCGACGTCGTCACGCCCGACGGCCGCGTGCTCGCGTTCACGATGACGCTGGGCCTGCTCACCGGCCTGGTCTTCGGCCTGGTGCCGGCACTGCGCGCCACGCGCCCCGACGTGGTGCCGTCGCTGAAGGAGGACGGCAACGCCGGCGGCCGCCTCGGCGGCTCGCGCCTCATCAAGTCGTTCGTCGTCGCGCAGGTGTCGGTGTCGCTGGTGCTGCTGGTGGTGGCGGGACTGTTCCTGCGCACCCTCCAGAAGGCCAATCATGTGGATGCGGGCTTCGACACGGCCAACGGCATCACGATGAAGTTCGACCTCGCCACCCTGGGCTACGATGCGCCGCGCCGGGCGCGGTTCTACGACGAGCTGCTTGGCCGCGTGCGCGCGCTACCCGGCGTCACCAGCGCCTCGCTGGCGAGCGACCTGCCGTTGAGCAGTCGCGCGCTGTGGACCCAGGTGCAGCACGAAACCGACGAAGTCACGCCCCCGGGCGAGGCGCCGAATCCCCACCGGCCGGTCGGCATCGGCACCGCCTTTGCGACGATCTACCCGGACTTCTTCCGGACGATGGGAACGGCGCTGGTGGCGGGCCGCGACTTCAGGGATGCGGACCATGCGTCATCGCCCGGCGTCGTGATCGTCAACGAGCGGCTGGCGAGCCTGATGTGGCCGGGCGAAAGCCCGATCGGCAAGCGGCTGCGGCTCACCGGAGCCAACGAGCCGCTGCTCGATGTCGTTGGCGTCGCGCGCGACGGCAAGTATCACGAGCTGACGGAGGACCGGACCGCCTTTCTCTACGTGCCCGCGGCGCAGGGCGTGCGCTACGTCTTCGACATGGCGCTGGTGGCCCGCACCGCCGGCGCGCCCGAGGGGCTGCTCCCGACGGTGCGCGAGGTGCTGCGCGGATTGGATCGCAACCTGCCGGTCTACGATCTCAGCACGCTGACGGAGCACGTGCGCCTGCGCCTCGACAAGGAGCGCGGCGTGTCGGCGCTGCTCGGCGCGTTCGGCGCGCTGGCGCTGCTGCTGGCCGCCCTGGGGCTGTACGGCGTGATGGCCTATGCCGTCTCGCGCCGGACCCGGGAGATCGGCATCCGCATGGCGCTCGGCGCCGCGCGCCGCGACGTCCTGGGCATGGTGGTGCGCGAGGGCCTGCGCCTCGCCGCGGTGGGGATCGCCGTCGGCCTGGTGCTGGCCAGCGGGCTGACGCAGATCATCAAGCGCTTCCTCTACGGCGTGACGGCGACCGACGTCGCGACCTTCGCCGGCGTGGCGGTGCTGCTGGCCGGCGTCGCCGTCGCCGCGAGCTTCCTCCCGGCGCGGCGGGCTTCGCGGGTGGACCCCATGGTCGCGCTGCGCGCCGAATAGGGGTGGAAGCGTGGAAGGGTGGGAGCGGGGGAGCGTAGAATCGGGGCCCTTCCGTTCCCACATTCCCACGCCCCCACGCTCCCACGTATCTTCTCCGAATGGCAGGCTACTCCGGGACCCCCCTGGTCCAGAAGCTCGGCATCAAGGCGGGCATGCGCTTGTACTTCGCCGATCCTCCCGAGGACTACCACCGGACGCTGGGCCGGGTGCCGACGGTCGTCCAGGCGACCACGCTGAAGGGCCCGCTCGATTTCATCCAGTGCTTCGTCACCTCCAGCCGCGCGCTCGACGCGCGGTTCCCGGCCCTCGAGGCGGCGCTCGCGCCGGCGGGGATGCTGTGGATTTCGTGGCCGAAGAAGGCGTCCGAGAAGGTCACCGATCTTACCGAGGACGTCATTCGTGACATCGGCCTGCGCAACGGACTCGTGGACGTGAAGGTGTGCGCCGTGGACGAGGTCTGGTCGGGTCTGAAGTTCGTCCGGCGGCTGGCGGACCGGTGAAGGCTCCGGCGAGCCCCGATCCCCGGCCCGCGGCCCGGATTCTCATCGCCGACGACCAGAAGGACGTCCTGGAGGCGCTGAAGCTCGTCCTGAAGGGGGAGGGCTTCGAGGTGGACGCGGCGATGTCACCCGGCGCGATCCTCGCCGCCTGCGAGAAGAGCGACTACGACGCCGTTCTCATGGACATGAACTACACCCGCGACACTACGGGCGGCATCGAGGGGCTCGACCTGATCACGCGGCTGCGCGGCATGGACGGCTTTCTCCCGATCGTGGTGATGACGGCGTGGGGCAGCGTCGACGGCGCCGTCGAAGCGATGCGCCGGGGCGCGCGCGACTACATCGAGAAGCCGTGGGACAACGGCCGGCTCCTCAACACCCTGCGCACCCAGATCGAGCTGGGCCGTGCCCTGCGCGCCGGCCAGCGCCTCGCCGACCAGAACCGCCTCCTCAAGCGCGAGGGCTTTCCCGAGATCATCGCCGGCGCGCCGGCGATGCGGCCGATCCTCGACCTCATGGAGCGGGTCGGGCCGTCCGACGCGAACGTCCTCATCACCGGCGAGCACGGCACCGGCAAGGAGCTGGTCGCCGAATGGCTGCACGCCTCCTCGGAGCGCGCGGCCCGGCCGATGATCGCCGTCAACCTGGGCGGGCTCTCGGAGGGGCTCTTCGAGAGCGAGATGTTCGGCCATGTGAAGGGCGCCTTCACCGACGCGCGCAGCGAGCGCATGGGGCGCATCGAGCTGGCCGACGGCGGGACCCTCTTCCTCGACGAGATCGCCAACGTCCCGCTGGCCCAGCAGGCCAAGCTGCTGCGCGTCCTCCAGACCGGGATCGTGGAGCGGGTGGGCAGCGCCAAGGGGCGCCGCGTGAACGTGCGGGTGATCGCGGCGACCAACGCCGACCTGCGCGAGGAGGTCCGCGCCGGCCGGTTCCGCGAGGACCTGCTCTTCCGGCTCAACACCATCGAGCTCCACCTCCCCCCGCTGCGCGAGCGCCGCGAGGACATCGCCCCGCTGGTCAATCACTTCCTGCGCCGGCACGCCGCCCGCTACCGCAAGACGCTGAGTGGCTTCGACGCCGACGCCCTCCAGCTGCTGCTCGGCCACTCCTGGCCCGGCAACGTGCGCGAGCTCGACCACGCCATCGAGCGCGCCGTCCTCCTCGCCCAGGCCAACGTGATCCGCGCCGGCGACCTCGCCCTCCAGGCCGGCAACGGCGCCGCCGGGCGCCTCGAGGAGATGACGCTCGAGGACGTCGAGCGGGTGCTGATCCAGAAGGCGCTCGAGCGCGCCGGCGGGAACGTCACCCAGGCGGCCCACGCGCTCGGGCTTTCGCGCAGCGCGATGTACCGCCGCCTCCAGCAGCACGGCCTCTGAGACACGACAAGCGCATCCTCCTGCTGTCGCTCGCCGGAGGCCTGCCAGCGGTGCTGGCCCTGGTCGTCATCCTCCTGGTCGGCGACTTCACCGACAAGACGCGCTGGACCCTCCTCCTCATCACCCTCGGCTGCTGGGTCGCCTTCGCCTTCGCCGCGCGGGAGCGCGTCATCCGCCCGCTCCAGACCATCGCCAACATGATCGCGGGCCTGCGCGAGGACGACTTCTCGATCCGCGCCCGCGGCGCCACTTCGGAGGACGACCTCGGCCTCGCCTTCCTCGAGATGAACGCCCTGGGCGAGACGCTGCGGCAGCAGCGCCTGGGCGCGCAGGAAGCCACGGCGCTGCTGCGCCGCGTGATGGTCGAGATCGACGTCGCCGTGTTCGCCTTCGACCAGGACGAGCGGCTGCGCCTCGCCAACCGCGCCGGTGCACGCCTCCTGGCCCGGCCGCTCGAGCAGCTCCAGGGGGCCACCGCCGCGCAGCTGGGGCTCGCCGAATGCCTGCGCGGCGACCCGACCGGCGTGCGCGAGATGACCTTCGGGGGGAGACAGGGGCGCTATGGTCTGCGGCGGAGCACCTTCCGCCAGGGCGGGCGCCCGCACTCGCTGCTGGTGCTCGCGGACCTCTCGCGGGCGCTGCGCGACGAGGAGCGCCAGGCGTGGCAGCGGCTGATCCGGGTGCTCGGCCACGAGATCAACAACTCCCTCGCGCCCATCAAGAGCGTCGCCCAGAGCCTCCAGGTCGCGGTCGCGAAGAACGGCCAAGCCGGCGATCTCGCCGACGGCCTCTCGCTGATCGCGGGCCGCGCCGAGGCGCTGTCGCGGTTCATGAACGCCTACGCCCGGCTGGCCCGGCTGCCGCGGCCGAACCTCGCGCCCCTCGGCGTCGAGGAATGGGTGCGCCGCGTGGTGGGACTGGAGCGGCGAGCCGCCGTCGCCATCGTACCGGGCCCCGCGCTGACCATCCAGGCCGACGGCGACCAGCTCGACCAGCTGCTCATCAACCTGGTCGCGAATGCGATGGACGCGTCGCTCCAGGCGGGGGGCGGAACGGTGGAGGTCGGCTGGACGCGGGAGAACGGCTACCTCGACGTCTTCGTGCGCGACGAGGGGCCGGGGCTGCCGCAGTCGGCCAATCTCTTCGTGCCGTTCTTTACCACCAAGCCCAACGGGTCGGGGATCGGGCTCGCCCTCTCGCGGCAGATCGCCGAAGGGCACGGCGGGACCGTCACCCTGAAGAATCGGAATGACGGCCCCGGGTGCGAGGCGAGGCTGAGACTGCCGGTCGAAGCCGGCTAGGGCCTAGCTGTTCCCGACCCTCCGCAGCTCCCTCAGCGTCACGATGATCTGGAAGTAGAACGCCACCGCCATCACCACGTTCGCCGCCAGCAGTGGCCACGCGAAGACGGGCGAGGCCCGCATCAGCCACACCGACACGAAGGCGATCATGATGGCCGCGAAGGGTGCCACCAGCACCACCTTCTTCACCGGGTCGCGCGGCCGCTCGCAGAGGGCGAAACACGCGCCGCTCAGGGCGAAGAGTGCGGTCATGCCGAGCAGGTGGGAATGCGCCGAGAGCAGGAGGCCGTGCGCGTCCGCCCCCTGGAGAGCGCGAAACTGGCTGGCGGTTTGCCGCACGAAGACGATGGAGACTCCGTAGCCCGCGGCCTGGGCGATGGTGATCCACCGGGCCAGCGTCCGGAATACCGGCGGAACCCGGGCCCAGGTGAGCGTATACGGCTGGTTCATGGGGTCCAAAGGTAACATGCGCCGAAGTGGGACGGCGAGTATCTTCTGGGCGTGATGCTCCGGCGCTGCGAGGCGTTTCTTACCGGCACGCTGCTGCTCATCTCCTGCGCCATGGCGCGGGCCGCCGCCGCACAGCAACCCGCCCCTGCCGACACCATGCACGTCCACGGCGACTCGCTCACCCGACGGCCCGTGACGATGCAGGCGGTCACCATCACGACCACCGCGCCGCAGCGCAACGAGCCCTCCGGCACCGTCCACGTATCGCCCGCCCTCATCCGGCAGACGCCCGCCCTCAACGCCTGGGACCTGCTGCGGCAGACGGCGGGGCTCGAAGTGCACGACCAGGGCCAGGGACCGGGCTTCGCCTCGAACGGCTCGATCCGCGGCTTCACCTCCGACCACTCGACCGATCTCGCACTGTGGATCGACGGCGTACCGATCAACGAGCCGGTGAACGGCCACGCCGAGGGCTACAACGACTGGAGCCTGCTGATGCCCCAGGCGGTGAGCGGGATCGAGGTGCTCAAGGGCCCGACCAGCGCGCTCTTCGGCAACTTCGCGCTGGCCGGTGTGGTCAACGTCACCACCCTCGAGCGGATGAGCGGCCTCGACGTCACCGCTTCCGGTGGAGCCTACGGGCGGTTCGAGGGCTCGCTGCTGGCCGGCCTCGACCGGCCAGGCACCGGCGCCGTCGCCGGCCTGCGCGTCCTGCGGGAAGAAGGCTGGCGGCCCAACTCCGAGTACTCGCTCGGCCAGGGACATGCGCGGTGGGTGCGGCGGATCACCGGCGCGACGACCCTCGACGCGGGCCTCGAGCTCTATGCCTCCGACTGGCACTCCCCCGGGTTCCTCAGCGACAGCCTCTTCACGCTGCACCGGTACCAGGTGGTGACCGATCCCACCGACGGCGGATTCAAGCGCCGGGCGCAGGAGCGTCTCAGCATCCGCAGCGTGGTCGGCACCAGGGCGCTGTGGCGGACCACGGTTTATGCGACGCAGGGCCGTTGGCAGCTCTTTCTCACCACGCCGCCCGAGGCCGGAGCCGCACACGGCACCGGAAGCCAGACCGAGGAAGAGGACCAGCGCCACGGCTTCGGCGCGACCAGCGCGCTGACCTGGGTGCTCGCGCGCGGAGAGATCACCGCCGGGGTCGAGGGCCGCCTCGACCACGCCGACTTCCAGCGGTGGTTCACCACTTCGCGCTCGCGCGATTCGTCGGATCTGCTGGTCACGGCCCGGCAGGCCTCGGGCGCGCTGTTCGTGCAGACTTCGTTCGACCTCGGCCACCACGTGCGCGTGACGGCCGGCGGCCGGTACGACGCGCTGAGCACCCGCTCCGAGCCGGCGGGCCAGACCGCGGCGAGCCGGACCCATGGCGTGGTGTCGCCGAAACTCGGCCTCCTCGTCCATGTGCCGGTGTTCGGGGCGGTGTACGGCAACGTGTCGCGCGGATTCCGGCAGACCAATGGCGTCATCGCCGATCCGTCATTGCCTTTCATCACCGCATGGGCTTACGAGGCCGGCGTGAAGCTCGACCGCGGCGCCCTCAACGCGAGCGCCGCGTACTTCCGCATGGACGTGGACAACGAGCAGACCTTCAACCCGGTGACGCTCCAATCCACCAGCGGGGGCGCCAGCCGTCGCCAGGGCGTCGAGCTCGAGGCCGCGCTCCGCGTGAGTCCCGCGATCACCTTGGACGGCGACTGGACCTTCAACGACGCGAAGTACCTCCATCTCATCAACGAGGACGGCGACACGCTGAGCGGTGCCCGGGTCTTCAACAGTGCACGCTACGTCGGCGCCTTCGGCGTGAGCGCGACGCCGCCCGGGCAGCGGTGGCACCTGCGCCTGAGTGCCAACGTCGTCGGACCGTATTCGCCCTTCGACCTCCCCGGCGTCGAATTGCCCGCCTACGCCCTGCTGCACTTCGGCGGCGGCGTGCGGATCACCTCGCGGGCCGAGCTGGATCTCGGCATCCGCAACGTGCTGGACCATGTGTATCCCGAGCTGCGCGCGGGGGCGTTCGTCGCCCCGGGCCAGCCGAGATCGGTCTACGCGTCGGTGCGTGCGACCCTGTGAGCCGCTATGTTTTTCCGATGCGCACGTTTGCCGCCGGCCGCCAGCTGCCATCCGCCATCCTCTTGCTCGTGCTGGTCGCCGCCTGCAAGGGCCGCGAGGCGGCACCGGCCGCCGCCGCGACCCCGCCGCCGCGCCTGGAGCCGCAGGTCCGGCTCACGGCTCCCGGCGGCCAGGTCTTCGACCTCCAGAACGAGCGCGGCAACGTCGTGCTGTTGTTCTTCGGCTACACCCATTGTCCCGACGTCTGCCCCACCACCCTGGCCGACTTCGCCGGCGTCAGGCGGCGCCTCGGCATGCGCTCCGACCGGGTGAGGTTCGTCTTCATCTCGGTGGACCCCGCCCGCGACACCCCCGACAGGGCGCAGGCCTACGCCCGCTCCTTCGACCGTACCTTCATCGGACTTACCGGCGATTCGGCGACGCTCGCCCGGATCCAGCGCGGCTTTCGCGTCGCCTCGTACATCGAGAAGGACTCGACGGGCGAGTACTCCGTGGCTCACTCGGCGAGCGTTTTCATCATCGGCTCCGACGGGACCGTCCAGGAGACGCTGCGGTTCGGCGGCGCCGGCGTGGATCAGCTCTACCCGGTTGTGCTCGAGGCGCTGAACGCGCCGGTGCCGGCCCAGTTGCGGGTCGTGGATCCCTGGGTGCGCACCCAGGGCGACGTGCAGTCTATGTCGGCGGGATACTTCAGCTTCGAGAATCCCGGCTCGACACCGGTCGTGGTGCGCGGCGTCAGTTGCGCGCACATCAGCATGGTCACGATGCACGAATCGAAAGACGAGCACGGCACCATGCGCATGACGCCGCTGGATTCGATCGTGGTGCCGGCCGGCGGCCGGATCGCCATGGCGCCCGGTGGCATCCACCTGATGCTGATGGGCCTGGCGCGGCCTCTCAACGACGGCGAGCACGCCGAGTGCACGGTGCGCACCTCGTCGGGCGAGCTGCACCTGGTCGCCCCGGTCCGTGGTGCGCGCTAAGCTCGCGCTCGTCGCGCTCATCGTCGTCGCCGGCGTCGGGCTCGGGCTGGCGCTGCCGCGCTGGCGGATGATCACCATCGTCTTCGAGCCGGGCGGCCGGGACTACCACCTCGAGAACGGCCAGTCGATGCGACTCCCCGCCACCATGGACCTGCTGGACGACGGACGCCTGCGCCTGCGGGTGGTCAATCGCGATTCGGTGGGTCATGCGGCCGGCGTGCTGGGGTTGCCGGCGCGGGACAGCGCCATCGTCTCCGCCGAGCTCTGTACCGGCACCCACGAGCACGGCGCGCGGACCATCGTCCTGCGCTGACTAGTCGATCGTCTTCTTGAGGCGCGTGGTCGCGAACGCGAGCACCGTCACCCCCATCACCGCCAGGGTCGCGATCTGCGGCCAGAGCACGTCGAAGCCCGCCCCCTTCAGGAAGATCCCGCGCACGATCACCAGGTAATGGCGGATCGGGTTGGCCAGGGTCAGGAACTGGACGATCGCGGGCATGTTCTGCACCGGGTACATGAACCCCGAGAGGATGATCGCCGGCAGGAAGAAGAAGAACATCGCCATGAAGGCTTCCTGCTGGGTGTTCGACACCGTCGAGATCAGCAGGCCGAGGCCGAGCCCCGAGAGGATGTAGAAGAGGCTCGCGAAGAGCAGCAGGGGAAAGCTGCCAACCAGCGGGATGTGGAACCAGAGCATCGCCACGGCGCTGATCAGCAGCAGGTCCACGAACGCCACACCCACCACCGGCAGGCACTTGCCGAGGATCAGCTCCGCCGGCGTGAGGGGGCTGACCATCAGCTGCTCCAGCGTCCCGATCTCCCGTTCGCGCACGATGGCCAGGGCGGTAAGCAGCAGCCCCATCAGCATGATGATCGTGCCGATGACGCCGGGGACGTTGTAGACCCGGCTGATGAGGTTGGGGTTGTACCAGGCCCGGGCCCGCAGGTCCACGCCTCCCGCCGCCCGCCCCCCGCCCGCCACCGAGACCGCAAACCGCTGGATGATCAAGGTCGCGTATCCCTGCGCCACGGTGGCGGTGTTGGAGCTCGTCCCGTCCACCAGGATCTGGACCGCCCCCTGCCGTCCGGCGGCGAGGTCGGCCGCGAAGCCGCGGGGAATCTCGAGGCCGAGGACGACGTCACCGTGGTCGAGTGCGCTGGCGATCTCGGCGGGGCGGGTGCCGTAGCCGGCAATGCGGAAGTACCCCGACGCCGTGAACGAGGAGAGCAACTCGCGGGAGATGGCGGTGTGGTCGAGGTCCACGACGAAGGTCCGGGCGTTGCGGACGTCGGTGTTCACCGCATAGCCGAACAGCATCAGCTGGACGATGGGCGAGATGAACAGCATCCGCTGGGAGCGCGGGTCCCGCAGCATCTGGCGGAACTCCTTGCGGACCAGTTGCCAGAGTCTCCCGGCGTTCACCCGATCTCCTTGCGGAAGGCGCGGACGGCGAGCGACAGGCCGACGAACGCGAAGAGCAGCATGCCCAGGGCCTGGGCCCAGAGCACCTCCGGCCCCACGCCCTTGAGGAAGACGCCGCGCAGCACCTTGACGAAGTAGCGGGCCGGGACGATCACGGTGACCAGCTGGAGAAACTTCGGCATGCTGGCGATGTCGAACATCAGTCCGCTGAGGAGGAGCGAGGGGAGGTAGGTGGCGAGCATCGCGATCTGGGTCGCCAGCAGCTGGTTCTTGATTGCCGCGCTGATGAAGATGCCCAGGCCCAGGGCACCGAGGAGGAAGAGCGAGGTAGTGACCAGCAGGAACAGGGGATTGCCGCGGAAGGGCACGCGGAACACCGTGAGCCCGATGATGACCGCGATCACGACGTCGAAGAGGCCGATCGCGAAGTAGGGGAGCAGTTTGCCGAAGATCACTTCAACGCTGTGGACGGGGGTGGCGGCGAGCTGCTCCATGGTGCCGCGTTCCCATTCACGCGCGATCGTCAGCGCCGTCAGCATCGCGGCGATGATCATCATGATCACCGCGATCAGCCCCGGCACGACCATGTTGCTGCTCTTCAGCTCCTCGTTGTACCACACCCGCGACTGGACCACGATCGGCGTCCCGCGCCGGCCCGCGGTGATCGCGCCGGCGTAGTTCAGCGCGATGGCGGCGGTGTTGGCGTCACCGCCGTCCACCAGCGCCTGCACCGCGGCGGCGCGGCCGCCGGCGAGGTCCCGCGCGAATCCCGGCGGGATCACCAGGACCATCCGGACGGCGCCGCGCTGGAGCAGCGGCTCGGCTTCCTCGTCGCGGGTGAGGTGCTCCGTCACGGTGAAGTAGCCCGAGGCGGCGTAGGCCTCCACCATCGCGCGGCTCTGCATCGTCCGGTCGAGGTCCAGCACGCCCAGCTTCAGGTGCTTCACGTCGAAGTTCATCACGTAGCCGAACATCAGCGTGAGGAAGGCGGGCACCACGAAGGCCATGATCAGGCTGCGCGGGTCGCGGCGCAGCTGGATCACTTCCTTGCGGGCCACGGCGAGGAGGCGGGTGCGCGAGATCATCCGATGACCTGTCCGCCCGACCGCTCGACCATGGTGATGAACGCGTCTTCCAGCGTCGGCACGCCGAGGGACGCCTTGAGGGCGGCGGGGGTGTCGAGCGCGATCAGCTTGCCGCGGTTCATCAGCGCGATGCGGTGGCAGTACTCCGCCTCTTCCATGTAGTGGGTGCTGACGAAGACCGTGGTGCCGCGGTCGGCGAGGCCGTAGATGAGGTCCCAGAAGTGGCGCCGCGACAGGGGATCCACGCCGGAGGTGGGCTCGTCGAGGAAGAGGATGGGCGGCTCGTGGATCATCGCCGTGCCCAGCGCCAGGCGCTGCTTCCAGCCCAGCGGCAGCTCGGCGGTGAGGCGGCCCCGCTGTTCCTGGAGGCCCGCCATCTCGAGGACCCAGTCGCGCCGCGTCTCGTAGCGCGCGCCGCTCACCTCGTAGAGCCCCGCGAAGAACCGGATGTTCTCCTCGACGGTCAGGTCGTTGTAGAGCGAGAAGAGCTGGCTCATGTAGCCGATCTGGAGCGGACCGAACCTGGTGTGGCTCCCGCTGGTCGGCGTGAGAAGGCCGGTGAGCATCTTGATCGTGGTCGTCTTGCCGGCGCCGTTGGGGCCGAGGAAGCCGAAGATCTCGCCCTCCCAGACGTCGAACGACACGTGGTCTACGGCGGTGAAGTCGCCGAAGTTGCGCGTGAGGTCCCGCACTTCGGCGGCCAGGTGCGCGTCCAGGTTGCGGCCGGGGTGGACGATGGGCGGCAGCGCCGTGCCCCGCTCGCCGAGGTACACCACTTCGTCGCAGCGCGCGGCCTCTTCCGGGTTGGAGGTGGTGACGAGGACCGTCATCCCTTTGGCGACGTTGTCGCGGATGATGCTCCACAGCTCGCGGCGCGAGATCGGGTCCACACCGAAGGTGGGCTCGTCGAGGAGCAGGATCTTGGGGTGGTGGATCAGGGCGCAGCAGAGTGACAGCTTCTGCTTCATCCCGCCCGACAGCTGGCCCGCGAGGCGGTCCTCGAAAGGGCCGAGGTTGCTGAAGCGGTAGAGGCGCTCGAGGCGCCCGGGCCGGTCGGCGTGCGGGACCTGGTAGAGGTCGGCGTAGAACTCGATGTTCTCGCGGACGGTGAGATCGGTGTAGAGCCCGAAGCGCTGGCTCATGTAGGCAAACTCGCCGTTGAGCTGCACCTCCCCCGACGTGGGTTTCATGATGCCGGCGAGCATGCGCAGCGTCGTCGTCTTCCCGGCCCCGTCGGGTCCCACCAGCCCGAAGAGCGTGCCGGCCGGGACGTCGAAACTCAGGTGATCGACCGCCTTCAGCGTGCCGAAGGTGCGGGTGAGTCCGCGAACCTCAATTGCCGAAGACGACATCGGCGGGCACACCCGGCTTGAGGTCGTAGGTCGAGTCCTGGGTGATCCGGACCTTCACGGCGTAGACCAGCTTCACGCGCTCCTCGCGGGTCTGCACGTTGCGGGGGGTGAACTCCGCCTGGCTGGCGATGAAGGAGACGGCGCCCCGGTAGCGCTTGCCGGGATAGGTATCGGCGGCGAGGTGCACCGAGTCGCCGAGGTGGATGGCGCCCACCTGGTCTTCGGGGATGTAGATCCGCACCCACCGGTCGTCGAGGTTCATGATGGTGACGACGGGTGCGCCGGCGGCGACGGTCTCGCCGACGCCGCGGTCCTTGACGGTGACGACGCCCGCGAAGGGCGCGCGGATCACGGCGTTGCTGAGGACGGCGTCGAGCTGGGCGATCGCCGCCTCCGCTTGCGCCACGGCGGCGCGCTGCGCCTCGATGCGCTCGGGGCGCGGCCCGGTCTGCACCATCTGGAGCTGCTGCTCGGCCTGCGACTTCTGACTCTGGAGGACGTCGAGCTGGAGCCGCGCCTTGTCGTACTGCTCCTGGGACACCGCGCCGGCGTCGAAGAGGCGATGGAGCCGGTCGAGGTCGCGCTGCGCGTCGATGAGCCGGTCGGAAACGGCCCGCAGCGCCTGCTGGGCCTGGACCCGCTCCTCGGAGCGCGCCCCGGCCAGCAGCTCGGAAAGGAGCGCGCGGGCCGCCTGGAGTTGCGCCTGGCCCTGGGCGCGGCGCGCCCGCAGCTCGGCGCGGTCGAGGACGGCGAGGGTGTCGCCGGCGCGGACCGCGTCGCCTTCCTTCACGCGGATCGATTCGATGCGGCCCGGCGTCTGAAAGCCGAGTTGCGCCTCGGTGGCTTCGACGGTGCCGGAGGCGTCCAGCGACCCGGCGCGATGGCAGGCCGCGGTCAGCAGCAGGAGGAGCAGGGGAAGGGGTCTTCTCACTGGAGGTTCCTGGAGAGCCAGTCGGGGGAAAGCTCGCCCGTGATCCGGGCCAGCTCGATACGCGCCGCGATCTCGCCGTGGCGCGCTTCGATGAGGGACGAGCGGGCCTGGAGCGCCAGGGCCAGCGCGTCGAGGTAGTCGGTCTGCGTGCCGGAGCCGACCTCGAGCGAGGTCTGCTCGATCTGCGCCACGGTGTCGGACTGCGCCACCGCGCTCTCGAGCGCGAGGACCCGCGCGTGCGCCTCCGCCAGGATGGCGATGGCGCGGTCCACGCTCATCGCCGCGGTCAGCTCGGCGAGGCGCAGCTGCTCGGCCGCGCCGCGGGCGTCGGCTTCGGCGCGGGCGATCGTCCCGGCCCGCTGGCCGCCGGTGTAGAGTGGGTACGAGACGCCGAGGCCGGCCTGCCATTCGGCTTTGAACGGCGAACCGGGCGCGCCGCGGTCGATGAGACCGGCCAGCGCGCGCAGCTCGGGAAAGCGCGTGGCGCGCGCCGCACCAGCCGCGGCCGCGGCGGCTTCGGCGCGGCTCCTCGCTTCAGTCACCTCGGTGCTCGATCCCAGCGCGCGCGGAATGAGCACGCCGGCACTTGGCGCTGAGGAGTCGCGCAGGGCGACGGCCATCAACGGGTCGTTCGCGACCTCTCTGAACGGCACGCCGGTGAGGCTGGCCAGGTCGTGCTCCGCCCCGTCGAGCCGGCCCGCCACGCCGGTGCGGTCGGCCCGGGCGCGCGCCAGCGCGGCGTCGGCGCGCAGCACCTGCACGCGCGCGATCTTCCCCTCGGCGAAGAGCCGCCGCGTCCGCTCCGACTCGGCCGAAAGGGCGCGCAGCCGCTGGTCTATCGCCGCGAGCGTCTGCCGCATGGTGAGCACTTGCAGGTAGCTCGCAGCGGCGCGCGCCACCAGCTGCTGCTCCGCCCCCGAGAGCGCGGCGCCCGCCGCGGCCGCCAGGGAGCGCGAGGCGTGGGTGCGGCCGCCGCGCGCGCCGAAGTCGAAGAGCGTCCACCCGAGGAAGGCGCTGCCCTGAAAGAGCGTACGGTCGAAGACGAGGTTGCTGGTCGGCGCCGCCACCGACGGAAAGCCGTGCAGCGGGTAGACGAGGCCCGGGAGCTGATACCGGGTCGCCGTGCCGTCGAGTGTGAGCCGGGGCAGGGATGCCGAGCGTGCTTCGCGCACGTCGGCCAGCGTCCGGTCCCGGGCGGCGCGCGCCACCGCCACGGTGGGATACTGGCCCAGGGCCCGCGCGACGGCATCGCCGAGGGTCAGCTGGGCCGCGATGAGGACCGCGATCACCGTTGCTCCAGTGCCGCGCGTACCACGGTGACGGCGTGCTCGACGATCCGGGCGTGTACCGCGGGATCGTTCGCATCCACACCCGCCACGGCGGCCACGGCGCCACGCGTCAGGTAGAGGTAGACCGGCTGCGCGAGAGTGCTGAGGGTGAGGAGGATCGGATCCCCGGCCCGGATCGCTCCCTGCTGCTGGCCCGCGGCGATCACCCCGGCCATCGCCGGCAGGGCCCGGCCCATCGCCTGCACGATCGGGCCGGAGGGGGTGCGGCCGGAGGCCATCTCGCGCACCATGAAGGCCGGCATGTCGGGGTTGGCCCGGATGTGGTCGAACACCGCGCGCACGATGCGCTCGATCTTGTCGAGCGGCGCGACGTCGCCGCGCGTGAACCACTCGATCCGGGGGGCGAGGGGACCGACGATCTCCTGGAGGAGCGCGAGGTAGAGCAGCTCCTTGGTGACGAAGTGGTAGCCGACGGCGGAGAGGTTCACGCCGGCGGCGGAGGTGATGTCGCGGACCGACGTGCCGTTGAAGCCGTACTCGGCGAAGAGTGGCCGGGCGGCGGCCAGGATGCGATTCCGCGTGCTGGCGTCGCCGAGCGAAGCCGCCTCGGGCCGGCGCGAGGGGGGTGCTCCCGTCTTGCGGTATCGGCTTTGGTGTTTCATACGTTTGTATGATATCAAACGAACGTATGACTGTCAAGCACCAACAGCGGGAGCCGCGTATTGGACCTGAGCAGCGATCAGATCGAGGCGGCTCTCAGCCGCCATCGCCGAGCAGCGGCTATGAGCCGCTGTCGAGATACGCGATCAGTATCGCATCAGTTATCCGACAGCAATCCGACAGTTATTGAGCTATCTCCATGTGAACACGAGGTTTAGGAAACGCGCCGCGCGCCCCCTCGTACGCTGAGGCCGCCTGGAGCAGAAAGACATCCTGCTGCCACCCGGCCGCCAGCTGAAGCCCCACCGGAAGGCCTCTCGACGTGAGACCGCACGGCACGGTGATGGCCGGTAGCCGGCTCAGGCTGAAGGGGTAGGTCAGTCGGGTGAGCGCGAAGCGCGGCAACTCGCCTCCCGGCGCCACCGGCTCATACGCCACCCGGTTCGGGAAGGCGGTAATCGGCACCGTCGGCCCCGCCAGGAGGTCCACGTCGCCCAGCAATCGCCGCGCCGCGCGGGCCAGGGCACGGCGCGCGGCCATCGCCTCCGTGTAGTCGCGGCGCTTGAGCTCCATCGCGGCATCCAGCGACCGCGCGACGTCCGGGCCGTACTCGCCCCGCCGCGCCGGGAACCACTGCCGGTGGTACCCGATCGCTTCCCAGCGCACCAGCGGCACACCGATCCCCACGCAATCCGCGAACGCCGTGGTTGCGATCCTGCGGATCCGCGCTCCCGTCGACTCCAGCAGCCTGAGCGCCTCCTCGATCGAGGCGACGATCTCGTCCTCGACCCGGTCATAGGCGTGGGACTCGATGATGCCGATGACCGGGTGCGCCAATCGCGCCGCGCGCCCCGGGCGCGCGCAGGCCGAGAAAGCCCTGGCGGCGTTCGCGACGGTGTCCGTCAGGAACCCGACGGTGTCCAGCGTCGGGGCCAGCGGCACCACGCCCCGGGTGCTGATCGCGCCCCAGCTCGGTTTGAAGCCCACGCATCCGCAGAGCGCGGCCGGAATCCGCACGCTCCCCGCCGTATCGGTGCCGAGCGCCACCGGCACCACGCCGGCCGCCACGGCGGCCGCCGAGCCGCCGGAGGAGCCACCGGTCGTGAGATCGAGATTCCAGGGATTGCGGGTCGGCCCGTAGTGCGGATTGTCGTTGGTCGTGCCGAAGGCGAACTCGTGCGTGTTCGTTTTCCCCACCATCACGGCGCCGGCCGCCCGCAGCGCGCGCACCACCGGAGCGTCGCGCCGCGGAATCCAGTCCTTGAGGATCGCCGAACCGGCGGTGGTGCGAATGCCCGCCGTCGCGATCAGGTCCTTGACCGCGAAGCGGATGCCCGTGCCAGGTGTTTCAACCAGTGTGATGAAGGCGTTCAACATGGACGTATCCACGGTTCGTATGATACTATCACGCCATGGTTTCCATTGTCCCGCCACGGGATTCCAGGCTGGCGCTGGCCCTGCTGCTGCTGGTCGCCGGCTGCAAGAAGACCATCAAGCCCGAGATGGTCGATCGCGACATCCCCATCACCCAGAACTCGCGCCCCTGGAAGATCGCCAGCGCGCGCAGCGCGGCGCCGGCCGACGTCTCCAGGGACGCCCAGGTGCTCGATCTGCCGGCGACCGATACGTCGCACGGCGAGGAGCTGGTCCTCGGCGCGAGCGGCTGGACCTGCTGGCCCGACGATCCGAAGACGCCGGCCACCGATCCGGTGTGCGAGGACGAGGGCGGGCGCGAGTGGGAGTACGCGGTGCAGTCGCGCCGCGCGCCGCGCATCGCGGGGATCGGCACCATCTACCGTCTCCAGGGCGGCAACAGCGCGAGCGACATCGACCCCGCCAAGCGCGCCCCCGATACCGGCCAGGCGTGGATCGAGGATCCGCCCTACGTGGGCATCGTCCCCGCCAATCCCCGGCAGGTGTTCGCCGGACTGCCGGTGACCCGCCAGAAGGACCGGCCCTGGGTGCGCTACGCCGGGACGCCGTGGGCCTACCTCTTCGTTCCCGTGGCGGCCAGACGATGACGGCGCGGCTGGTTGCGCTCCTGGCGCTCTGCGCGCTGCGGCCGGCGGCGGCGCAGTCCCTCATGGAGCAGGCCAAGGCGGCGCAGCAGCGCGGCAGGCTCGACAGCGCCTACACCATCATCCAGCTCGCGGCCGAGGCGGAGCCCGACAACGCCGCGGTGCAATACGCCCTGGGCGACATCGCGGGCTCGCGGGCCGGTCAGGTCGGCGGGCTGCGCGCGTACGGCATCGCGAGGAAGTGCAAGCAGGGCTACGCACGCGCCGTCGCGCTGGAGCCCACCAATCCGAACTACCTCGAGGGCCTGATCGGCTACCTGTCGCAGGCGCCGGGGATCGTCGGGGGCGACCGCGACTCGGCGTTGGTGCTGGCCGCGGCGCTGCGGCGGATCGACGAGTGGCGGGGCACCAGCGCGATGGTCGGGGCGCTGCTGCGCGGCAACGCACGGGAGAAGGCGCGCGCCGACTCCGTGATGGATGCGTACGGGCGCGCGCACCCGGGCGACCGCCTCGCAATGGTCCGCGTGGCGGGCTTCTTCGGCGGCTCCGAGCGCCCCGAGCGCGCCCTGCCGCTGTATGAAAGTGCGCTGGCCCACGACTCCACCGACGTGGTGGCGCGATTCGGCGTGGCGCGCAACCTGGTGGTGCTGAAGCGCGACCCGGGCCGCGCGCTGGGCTACCTCCACTACGTCGCCGCGCGGCCGCGCCCCACCGGCGACAATGTCCCCAGCTACTCGGCGGTCGGATTGTGGTGGCGCATGGGCCAGGCCTTCGTCCAGCTCGGCATGCCCGATAGCGCCCGCATCGCCTACACCCACGCCCTCCAGGTCCAGCCCGGTTTCGCGGGAGCCCAGCGCAGCCTCGATTCGCTGTCACACCCGTAGTACTGCAACTCTTTCAGTCTTTTCAGACCCACCCCCCTGGCCGTATGTCTCGCCGCTACCAGCCTACACACCTGCACCGGAGACAGCATGGCCGACCCCATCGAGCACGTCATCGTGCTCATGCTCGAGAATCGCTCCTTCGATCATTTCTTCGGCGCGGTGCCGGGAATCAACGGCATCAATCCGGCGAATCCCAACAGCAACCTCGAGCGGCCGGGCTCCGCCACCCGCTTTCCGCAGACGCCCGACGCAGTGCGCAAGATGCGCCCCGACCCGCGGCACGAGTTCACCAACGTGATGCGCCAGATCGCCCCCGGACACGGGCTGCCGGCGATGGGCGGCTTCGTCTGGGACCTCGCGCTCGAGCAGCCCAACGCCGGCGCGGCGTGGCCGCAGGTGATGTCGTACTTCGGACTCGGCGCGCTGTCCGCCACGCACCAGCTGGCCCAGGCCTTCTGCGTCTGCGATCCCTGGTTCTCGTCGGTGCCGGGCCCGACCTGGACCAACCGCTTCTTCGTGCACAGCGGGACGTCGCAGGGGTGGGTCAACATGCCCCAGCTCCCCTTCCATCTGAACCTGCACAAGTACGACCAGACCACGGTTTACGACCGGCTCAACGAGCGCAACGTCGCCTGGGCCATCTACGCTGGTGACATCCCGCAGTCGCTGTTGCTCAACAACCAGCGGATGAAAGGCAATCTCAAGCACTACCACATGATGAGCACCTTCTTCAAGGACGTGGCCGCGGCCGCCAATGACGCCTCGGGCTTTCCGAAGTACACCTTCATCGAGCCGTCGTACATGCCGTTCGGCCAGAACGACCAGCACCCGCCGCACGACGTCCTCAAGGGCGACGCCCTGATCGCCAGCGTCTACAACGCGGTGCGCGGCAGCCAGGCGCTGTGGGATTCCACGCTGCTGATCGTCACCTGGGACGAGCACGGCGGCTTCTACGACCACGTGCAGCCGCCGGCGGCGGTGCCGCCCGACCACAACAACCAGGAAGGCTGCAACTTCGACCTCTACGGCGTGCGGGTGGGGACGATCCTCATCTCGAAGTGGCTCCGCGGGCCGCGGTTCGCTCCCGCCGACGGCAAGGTGCTCGACCACACCAGCATCCTGCGCTACCTCACCGACAAGTACGGCCTCGGCCCGCTCGGCAACCGCACCGCGAGCGCGGCCTCGTTCGCGGGCGCGATCGGTGCGGCGCCCAACGAGAACACCCCGGCGCGAGTCGGCATGGCGCCGCTCTCGCTGGCGATGACGGCCGTGGACGCCGACAACGCGGAGCCCGACGAGCTGAACAAGAACCAGGCCTGTCTCATCGAGTTCTCGAAGCAGCTCGAGGCCCAGATGGCCGCTCCCGCCGCCGACGTCGGGATGCGGGCGCTGCGCGCCGCCACCGGCGTCCAGGGCGAGGTGGAGGCCGCGAAGGAGCGCATCTGGCTCTACATCGACAAACAGTCGCAGTGACGTGGTCGCTAGAGTTCGTCGATGGACTTGGGCCAGTCGTCGTGCAGGAGTCGTGACAGCGCCCGGTCCTTGAGCAGCTTGCCGCCGGTCTGGCAGCGGGCGCAGTAGTTGGTCTCGTTGTCGGCGTAGCGGATCCGCTGCACCGGCGCCTGGCAGACCGGGCAGGGTTGGCGGAACCGGCCGTGGACCGCCATCCCGGGGCGGAACGCGGTCACCTTCTTCGGGAATCCCTCACCATTTTCTTCGCGCAGCCGCGCGATCCATTCGCGCAGCGTCGCGCGCGTCGCTTCGAACAATCGTTCGACTTGCTCGTCGGACATCCGGCTGGTGAGCAGCATCGGCGACATCCGGGCGCGGTGCAGGATCTCGTCGGAGTAGGCGTTGCCGATGCCGCTGAAGAGCCGCGGATCGGCGAGGGCGCGCTTGACGGTGTGATTCTCGCCGCGCAGGCGGGCGGCGAACTGCTTGGCCTTGGCGTCCAGCACCTCGAGGCCGCCGCGGTCGAACTGCTTCAGCGCCGCCTCGCCACGGACCAGGTGCATCGAGGCCCGGCGTTTGCTGCCGGCCTCGGTGAGGACCAGGGTGCCGGTGTCGAAGACGAAGGCGCCGAGGATGAGCTTGCGGCCCAGCTTGGGGGTCTTCTCCGACCACTGGAACCGGCCGGCGATCATGAGGTGGATCACCAGGAAGAACCCGTCCAGCTCGATGACCACGCGTTTGCCGAGGCGCCGCAGGCCGCTGACGCGCCGGCCGAATGCGGATGAAAGGGGCGGATCCACGCTGCGCAGCAGGAAGGGGTTCAGGACCTCAACGCGAAGGAGCGTCGCACCGACGATGCGACGCTCCAGGGCTTCTACGTAGATGGTGATATCGGGCAGCTCAGGCACTCGTCTAGCCGCGTCTCCGCGCCGGCGGGGCCGGGGCTGCGGGCATCGGGGCGTCGGTGTTCCAGATGTCGCTCGCGATGATCCAGCGGCCGCTCACCTTGTGCCAGTGGACCATGTACTTGCCGCTGTCGCTCATCATGGCGCCGCCGGGGGGCGTCATCGAGAGCCGGTACCGGCCGGTCTCGATGGCCATGGGGCCGTTGGCCGTGACCGCGGTCGTGGTCAGCGTGAAGGCGCTCATCGTCCCTCCCGTCATCATGCCGGTGAAGGCGGCCTTGATGGCGGCCTTGCCGTGGGCGGCGGGCATGTTGGGCGCCATGAGGGCGGCGTCGTCGCCATACATCGTGACGACCGAGTCCACGTGGCCGGCCAACATGTGGGCGGCGAAGGAGGTGGACATGGCTGTGATCGCCGTCTGGGCCGAGTCGCTCTCGGCGCGAATGCGCGAGGCCATCTGCTCGGCGGTTTCGGGTTTCTGGCAGGCGGCCAGAGCGCAGGCGGACGCGGCAAGGGCGAGGCGGGTAAGGCGCACAGAATCCTCCAGGAAGGTGGAACGGAACGGGAGTGACAGGGCGCGGCGCATGGCTAGTGGTGCATGGCGGCCGCGTGGAGCTGGTTCGGGTCCTGGTAGACCATCACGTGGGCCCAGGGAGTCCCGGCGAACATGATGTAGGAGCCGGTACCGTTTTCCTTGGTGGGCAGGCCGGTCGCGGCGGGGTCGAAGGGATACATGAGCATCCAGTGGGGCTGTTCGGTGATGCGGTGCGAGCCGGCGGCGTGGGGGCTCTGGTCGTGCTCCATCAGGACGTTGCCGGTCGCGTCTTCCCAGTGGGCGCCGCCGTGGGCCATGTAGGCGATGCCGGGTGCGGTGGCGGCGGGCGGACTGGCCTGGTGAGTGAGCATGGCGAGCATCCAGCCGGCGGCGGCGGCGTCGCCGCAGATCGGTCCACCGAAGGGATCGGGGATGACGACGACGCAGGTGAAGCCATTGGTTCCGGGGCGCATGACATGGACGGCGCCGGCCGAGTCGATCCAGCCGATGGTGGCGTTCTGGCTGATGAAGTCGGGTCCGCCGGCGCTGGCGGCGGCGACCACCTGGGCGTGGGACATGCCGCCCGGGTGGGCCATCTGCGCCGGCGCGGCGGCCGCGGCGGCCAGGAGGCCGGCGGCCGTCAGGGCGGCGATATGCAAGACCTTCACGGGAATCTCCGGTGGGGGAACCCTATCAGATACGATTTGCGGGGCGGGGTGTCAAGCGCCCGGTGGCTGGTGGCGGCCGGGCTTCAGGGCGTGGGAATAATCGAGAGCGGGGCGCGGCTGGTGGCGCCCTGGTATTGCCGGAACCCGCGGCGGTCGAAGGTGAAGACCTGCCGGATACGGAGCCGATCGGCGAGGGCGACGAGGGTGGCGTCGGCGTAGTCCATGGGGACGGCGGCGTAGCGGTGCATCAGGTGGATGCAGGCCTCGTGGAGCGGGCGGTGCAGGGCGAAGACGGCGATGTCGGTTGCGACGAGCAGCTCGAGCACCCGGGCGTAGTCGCCGGTCCGTTTGCCCACGATGTGCGTCGCTTCAACGACGACGGCCTCGGTGGTGATGCAACGAGCAGCGACGGCGCGCCAGGTGTCGGGCACGCGGTCGTGCCACTGGTCTCGCCGGTCGAGCAACCCGACCAGCGGACCGCTGTCCAGCAGCACATCGCGGCCCGCGATCACGACTATTCCCGGAAGTTCATCTCGTAGATCTGCCGATACAGCGGGTCCGCCATGGCGGCCTCGTGGTCGCCCTCGAGGCTGCCGATGAAGGGCAGGCTGCGCTGCCACACCTGCTCGGCGGTCAGCGACTCCGCCTCGGCCATGTACCTCGTGACCGCTTCGCGCACCAGCTGGGACTTGGGCACACCGCGGGCCTTGGCGCGCTTGCTGAGGGCGCGGGCAAGCTCCCTGGGGAGGCGAAGGGTGATCTGGCTGTCCATGCACTGCAATGTAATGCAATGCAGTGCGGCGGGGAGAGTATTCGATGTGCAACTAGACGGCTGATGGCTGATGGCTAATGGCTGATGGCAATCAAGAGCGGGGAGGGATCCGAAGATCTCTCCCCGCTTGTTGTTCGAGTCGTGAACCGTGCCAGGGCGACGATCTCCTGGATGTCCGCAAAGGTGGCGGGAGCCTTTCCGCCCTCACGATTCACGACCAACCTCTCGCATCGTACCGGAGCGCAATTGCCGAGTCAAGCAATGCGGCCGTACCATGATGGTGCAGCTCATGGTACATTTACCGCCCCTAGGACCGGGACGTAGCGCAGTCCGGTAGCGCACCTGAATGGGGTTCAGGGGGTCGCGGGTTCAAATCCCGCCGTCCCGACTGTGAAGGCCTCGCGAAAGCGGGGCCTTCTTCTTTTCAGGTGCCGGCGTCGATCACCTCGACATCGTAGCGGCCGATCTGGGGGTCCGCGGTCAGAATCGGCAATCGTTCGACCTGCGCCTGGGCGACCAGCAGCCGGTCGAAGGGATCGCGGTGATGGGGCGGGAGACTGGCGACGCCGAGCGCGTGGGTATGCGTCACGGGCAGGGCGGTGACGCCGCTTCGCAGCATGAGTTCGGGCACGGCGAGCGACGGCGCGGCGAACAGCGTGAGCTTCCCCAGCGCGTGTTTGATGGCGATTTCCCACGCGCTCGCCGCCGAGAGGAGCAGCTGGTGCGCGGGATCCACGAGCAGGGTGCGCGAAGCAGGCGAAAGCCGGTCGGGCGCCGCGAGCATCCAGAGCCAGACCTGGGTGTCAAGCAGGATCCGCATGCTCGAACGCCGTCAGCAGATCAGCCGGGAGCGGGGCGTCGAAGTCGGCGGCGATGCGGATCCGTCCCGCGGCGAATCCGAGTTCGCGCTCACGCGGCGCGTCGGCCATCGGCACCAGGCGCGCGACCGGGTGGCCGCTCTTGGCGATCACGATCTCCTCGCCGGCCTGGACGCGCCGCAGCAGTTTCGAGAGCGTGGTCTTGGCTTCGTGCACGTTGATGACGCGGCCGCGTTTGGTGGCCATGAATCGGCTCCTGTCTATAGGACTAAGCTAACGACTTAGTCCCATATATCAAGGGGCTGTCACGGAACGGCCACGCGGCCGGGGTGGCCCGGGTCCGTGCGGGCCGAACCGGGCCTTTCCGTCACTTGGTGCCCTTGCTGGCAGGCGCATGAGTAGTTATAATAGACAGGTAATAGGTCTATAACAGACATACACACACCTATGAGCGACCTCAGTATTCCCATCGAACGCGCCCTCGTGGCGCTCGGCGAGCAGTTGGCCGCCGAGGGTGTTGAGGTGCGCCTGGTGGTCGTGGGCGGGGCGGCGCTCAACCTGCTCGGCGTGGTGGAGCGGACGACGAGGGACGTGGACGTCATCGCCATCGCGACGCCGATACCTGGCGGAATGCGGCTGGTGCCGCCCGTGCCCATGCCACCGATCCTGGCGCGCGGCATCGCGACCGTCGCCCGCGACCTTCAGCTTGCGCCGAATTGGATGAACGTCGCGGTGGCGGGACAGTGGCAGACTGGTCTGCCGTCCGGTATGGATGGGCGGCTCTCCTGGCGCCAGTTTGCGTCACTATGGGTCGGGCTCGCCGGCCGCCGCGATCTGATTGCGTTCAAGGTGTACGCGGCAGCGGATCAGACGGGGCCCGACAGCCGCCACATGCAGGACCTCTTGGCGCTCGCCCCGACCGATGCCGAACTCCGTCACGCGGCGGAGTGGATCGCCACGCAGGATCCGACGATCGACCACATCGTGACGAGAGTGATAGACCATGTCCGCGCGCACCTACGCTAGCCTCGTTGCGCCGCTCAAGGAGGTGGCGATTCGCGCCGCATGGACGCAGTGGAGTACGTTGGGTTTCGCCGCGCCCAGCGCGGGCGTGCAGCCGGGCCATGCCATCGTGGACCCTGAAGCCCTGTTGCTGGCCTCGCTGGCCTTCGACAAGGACGAACGGCGCCTCGAGCGGGTGCTGTGGAGCTGGCTGGACAGCGGCGTGCGGCTTCTGAGCGCGAGCCGGATGGCGAATCTGGTTAGTGACTATCCCGGCTGGATGGCCGAGCGTGTGGGGCGGTTCGCGGCCGACGCGGTTGCCGCGGGCGATCCGAGGTGGAAGAGGATGGCTGGGAAGGCCCGCGCCTCCGGGCGTGCGCCAGCCGGCCGCGGCGTGGCCGCCGCAGCAACGATGCCACTGCGCGATCGTACCACGCTGTTGCTGCGGTTGCGACTGGCGTTCGGGGTAGGGATCAAGGCGGACGCGCTGACGTACCTGGTCGCACGGCAGGGACTGCGAGCCACGGTGCGTGAGATGGCCTCCGACCTGGGCTACTTTGATCGCGCGGTGCGCCGCGCGGTCGAGGACCTGGCTGCGGCGCGTTTCGTGACGATGGAAGCAACATCGCCGGTCAGCTTTCGTGTGGACGTGAAGCCCTGGCAGGCGCTGCTGGGATTCGCGAAGGACCGCGAGCCGCTGTGGCGGAACTGGCGCGAACTCTATGCCATCGTCGTCGGGATCCTCGAGTGGGGAGCCGTAGCCGACCGTGCGGGCTGGACCCCCTATGTCGCGGCATCGAGGCTTCGGGACGCGTTTGAGTCCTTGGAACCAATGTTGCAGCGGGCGAGCGTAGGGGAGCGGCCTGATTGGGGATCGCCTCCGGATAGGTGGCTGGAGGAGATGGAGAAGTGGGTCAAGGAGATGGCCTATCGGCTGAAGTCAGTGGCGTAGGGCCACGCGGTTTTTCGGCCCCTGGTGCGTAGAAACGGTACGCGTCCTGCCAGCCCGCACCCGCATCGTAGCGGCTCCTTCAAGCGGAGCTGTTCGATGATGTCGTATGAGAAGCTCGATTGCTGGCAGGGATGTCACGCACTCGCTCTTGAGACCTACGAACGGACCGACGAGCTGCTGAAGCGTGACGAGGACCTTGCGCTGCGGCTGCGAGCCTGCGCGATCCGCGCCGGGGCGCGGCTGGCGTTCGGTGATTCGAGTGGCAGCGAGCGGTACAGGTTTTCGGCGACCTTCAGCGCGATGGGGTACCTCGCCGAGTTCGACTATCTGCTGAAGCTCGCACATACGCTCGGCCTGGTGAGTGAGGAAACCCGGGCGGCGCTCGACGCGCTGCGAGGACGGGCGTGGTTCTATACGGCGCGGATGTTGGAAGTCTGACGCCCCTGGGTCCGCGGTATTCGGCGCGCAGGTGCAGGACGCCGGCGGCGAGGGCGGTGTTCGCGCCTCAGCCTGGAAGGGAGACTCCAAAGCAATAGGTCGACCGATGTATCAGGTGATCTTGCCGGCGGCGTCCTCGATGATCTGCTGAGCGCTGTCCCGAATACCGTCCAATTCCGGACCGATCGCAGCGCAATCGGCGATGGCGGCCTGCGCGTAGAGCGTCGCTTCGTTCCATCGGTCGTCGAACGCAAGGAGACGCGCCGCCTCGATCCGACAGTAGGCCGCCATGCGCCGGTCGCCGATAGGCTCCGCGATCTGGAGCGCGTGGTGAAGATACGCAAGGCCCCGCTTCACGATGTTCTTCCATTCCATGTCCGCCGCGCGGACGACGGATGCGTGCGCGCCCATGACCTCGCCCATGAAGTAGTTGGCCCGCAGGCGCTCACCCCCGTGTGCGCCGGTCATCTTCGCGAGGCCCTTCGCGCCGAAATCCTCCGCCTCAGCGAGATACCCGACGAGCTCTTTCAGTGCCTTCTGGAAATCGATGTCGTCGCGATCCTTGTGGTCCTGAACGCCGCGATTGAACTGCGTGAAGCGCACCCGCCCCAGCGAGAGCAACGCGGTCCCCTCGCTGACCTCGGTGTCCGCCAACTCGTACTCCTCCCGATACGCGTTCTCCGCCGCTTTCAGATCGGGGGGATCGAGCGTCGTCATGTAGATGTTGCCCAGCAGCCCCAGGACGCGCACCCTGGCCGCCGTCATTGCCAGCGCGGTGAAGTCCGCCAGTGCGGCGCGAGCCCAGGTGACGCTCTCTGCGTCTTCGCGGTTGAACAGGATATGAGCGAGGCGTTCCTTCGAAACCGCCAGTGTTGTGACGGCATGACGCTCCGGTTGCGTCCACGCCGCCGCCGGTCTTGTCAACGCCTCGCTGGCGCGCTGTGCGTCCCACTCCACGCACGCGCGCTGGAGCCGCTCCGCCTCGTCGAGGCGGCGGCTCTGCTCGGCAAGCCAGACCCGGTCGTCCGTGATGATGGTCCACTGGTCCTCACACCCTGGCTGCGGGCCGCCGGCCGGTGTTGTCAGAATCGGAAGCGCCTCATCCACGAGCCGGGCATACTCCGCAACCCGCGACCGCAGGGCATAGAGCCGGCGGAGCGCCTGCATGCTGCCGGTCGCGATCCTGGGCCAGCGGTGGGCGAGGGCGAGACGGGTGGATCGCAGGAGGTTGTCCTCCTCGCGATCCAGCAACACGCCCACGTCGACGCCACGGTCGTAGAACTGCGTCATGATGATGCCGTTCGTAGCGACGGCGCCGGCAAAGGCCTGCTCCGCGCGATGACGGTCCGCTCCGAAGTGCGTGTCGAAGAGACGCTGGAAGAACCACGGAAGGGCCGGATGAATCGAGTAATAATCTCCGGTGCTGCGTTCCAGGAGGCCGGCGTCCACGGCGTGATCGAGCAAGGCTTCGACCTCCCCCTCGGTCGCGCCGCGCATCTCGTCAAGGACCCAGGACTCCGCCTCCTGCCCCATGTAGCGGAACACGTCGGCCCTGACCCAGCCGGTGAAGAGATGCAGCAACGCCAGCCGGCGTTGCTCGTGCGGGTCCAGTCTGTGGTTCAGCCCGTAGCGCAGCGAGGCGCCGAGCGAGGCCGATCGGCCCTCGCGCTCGTCATCCTGCAAGTCGGTCTTGCCTGCCTCGAGCGCCGTGACGAACTCCGTGATCTGCGCGCGGGTCCGCCATCCCTCCCGCAGCACCTGGCGCACCAGCACGCTCAAGGTGAGAGGATTGCCCTGGGTGAAACGCAACAGCGGCCGCCAATCCTCTTCCGCAGCGATCTGCCGCCCGGCCTTCTCGGCGATCGCGCGCGCGAGGGCGATCCGGTCGGTCATGGGCATGGGCGGCAAGGACAGGCGTGCGGGCAGGTCCCCCAACCAGGCTCGTTCATCGCGGCGGGACGTCAGCAAGAAGCGCGCGCCCGCGCCGGCGGCGTCGCGCAGGAAGGTGCGAAGCTCCACCTGCTCCGCGCCGCTCCAGGGTGACTCGGCGCCGGCAGGAAAGCCGTTCACCGGTTCGATGTTGTCCCAGAGCCACAGTACGGGCACGGTACGCAGGAGACTGAGCGCGACTTTGCGACGGGCGACCGCCGACAGCGCCAGCCAGTGTATTTCGCTGCGCTCGAGGATTGGCTGCGCCAGCTCCGCCAACTGGTTCAGGAGTCGCGCCAGCGGCACGTGCTGTTCGAAGGACGAGAAGAGCGCAAGCCCTTTCAAGCCGCCGGTGGCCAGGTACCATCGCGCGAATTCGACCACCGTGGCCGTCTTGCCGCTGCCGGCAAAGGCCTGGAGGAGCACGATGCGCTGGTGGTCGAAGAGACGGTCCAGAGCCAGGAGGGCTTCGTCCCTGCCGATGAACCCGGCGTTGGGACGTGGAGGCAGCGGACTCCCCTCCAGCGGGCCGTCGTCGAGTTTCAGGGTGATCGCGTCGAGATCGACGTCAGGAATCGTCGGAAAGAGGCGCAGCTCGGCCGCCTCGTAGACGACCGGGACGGACCAGTCCTGGAGGGCCCGCGGGGCGAAGCCGACGGCCCGCAGCGGCTTGTCCTTGAGGTGCTTGCGTCCCCGGCTGACCGACTCGCCGAGGGAGCGCCCGGCCACCAGGTTCGCATAGAGGTCCGCGACGAATTGCGCCGCGGTCACGACGTACACGCTGTAGCGCATGGCGACGACACCGGCGATGCCCGCATCCATCACTTCGAGCGCCAGCGAGCCGTACGCGCGGATGCCGGCGTGGATGCTCGCGCCCTCCGCGAGCGGGTGCTCGGGCGGATCGGCGTGCGCCGATCGGCAGGCGTTGAGCACCAGGACGTGGACGTCGGTCTCGGCCAGCACCGTGCCCATGGCGGCACCGCTCACGGCCGAAGGGTTCCCGGCTACCTCCTCCTTCTCGAAGACCAGGTAACCGCGACCGCCCGCAGGTGGCTCGCCGGTCCCGATGACCTCCAGCTTCAGGCGCGCGATGTCCTCAGGGTCGAGGAAGTCGCCATGGCCGTCGAAGTGGACGACGTGATACGGCCGGCCCGCGGCCTTGGCATCGCGCAGCACCCGGCCCAGCGAGGCGAAGGTTGGCGGCCGGAGCAGATCGAGCCGGTAGTTCTTGTTGGCGGCCTGCCCGAGGCTGGTAAGCAGCCTGATGGCCACCGAGCGAAACGGCACGTCCTCGGCGCCGCCCGGGCGGCAGATCGCCAGGAGAATGCGGACCGGCACATCGTGAGGCGTCGGCAGGTGTGGTTGTTTCGACGGATTGGAGTGGGCGCGGACAAAGGTGCGCGCGACCAGCGCCAGGACGACGTCGCTCTTTGGATCGCGCAGCAACTCCCAGGGCATCGTCGCGCTCTCTGCGATACCGCTGAGCACCTCGATGCGCGCGTCATCGAGATGATCGTGCACGCCGTACCAGACCTCGCGGCAATCGTCGTTGGCCTGGAAGATGTTTCGGAACAGATCGCGCCCCAGCTCCGCCATCCGGGTTTCGATCTGACTTGCCAACGCGGGTCCCGGGTCAGCCGCGAGCAGGGATTCTTCGTAGTACCAGCGGAGATCCTCCGACTGCTGGGGCGACAGCGTGAAGGCAAACTCGGCCACCGCGGTCCTTCGCGCCGCCTTCGGCGATTCGAGCGACAGGTCGACCCGGTGTTTCCCGGGGCTGGCACCGCTCTGTGTGATTCGAAGGGTCTGCATATTCGTTCCGATAAGAAAGCCCAGCCCTGGCTAACGTAAGACTGAACATTGTTCAGGCCCTGTGGGGCTCTCTTGGGTCGAGGCCGATGATCTCAGACGCCGACCGACCAGGCTATGAGGAGTTGTGCGGCGTAGTACGTGGGCAGGATGACGGCCTGGGCGGCGCGCTGCTGGCCTGCCAGGCCATCGCCACGATGACCCCGAGGTAGACGACGAGGGCCCGCGCATGGTGCCGAGCCGGGGACTTGGGCGAGAAAAATAACGGGGAGAGATCCGAAGACCTCTCCCCGCTGATCGCGAACCGTGCCAGGTCGGCATAGCTCCTGGATTTCCACAAAGGCGACGGAAGCCTTTCCGTCCTCACGGCCCGCGACCGACCTGTTGCATCGTACCGGCGCGCAAACGCCGAGTCAAGGCTGGCTCCCCCATCGGGTGTGCGGTGCTTACCCAAGCCTCCTTCTGCTGGTCGAGGAACTTCACGGCAACAAGCAGACAGAGACGTCGAGGGCCGACGCGACGCAGGAACTCCACGCGTCGTGGGTCTGAAGTCGGTCGGTAGCCGAGGTACTCCGGACGCGCGAGTGCGTCTGCCATGTGGTTGAGGCAGAAGATGAGCCAGTCGCGGTGACGCCAGGCAATGTGGCCGATCGCCTCCCGGGTGATGCGAACCACCCGCTGGTGTCCCGTGATGCCGCCTGGTAGCTCGAGGGATGCCGGGACGATGCCGGCGACGAGTGCATACCCATACAGCTCGGCCACGCGGCCAAGGTGGCGTGGGGCGGTGCCGGCCGAATAACCATTTCAACGCAGGGTGGGGCCAATTTCAGGCGCCGACCGACCAGGGTCAGGAGCGAGGTGAGGGTCAACGTGCAAAACGCCGAGGCAGATGTCAGTTCGAAGCGATCAGCGCGGCGACGGCGGTTCCTTGCGCGCGTGGAGCTTGGGATCGAGGGCGTGCCAGGCGAAGAAGAAGCCGACGCCGAAGATGACCAGGATGCCGCCCAGGGCGAAGTAGGCTCCTTTCACCGTGAGTGCCTCCATTCGAGAACCACTTGTCGCCGAATGTCCCAGTCCGGGCTGATGGCCGAGTATCGGCTCGGCTCGGCGGCCGAGTCAGGGGGCGGCGGGGAACTCGGAAACGCAACAAGAGCCGGGGCAAGCAGCCCGGCTCTTGCATCACGGCGACGAAACCGGCGCCGCAGAGACCTCACACGAAGCCAGTATACGCTCGGCCGTGGCCGGGGCGCAAGCGGCGGTGCTGGTGGTGGGAGTTGAACCCACAAGGGCTCTCGCCCGGAGATGTGTGAGGTCTCTGCGTTTACCAGTTTCGCCACACCAGCACCCGACAGCCGCGAACCGTGGCAACCCCGAAGGGCCAGACGCCAGACCACACACATGCCGCCAACCGCGGAGCGAATGTGCATTCTGCTGTTGGCGGGTGGTAACCGGGAAACACGCATCGCGGCGCGAATCATTGCGCACAAGCGGACTGGGCGGAGCCTTCGCCAGCACGCGAACCGCGGGCTGCGGCTACGACCCGGGCCAGGGAGCCGGATGATTTCAGGCGCCGACCGACCAGGCGATGAGGAGCTGGGCGGCGTAGTAGGTGGGCAGGATGACGGCCTGGGCGGCGCGGAACGGCCGGTGAAACCGGTTGAGGGCCAGCGAGGCGTCGGAGAGCACGAACAGCGTGGCTCCAAGGGCGGCGAGGAGGGCGCTGTGCGAGCCCAGCGTGGCGGCGCGGCTGGTGGCCTGCCAGGCCATCGCGACGATGACCGCGAGGTAGACGACGACGGGCCCGCGCATCGTGCCGAGCCTGGGCCAGAGCAGGACCAGCATCCCGGCGCCGAAGGTGGCGAAGGGCAGGAGCAGCAGCGGCGCGGCGCCGAACGGGGCGTCTTGGGTGAAGGCCACGAGGTAGGCGAGGTGCGCCAGCAGGAAGCTGGCGACGCCGGGGAGGAAGCGGTCGCCGGGGAGCATCAGGAACACGTCGCCGGCGATCGAGCAGACCAGTCCGGCCAGGATCGCAGCCCGGTATCGCCCGCTCGGCGAGCCCGGGATGGTGAGCGCGATGGCGATGATGAACAGGACGGTGAGCGGCTTGAAGAGGTAGATCTGCCGTCTGGGTCCGCGGTATTCGGCGCGCAGGTGCAGGGTGGCCGAGACGGCGGCGAGGGCGGTGAGGAGCAGGGTGAGGGGCAGCGCGATCATCCAGGGAGGACAATAGGTGGGAAGCGCGAGCCGGCGCTAGGTGGCCGAGCCAGCCATGGCGCAGGAAATCGAAAGCCGGGCGAGCAGCCCGGCTTTCGATCTTGACGGCGACGAAACCGCCGCCGCGGTGGTCTCACACAGCTGCAGAATACGCTAGGCTGTGCGGTCCGTGCAAGCACGGCGGTGCTGGTGGTGGGAGTCGAACCCACAAGGGCTTGCGCCCGTCGTGAGCGGAGGCTACGCGGCTCGAAACCGCTCGAACCGCTCTGCGAGGTAGTCCCGGTTGGGTTGGAGCAGGTGGTTCTTCGGCACGCCGAGGAGCAGGCCGTTCATCTCCTTCAGACCGTGCAGCAGCATTGGCCCGTCATGCTCTTGCAGAATGTCGTCGCGAATGTGGATGAGTGGTTTCTCGTCTGGCGAGATGCCCAGGATGTGCGTGTCGAAGGCCGCGTGATGGATCTTGCAGAGCGCCAAGCCGTTCGGCACTTCCGGCCGGCCGCGTTCTTCCCGGTCGGCCAGGATGTGAGCCGCGTCGAGCAGCGAGTCGTGACGGATCCGACAGACGGCGCAGCGGGTCTGGTAGGCGCGCAGGACCAGTTCTCGGAAGCGCCGCTGGTGGAGTCGCACCTTGACCTCGCGAGTCTCGTAGGCGCGTCGCGCGGCAAGCTCGGCGCTATCGGCGCGCATCTCGATCGCCAGTGCTGCCATGGCGTCGGGCGCCAGGTGGAATGTGAGGCTGGCCGGGTCATCGGCAACCACATAGACGGGGTAGATCGGTTCGTAGAGCCCGGGCTCCAGCCCATAGAAGTAGATAAGCGGCCGTTGAAGTTCCATCGCCCGCCGCACCGCTCGGTTCGTCCAGGTCTTGGGGTCTTCTTTCTCGTACCGGTACGCGAACCAGCCCTCATCTGATCCGACCTGATCGTCGTAGGGCGGGGTTTTGCCGACGCGGGGCGGGGCGGTGGTGATGCTGAGCGCCGGCGAATCGAGTCCCAGTTGTCTTGGGCGCCAGATGCCTTTTCGCCGGTTCATCAATGGAACCCGCTCGCCACGGAACTCAAAGCCGAGCTCTAAGTCAGCGATCCGAACAACGCCGCCCGAGGCGTCTCGCAGGCGGGTGAGGTGGTCAAAGGCCGCGAGGCGGAGCTCCCAATCGAGGTCCACCGAACAATCGTGCCTCTACGGGTCCATTCCCGCCAGGGAGCCGGCTGCTCCTTCGCTCGATGTTGCAGTCGGTAGCTCCTGCCGTAGATTAGCGATGAAGCAGGCCTCACCCGCTGTCACACCCCTCCGGCAGCGTTCTGGGATCCCACCCGGTGTGCGCCGCTTTGGAAGAGAAGTCATCCATGAGGTTTCGCGTGCGCGCCTTGCCGGACGCTCGCGCTCCGCAGGATTGCTCAGGGGCACTCCACGTGAAGGCATACGTTGCGGTCACAGACGCCGACTGGTTCCGCTTTCTCAGCGCTCAGGAAGGCATTGACGAAGTGAACTTCTGGCAGCCCGGTGGCGGGCGGGACTTTCACGTCCTGTCCTTCGGCGCGCCTCTGCTGTTCAAGCTGCACTGGCCCCTGAACTTCATCGCCGGCGGCGGGTTCTTCGCATCGTTCACGCGACTTCCGATCAGCATCGTGTGGGAGACATTCGGGATCAAGAATGGCGCGCCGTCCTACACGCGCTTTCGTGAACTCGTGGAGAAGCGACGGGCGCTTCAGCCCAGCGCGAGAGAGGACTACGAGATCGGGTGCATCGTGCTCCAGGATCCGTTTTTCCTGCCGCGCGAGCAATGGATACCGGCGCCGGTCGATTTCAAGAAGGCCGTCGTACAGGGGAAGGGTTACGATCTCGCGGCGCCGGTGGGCCGGGAGCTGTGGGATCGGGTGCTGGCGGCGCGTACCCTGACGGCGCATGCGGTCGCCGAGCGGCCGGTCGCGATCGAGGGGCCGATGTTCGGTGAGGCTCAGCTGGCGCGGGTCCGGCTCAAGCAGGGCGCGTTCCGGGTGATGGTCACGGATGCGTATTCGAGGCGATGTGCGGTGTCCGGGGAGAAGGCGCTGCCGGTGCTCGAGGCGGCGCACATCAAGCCGGTTGCGGATGGCGGACAGCATCGGCTGGACAACGGACTGCTGCTGCGGTCTGACGTGCACACGCTGTACGATCGAGGTTACATCACCGTCACACCCGATCATCGGGTGCTGGTGGCGAGCAAGAAGCTCAAGGAAGACTTCGACAACGGCGAGCCGTACGTGCCGTTCCATGGCAGCAAGATTCTATTGCCAAAGCACGAGGTCGAGCGCCCCGCGCAGGACCTCCTTGAGTGGCACGCCAACACGGTTTTCCGTGGATAGGGGCAGCGATGGGTGATCGGCTGGACGAGATCATGGTGCGGCTGCGGGCGTTTGTCGCCGAGCGGGACTGGGCGCAGTTTCACGATCCAAAGAATCTCGCGATGGCGGTGGCGAGCGAGGCGGGGGAGTTGCTCGCCGAGTACCGCTGGATCGCGAGCGCGGAAGCCGACGCGTGGTCAAAGGAGCCGGAGAACAAGCGACGCGTGGCGATGGAAGCGGCGGATGTCGGCATCGCGCTGCTGCTGCTGTGTGATCGAGTGGGGATAGACCTGATTGCCGCCATGCAAAGAAAGGTCGAGATCAACTCAGCGAACTACCCGGTTGAATTCTCTCGTGGCCGTCATGCGCGGCCATGACGACCCGCCCTTCAAGACTGCCAGGATCCACTTTCTGTCGAACGTGACTGTCGCAAGAGCAACCACATTCGATCTGGGGACTCCGAAAGTCCACCTTCAAATATCTACACGATAGGGGCGCTTACCACGTGCCGGCGGAGGCGTACGAAGTCCGTGAGCCAGTTACGGGAGGACGGGTGGCTGCGGGTGGAATTGTTCTAGCTGGCCTGAGCCCAGACGGCTAGACCCCTCTATTCCTGCGAGCCAGGGCTCGCACAAGAGATGCCCACCTCGAGCACCTTCACGAAGCGTTCCTCATGGGTGTCGCGAGTTTGGGGAGGCTGCGATGCGAGTTCCTAGCCTCCCTCCCCCATCGAGAAGATTGGAGGACTACTCCTCGGGAAGAATGCCCATTTCATCGCCGATAGACTCGTCGGAACGGTTGGGCAACGCAACGCGCGCCCCATGTGTGATCGGATGCGCTAGCGTGTGTTTCTCCACCGCCTCCAAGATCCCGGGGCGCGTGATGCGGGGGGAAAGCCAGCGTTGCATCCAGTAGTCGCTGATCGAAAGCGTTCCATTCTCCGGCGCCTTCTGGGTCATCAGGTACTTTGGACGCTTGGCCCGGCCGACAAGAATGTCTCTAAAATTCGCCGCCAGCGGTACCGCATATATCAAGCGTGGGCTGCCATGCTGCAATAACTGCTCGGAAGGTAGCCCAACGGAATCCAAGGCGCCGCGGACCTTGCGGAGCTTCGGGTTGACGCCTTCGCCGAAGATACTGTTCACTTCTCGACCGCGTCGTCGCTGAGCGCCTAACTCCTCGAGCGCACGCATCGTTTCGCGCGAGAAATGGTACGAACCAAATCCCGCAGTGCGGCCTAAGCGTTCGAACTCGACGGCGCCCGAGGCCGCGATCGCGGTGGCCGGCATCCGCAAGCGATTGTACTGACTCGAAGTGACTCCATAGAGGCTTGTTGTACCGAGCAAGACTAGATGTGGAGGGCGTCGAATGGCACGCCCGGCCATGGATGAAGCAATGACGCTGCATGCTCTACGGTACTTGCTATGGTATGCCGCAACCAATTCGGGGCTTGTCATCAGGAGCGCTACGAGCTTGCCGTATTCCCACGCGCGCTTCGTGGGAGCCACCATTCTCGTAACGCCCGCCAATCGATGGAGCTCGCGAGAAACCTTGGCGCATACGTCTCGAGTCGCGCCTCTGCAATAGCGTTCCGCGATCGAGGCAGGATTGAATCATCGTTTGACACGACGACACCAGTAGGCCTCAAGAGCGCGTTCAGGCTCGGCAGGAACTGAGAATCGATCCGCCAATCCAGGATATGCTTTCGGCTACCTCGAAGGTTCTGTGCCATTGATGGTTGTCTGAGTCCATGGTAATGCCGGAACGCCTTCCGACGCGTGCACGTCAGCCTCACACCTAGGTGGTTAGCATACCAGCCCCCTTGCGAGAGTGTCCTTGCCCCGGTGTCCGGCCACTCTGGGCTACGGAAACGGCAACCCTGAAGTCCGGCACCGACGCCCGGAAACCTCAGCAAGTCCGCCATTGTGCCGTTTTCAAGGGATTACCTGAGCCGCATGGGGGTTCAGGGGATCGCGGGTTCAGTTCTCGCCACCATCGTGCAGGGCCTACACAAACTTCGCCATTGCCTGCCAATACCGGGGATCCCAGCTCCCTCGTGCTGCTC
Organism: Gemmatimonadota bacterium; assembly: GCA_041476105.1. Taxonomy (GTDB): domain Bacteria; phylum Gemmatimonadota; class Gemmatimonadetes; order Gemmatimonadales; family JACORV01; genus DASXPG01. Next base: position 65,808 of record JBGOSS010000014.1, read on the forward strand.
CACTGGTCGAGGGCGCCACGAACAGCTTCGTCTTGTCGATCATGCTCGGAAGCAGGCCGTACTCGACCTTCGTCAGCTGGAAGTACTCCTGCGCCGCCCGCTTCCCGTTGAACACCAGCATGCCCGGCTGATACTTCCGCATCTTCTTCCGCAGGTCCGCGCCACCGCCGAACCGGATACCGCTGTCCGCCCCGGACTGATCCTTCACCAGATCCGTCAAGCCGATGCCATGCTCCAGCAATTGCTCCCATTCCGCCGGTAGCAGCTCGCGCGGCGTCAGTCCGGTTTCGAACAGGGTCCGCCAGAGCGCGTTGCCGGGGCCGGCATAGTAGTGACCGACGTCGGCGGACTTCTGGCCCGCCGCGGAGCCGCAGATGACCAGCTTGAGATTGGGAGCGAGCAGGTCGGGAAGCATAGTGCGCCAAGTCGCAGAGTTGCTCAGGTATCTCGACCAGTTGCACGCTCGCGAACCTGGGCCAACCGCAGCGCGGGCAGGTAGCTGTTGCACGACGCCAGCGCGCGCGACAACGCCTTCGTCGCCCCCGCCGCATCCTTCCCCGCAATGTGCCCCAGCGCCTGGTTGGTCAGGATCGCCGGGTGCTCGGGATGGCTCCCCAGGAGCGGCGCATACGCCGCCATCGCATCCTGGTACCGCCCGCCGCGCGAGAGCGCGTTCGCGCCCGCCAGCGTCGCGAAGCTCGGCTCTCGGCCCCGCATGGACTTGATCTTCACCCACACCGACGTCGGCACGCCGAGCACGAAGATGGCGTTGACCGCGAGCGTCTTCAGGAACAGCCGGTGCGCGCAGGCGTCGCACAGGAAACGCTGCCGGTAGCGGAAGCCGTAGACGACCAGCAGAAAGTAGAAGTAGAACTCGGGGTAGGGCTGGATCCGGTCGAACATCCCGCACTCGTCGCAGGTCCGGTACCGCCGCCCGTCGGTGACATCGCGCCCGCCCTCGCCAAATACCGACTCGCAGAACCGGCAGTAGACGTACCGCGACGACTCCAGCCCCGACAGGTCGACCGTGGACTTGCAGACCGGGCACGTCACCACCCGCACCTGGTCGCCCTTGCCCTCCGCGATCAGCTGCTCGCGGTGCAGCTCGGCCTCGCGCGCCGAGGCCCGCCGGTCGATCGCCTTCTCGAGCGTCCGCGCGTCCAGCCCCGCCGGCTGGATGACCAGCGCGGCCTCATCGACCAGGTACTTCGCCGAGCGCTTGCCGAGCTGGACGCCGGCGTGCAGCACGATCACCAGCCGCTCGCCGCGCACCGTGGTGTGAGCCACCTGCTCCCAGCGGACCGTGGTGTCGTCGAGCGTCAGCTCGGCGCCAATCGCGCCGTGGCGCTTGCCGAACGCGGTGTTGCCGCGCGTGACGTAGCGGAAGTCAAAGGTGGTGATGTCGGATGTGGCACGCATGGCGGCCCCACGGGTGGAGAGACCGCAAACGTGAAGCCCAAGCGCCACGGCCGCAACTGGCGAATCCTCCAGCGCCGAGCCGCATGGTGATTCGCCGGTGATCGCTGCCCAAGTGGTTTCTTCAAGGTCACAAACTGTGACCGTCTAGCGTGGCCGCTTGGCGGCGTCGATTCGGGGGACTCCGGGTCGCACCGGCGCTCGGGTCGTATCCCCGCTCGTCAGGCTCACCGCCCGGACCGGGACGATCAGTAGCGAGTCGAAGCCCGCTTTCGTCGGAGCCCTGGCCGAGACCCAGGGGAAGCTGAATTGCACCCCGGTGTATTCGAGCACCAATTGGGCGCTGTCGTGCCGGATCCGCCGTGGCTGCCCGTACCGCTCGAGCACCGTCTGGAGCGTCGAGATCCCCGGCCGCACCAGCCGTGTGGTCACCACCGACGCGCTGTCGCTGGTCACCGCATGCACCAGCCCGCTGTCGTTCACCTGGATCCGATACAGCCCGTTCGCCGAGACCCACACGCCCCGCTGGCCCGGCACTTGCCGCACCAGGCTGCCGTACGAGGCAATCGGCATCCCCAGCACGAATTCCCCGGCCCGGCCGCTCCCCTCGAGGATCAGACCGTTCCCCTGCGCCCGGAGCCCCGAAGCCAAACCGGCGAGGCCCATCAATACTCCGGTGATGCACACGATGGTTTTCATGGTCACCTCACCAGATCATCTGGGAGAGCTGCCGCTGGAAGCCGACAAGCGCATGCTGGGAATCGGCCGCGGGAAGCGCCCGGTAATTCTGGACCCAGTGGCGCAGTGACACGTCGGTGCGCGACGCCCGAAAGCTGTCCGCCTTCGACTGGATCAGCTCGATCGTGAATCCCGTTTCCTTCGGCGTCACGCGCCCCAGGATCATGCGCTGCTCGTCGAACACAAACGTGTTCTCGGCGGGCTCGTGGTTCGCGAGCGTCAGCACCGGGCGGAGTTGCAGATCGAAGACCCGCCGCCCGTAGATGTAGGGCATGCCGATGAGGACGATGACCATCAGCACCAGCACGCTCACCAGCGCGTACCGGTCCTGCGGCCGGCCGCTTTGCGCCTCGGTCCGGTACCAGTACACGTACATGAAGGCCGGCAGCACCAGCTCGATGGCGAGCGCCACCAGCCAGAAGGCCCGCGAAGCGGTGAACACCCCCAGCACCAGCGCCAGCAGCACCAGGAGCGTGATGGGGATGTAGAAACGCAGGTAGAGCCTCACCAGCGTCGATCCCGCCGGCCGTTGCGTCGCGACGTTCGACGGCTTGTACACCACGTGAGCCATCAGGAGCAGCAGCAACAGCAGCGGCAGAATCGACAACGGTCCTGGCGCGCTGCGCAGGAAGCCCCAGAAGATGTCCGTGCTCCACGAACTGAGGAGATCGGGGCCCAGGAGATACTGATTGGGGACGCTCAGCGACAGCTCCGTCTCCATGCCGCTGAACAGCATCGCCCCGTAGTAGCGCCCACCGTAGACCTGCTGCCCGGCCCCGCCCAGGAACAGCGTGGCGATGAGCGGAAAGGCCCAGCTGACGAGCAGCTTCCGCAGGTCGTCGGCCGCCCCACCAGTCGCGGCCGCCGGCTGCTGCGGTGCTTCACGATCGTCGGGCATCGGTCCCTCCCGCCGTGGCGGCCTGCACTTTCGGAGTGATCGTCGGCAATCGCCGGGCGTGCTGCCGAACGACGCCGCGCGCCGGCCGTCACGTCGCTGCCGTCAGGGCCAACAGGCGCACAACCGCACAACGTGCATCCCGTTAGGCAATCCTGCCAGGGGCGCCGGAAGACCCTAGGGCTACCCCTGGGTCTTCCCGTTGGCGCCGACGATTAATGTGGAGTGACCGGATCAAGCGGGCATCAAGCAATCGCCATGCGCCCGGCGACCGCCGGCGAAAGGCGCCAGCATCAATGTCGCGCAATAATGGGCGCCGCGTCGCATTTCGGCGATGACGGCGCCGGAGCCGGGCGCCGGCATGATGGCCCGTGGTCCCGACTTGCGAATCCTCCAGCGCCGAGCTGACCTTATGGGTATGGCAGTCCCTGCCTTTTACACGGCCGACATGGTCCGCGCGATGCCCGAGGACGGCAACCGCTACGAGGTGGTTGACGGAGAGCTGCTGGTGACGCCGGCTCCCACACGGCTGCACCAGCGGGCGGTCGCGCGGATCTTCAGCGTTCTCGACCCCTACGTCCGGTCACACGATCTGGGTGAAGTGCTGCTCTCGCCGTCCGACGTCGAGTTCGATACCCAGGGACGGGTCCAACCTGATGTCTTCGTCGAAGGCATGGTCGATGGCCGCATCGCCGAAACGTGGAACACCGGAGCACCGTTGCTGCTGATCGTCGAGGTGCTCTCGCCCGGCACGGCCCGGGCCGACCGCACGACCAAGCGGCGCCGCTACCAGCGCGCCGGCATCCCGGAGTACTGGATCGTGGACATGGATGCGCGGGTGATCGAGCGCTGGCGCCCTCGGGATCGACGACCCGAAGTGCTCGCCGAGACGATCAGCTGGCAGCCCCTGTCCTCAGCCACGCCCCTGGTTATCGAGCTGCCCCTGCTATTCTCCCGCATTCACGGCGAGGTGCTGTAAGCGCCGGCGCCCCATCAGCGCGCCCGTACCAGCCACCGCGTGCCGCGGCCGCGGCCGGTGCACTCGAGCAGTCCCTCATCCCGCAACTGCCCCAGGACCCGCCGCACGCGCCCCGCGGGAACGTCTCCGAACCGGCCGGCCAGCTCGGCAAAGGTGAACGATCCGTCCGCACTCTCGAGTGCGCTGACCCGGATGCGCTCCTCAACACCGGCCTCTCGCGGGCCGGCCCTGTAGCGAGCGAGCGTCTCGCTCACCAGGTCAAGTTGCGGGCTGGCCTCGCGCTGGGCGCACGCCGCGAAGAACCGCGCGCACCAGGCGTTGGCGAGAGGGCGGTTGCCGGCGAACACGACGGGAAGGTGCGGATGCAGCGCCGCCACCTCGGCCAGCACCCGCGCAAGGTGCGTCGCGGGCCAGCGGCCGGCGAGCCGCTTGCCGTCGAGGAAGTCGGCGTACTGCGCCTCGATCACCAGCGCGGCCGTGGGAAGGCTCCCCAGGTCCTCGAGCTGGTGGTGCAGGGCCTGTATCGCGCCGATATCGCCGAGGAAGCCGTCGAACGTCTTGCGCTCGACGACCGCGACGGAGCGGCCTGCCTCGATGAGTGCGTAGTCGCCACTCGCCAGCCTGCGCCGCACCAGGGTTGCCCCCGGAAACCTCCACGGGTACCGCTCGGCGGTATCCACCGCGATGGTGAGCGGCCCGGCCGGAGCCGCACCGGGGAGCAGCTCCATCCGGGTGCGCGAGCGGTGCGCACGGATGCCCGATTCGGTGCGGAAGAAGAGCTGCTCGACGGCGCGGCCGTCCTTGGTGGTGCGCTGGATGGCAAGGAACTCGCAACGCTTCCGCGTCGGGCGATCGAGCACCACGGTGAGCTTGCGGCCGACGCGACCCAGGTGGACGACCGGCACGCGTTCGAGCGGGTCGAGAGACTCGCCGGCAACGTCGCCGCGCTCGCGCAGGCAGAAGACCTGCTGGCCCGGTCCGGGCCAGGGTGACTGGGACCGCACCGCGAGAACCGTCCGGCCGTCCTGCTCGATGGCTACACGAAACGGAAAGCGCCGGTCGGCGGTCTTGTCGACGAGCCAGAGAGCCTGGGCCATCGGCAGAATGTGCCCCTCAGCCGGGTCCGACGCTACGCCTTCAACAGGAGGTTGGAGTTGCGCCATCGGCGCAACTTGCGAATCCTCCAGCGCCGAGCTGCCTTGGTGATTCGCCGGTGATCCCATTCGGCTAGCATGCTGGCATGTCGCAGGCGAGCCTTGTGCCAGTGGAGCGTATCGCGGGTGCCATCGTTCTCTTGCGCGGTCACAAAGTCCTGCTCGATTCCGCCCTGGCAGCGTTGTATGGAGTCGAGGTTCGCACGTTGAATCAGGCGGTTCGGCGAAATCGCGAGCGGTTCCCCGCGGATTTCATGCTCCAGCTCACCACTGAAGAAGTCGCTCGTCTAAGATCACAATCTGTGATCTTAAAGAAGGGCCGGGGCGAGCACGCCAAGTACCGACCCTATGCGTTCACGGAGCACGGTGCGGTCATGCTCGCCAGTGTCCTGAGCAGTCCGACAGCTGTTGAGACAAGCGTCCAGATCGTCCGGGCGTTCGTTCGGCTGCGGCAGATGTTGGGATCGAATCCCGAGCTTGCCCAGAAGCTCGACGCCCTGGAGAAGCGATACGACTCACAGTTCCGGGTCGTGTTTCAGGCGATCCGGGAGCTAATGGCCCCACCTGCTGGGACTCCGAAACGAATAGGTTTAACACGCCCGTCGCCCGCTCAGTAACCGTCGCCACCAGCTCGGCGGTAGCCGGCACCGCGATGCCGAGCCGGGCGCCGCCCCGCAGGATCGGCCCCGCGATCGCGTCCAGCTCGGGCGGGCGGCCCGCGGCGACGTCCTTCGACATCGAGCTACGCATCGACTCCGGGAAGCCGTCAAAGGCCCGAAGCGTCGCCGCTTCATCCACGCCGGCCCCGCTCCCCCGCGCCACCTGGCAGGCCTCGCGCGCACAGGCCAGCAAGCGCTGACGCCAGGGCGGCGAGCTGCGCACCGCGCCGATGGTACCGCCCAGGGCCGACGTGGTGAGCGCGAAGGGCGCCAGCATCACCAGCTTCCGCCACAGCATCGTGGCCTCGTCCGCCTCGAAGCTGCACACGCAGCCGGTCTGCTCCAGCGCCCGCGCCGCGGGCTCGAGCACCGCCTTCCCGCTGGCATGAAACACGAATCGCGCAAAGGGCGAGGTGTGCGCGATCCGCCCCGGCGCAACCCGCTCGGACTCCCCCGCGAAGGTCCCCGCCACCACGCGGGCACCGAACCGCTCGCGCAGCACCGCCACGTGGTCCACCCCGTTGAGCAGCGGCACCACGATGCCGGCCCGCGCGGGCTCGGGCACCGCCGCCAGCGACGCGCCCAGCTGGGTCGCCTTGACGGTGACCCACAGCACGTCCACGTCCTCGGCTAACGTGGCGGCCCGCGCCACCGGCGCGCTGATAGAGCCCAGCGGGCTCTCGAGTGTCAGCGTGGCGGGGTGATTGCCGAGCGTCTCCGGGCGCAGCAGCAGGATCACGTCGTGCCCGGCGTGAGCCAGGATCGCACCGATGAACCCGCCGACCCCACCGACCCCCAGAATGCCGTGCTTCATTCAGCGGTCCCTCCGCTCTGACTGCCACACCCCGCCGGCAGAAGCGGCGTACCAAAACGCCCGCGCGAATTCGCACCGCGACGCACTGTTGCGGTACCCGGCCCGCCGAGCGTACCCTGTATGGTGGCGGCGCCCGTAACCCTCAGGAGCGATTCGGTGCCGGTCACGCTCAAGCTGTCCAAGCGGTTCTACGGCACTTTCGGCCAGGAAGTCACCAACGAGCTCGTGGATACACTGAACGCCGTGGATATCAGCTATCGCGCCGAGTTCCGCGAGCTCTTCGGTGCCCACTTCGGGCAGTTGCGCACCGAAATGGACAAGCTTGCAGTGGAACTTCGGGCCGAAATGAAGCAGATCGAGTCACGCTTCGAATCCCGGTTCATCCAGCAGGACGGCCGCATTGCCGCCTTCCAGGAAAAGCTGAGCGGCGATCTCAAGTCGATGAAACCGGAGCTCATCGGCTGGATGGTGGGGCTCTCGTTTGTCAGTGTGGCGCTTGGCATTCTCACCCGCGCCTGGACGCGTTGAGACGAGGTCGCCGCTTGAAGTCGCAATCTGCGACTTCAAAGGTGGGCCGCGGACGGGCTCAGTCTACCCATCGGCTTCTCCTTCCTCACCCGCCGCCAGCTCACTCGGCGAGGCCGATTCCGCCGTCAGAGCGAGCCGTGCCGCCACGCCCTCCATCTGCCGGCGCCGCAGCTTGGCCCAGCCCGGAAGCCGGGCCGCGCCGAGGGTGAACAGGGATGCACCGGTGATCATCAGCGTCCCCACCTGCGCCAGCGCCTCGGCGACGTGGCCCGTCAACGCCGACGCGATCACCACCCCCGCGCTCACACCCAGCGTGCCCAGCCCGAGGACCATCATCCCGCGCGCGCCGCCCAAAACGGTGCGCAGGCGCAGACGGTGGCCGGTCGCCGTCGGCTCGAGCAGCGCCTGGAGATTGCCGTTGGTCCACTGCTTCAGCGAACCGTCCGACCGCACCGCCCCCCGCGCATCGAAGGTCTCGCGCAGATCGACCACCAAGCGCTCCCACTCATCGTCAGTGAGCCGCCGGCCCAGGTCCACCGTCCGCCCCACGCCGAGCGGCAGGCCGAGAAAGGTGCGCGACGCCTCCCTCCCCGTCTGGTCGATGGATCGCGCCGCCTGGTCCACCAGCTCCGCGGGGATCCCCACCTCCTGGCCGATCGCCCGCAGGTCCACCAGCGACATCCCCTCGCCCGGCGGCAACTGACGCCGCACGGCCTGCTGCGCCTCGGCGGCCCGCTCGAAGATGGCGCTGACTTCGTCCTCGCTGTAGCGTCGCTCGCTCATCGGTTGGAAGATCGTGACACCTGCTTCAGAGGGCAATCTTCATGCTCCGCCCCGACCAGAGTACCGCTAATGCGTGATCCGCCATAGGTTTGTGCCTTCCCTATAAGAGGAAGACGCGCTGACCTCGTCCCGGGCCCCGCAGCTCAATCCCCTCGCACGCCGGCAGGCCGCCCTGTTGCGCCTGTCCACCGGCATCGCCGCGGCCCACGACGAAGCCGCCATCTGCGACGCGGTGGTCCGCGGCCTCCACGACGAAGCCCTCGGCTACAACTTCCTCGGCCTCTTCCTCCTCGACCCCGCCACCGGCGAACGCGTGCTCAAATCCTCGATCGGCTGGTCGAGCGTCCCCGAGAACTACCGCGTCCCCCCCGGCGCCGGCATCTCGGCCCGCGCCATCGCCGACGGCAAGCTCCACTACACCCCCGACGTCACCCGCGACGCGAGCTACATCGCCTCCCTCGCCAGCGGCTCCGAAGTGGACGTCCCCCTGGTGGTGGACGGCGTCACCCTCGGCGTCCTCGTGGTCGAGAGCAGCGAACCCGACGCCTTCGCCGAATACGACTTCGAGATCCTCACCGCCGCCGCCGACCAGGCCGGCATCGCCCTGGCCCGCACCCGGCTCCTGGCCGGCGAGCGGCGCCGCGCCGACGAGCACGCCGCGCTGCTCGACTCCATGGCCGCGATGGCCGGCGACCTCGAGCTGGACCGCGTCCTCCAGGTGGTGCTGAACCGCGCCGTCGCGCTGCTCGGCGTTACCGGCGGCGAGGTGGCGATCTTCGACGAGGCCGCCGGCGAGCTGGAGGTGCTGGCCAGCGCCAACATCGGCAAGGACTCCGCCGGCACCCGCCTCAAGATCGGCGAAGGCGCCATGGGCCACGTGGCCATGACCCGCGAGCCGCTCATCATCCCCTCCTACCGCGAATGGGTGGGCCAGTCGGCGAAGTACGACGACATCAACGTGTACTCGGTGATGGTCGCGCCCCTCCTGATCGGCGAGCGCCTGGTGGGCGTCATCGCGGCGCTCCACTCGGACCCCAACCGGATCTTCAACGCCGAGGATCTGCGCCTGCTCAACTTGTTCGCGCCCCAGGTCGCGGTGGCCATCGAGAACGCCCGGCTCTTCACCAGCATCCAGCGGCAGCAGGCCTACTTCGAGTCCCTGGTGCGCGAAAGCCCGGTGGCCATCGTGGCGCTGGACCAGAAGGGCTGCATCACGCTCTGCAATCCGGC
>JBGOSS010000015.1:0-74549 GCA_041476105.1 Gemmatimonadota bacterium
AGCACCTTGATGGCGACGTCGCAATCCAGCTGCACATCGCGCGCGAGGTAGACCACTCCCATGCCGCCACGCCCGAGCTCGCGCTGGAGCGAGTACTCACCGGCCAGAGCGGCCTGCAGGTCGAGGAACTCGGCGGAGGGATGGGTCATGACTGGTCGGGCGAAGCGATCGCGTCCGCACCGGCGTCGAGCAAGGCCCGCTCCCCGCCCATGCTCGCGAGCGGCAGCGACCCGGTGCCAGAGGCTGCGCCCAGCAGAGTCAGCGGAACGATGATCACGCCACCCACGCCGAACGCGGCAACCGCGAGCACGCCCAGCAGCGCGCCTGCCACCGCTCCCCACACGCCGAACCGCGCGAGCGAAAGCTCATCGAATCCTCGTCGAGGGCCGGGGTCGGGCGGGCGTCCGCCCTTATAAAGAACTCTACACAATAAAGTTTCCGAGACAAGTGTCCCCGGAGCGGGACTGGCCCGTACGCCCCGCCTCCGTTCAATTCGCACTGAAGCAATCGGCGGCCGATGCTGCCCTCGCGAGCTGCGCTCGCAACGGGCGCACTAGCCACGAACGCAGCTGCGGCCTAGTCTTCTAGGCGGATCAGGAGCTGAGAATGACGGAGCAAGCCGTGAAAAACCAGATTGTTCAGCGGTGGTACACGCGTCCGGTGCTCTTCGTTGCCGACGTGAACCGCGCGCTTCATTTCTACATCGACATGCTCGGCTTCGAGAAGCGTTGGCATGAAGGCGACGGCGCGGGCAAGGTCTGCCAGGTCAATCGTGGAGAATGCGAGATCATTCTCTGCGAAGACGCCACGCGCAGAGACAAGGCGCGGCTATTCGTGGAGCTGACCCAGGACGGGCTTACCGAGCTTCGCCGTGAAATCATCGAGCGCTCGGTTCCCAGCAAGGCCTCCTGGTGGGGTTACGACGTGATCCAGGTCGACGACCCCGACGGTAATGAGCTGCTGTTTCCCACTTCCGAGTGAGCAGAGCGGAGGCGATGGTCGTGTGCCGACCGGCACTGGGAGTGAGCGCAATGCCAGATGTTCCTACCAGCAATCCAGCGCAGTTCTACCAAGGCGCTCCTGTGCTCTTGGTCCCTGATGTTCCTGCTACGGCCGCCTTCTACCGGAGGATCGGTACAGCTCGCGCCTGAGGAGCGCGCGCGACTCCCTCTGCGCAGTGTGCATCTATTCCCGGAGCACTTCGAGAACCCTGAACTTGATCGCCTTCTACAGCAGGTTGAGCCGCCGAATCGGCGCGGCGCCTAACCCGGGCTTGAACCTGCCGCGCCGGCTGGCCGCGCTGGCGCGCTACCAACTCGGCCCATATGCTAGTGAACCAACGGCCGGCGCGTCCCCAAGGCGCCGGCCCGCAGCTTAAACCCATCGCGTTAGACGGCACTCGGCCCTCAGAGGTACCATCATCCATGCGCATAGCGAGCTTGGGTCATGCGGTCTTTGCTGCGACCATGATCACCCTCGGAATCATGGGCCTGATAAAAGGCGGTTTCACCCCGATATGGTTGCCCGTGCCCAAGGGAGTGCCCGCGCGCGAGGTACTGGCCTATCTCTGCGCCTTCATCTCTCTGGTACCTGGCATCGGCCTATTCTGGCAGCGCACAGCCGCCGTCGCTTCGCGCGCTCTGCTCAGCTTTCTCCTCGCTTGGCTGCTGCTATTGGATGTGCCCAACCTCTTTCTTGATCCCGGGATGCAGCTTACTTGGGCAGCCTGTAAGACCGCGGTCATGGTGGCGGCCGCCTGGGTTCTGTACGTCTGGTTCGCCGGCGACCGTGACCGGCAGCGCCTCGGTTTCGCCACCGGCGACAAGGGTCTGCGCATCGCGCGGGCGCTCTTTGGCCTGGCCTTGATCCCGTTCGGCATCGCTCATTTCACCTATATCGAGAGAACCGCTGCGATGGTGCCTGGTTGGCTGCCATGGCATTTGGCCTGGGCGTACTTCTTCGGCTGTGCCTTCATCGCGGCGGGCGTAGCGGTGCTCATCGGCGTGTATGCACGGCTGGCAGCCATGCTCTCGGTGCTGCAACTGGGCATGTTCACCCTGCTGGTGTGGATACCCGTCGTGGCGGCAGGACCCAGCGCCTCCGATTGGAGCGAGTTCGTCGTCTCTTGGGCGTTGACGGCCGCCACTTGGGTGGTGGCGGACTCCTACCGCGGCATGCCTTGGCTCGCCCTGGGCAAGCGCTAGCCCCGGTGTGAGATGAACGGTCTAACGACGCGTTGAAGCTGACGGCGCGGGCCGCCATCTTTGCACTCTGGCTGCCGCGGGGCGGCCGCGACCGCAGCTTGACGCTTATCGGTTCGGCATCGGCTCACTCCTATCTCGGAACCAATCCCAATGTCTGAGACTCCCGGTCTCGCTCCGAGCATCCTCCAAGCCTGGCGCACGTCGAGTCGCGTCACGGCGTACCTCATTGAGCGCCTGCCGGCGGCGCTTTGGAACGCGCCCCTACCGGGTGCGCCCAGACGCACCGTGCGCATGGTCGCCGCCCACCTGCACAACTCCCGCGCGCGCTGGCTTCGCACGCTGGGGCGGGAGCACGGAATCCCGGCTCCTCCGCTCGTGGACCGGCGGCGCGTGACGCGCGCCCAGTTGCTGGCGGCGCTCAAGCGAAGCGCCAGGGGGCTGGAGGCCCTACTTCGTCTGGGCATTGCCGCCGGCGGCCGTGTGCCGCCGTCCCAAGGCTACGTCTGGCGCAACCTTCCCCTGGACGTCGGCCATGTCTTGAGTTACTTCGTGGCCCATGAAGCTCATCACCGCGGCCAGCTCGTCATGGTGGCGCGGCAACTCGGGCATCGGTTGCCGCCCCCCGTGACGAATGGCTTGTGGCAGTGGACGACGCGGACGCGCGAGTGATGCACTGGCGCCGATGCTTGACTACGGGTTGAAGCTGACGGCGCCCAGGTGGTGCGTCGCCGCGGCCCCGGGCTGTGGTGGGGGCGCCGCAGCTTGACACCTGTCCGTTAGGCAGCCGCGCCCAACAATGCGAGGCCAGTGGGCACCCTTCGCGGAGTCATGGCGCATCACAGCGCTACGCACCGGCTCGCTCGCCGTGGCAATCGGCATGGGGGTTGGCCTGTATCAGCGACAGCTGGCCGTGGTGCCGCTGGTAACGGTGCTCGCGCTATGGTTCACCCTCGGTGGCCACTTCCTTGAGGTGCTCTTCCGAAACCAACTTGGCCGCCGCATCGGCGGCCAACCCAGGCAATCCGTCGCTCGTCTGGCGTACTGGTTCGCGGGAGGGTCGGTGCTCTACGCGGGAGCACTGGCTACCCTCGCGCTCCTTACGGGTCGCCGTCCTGGCCCATGGCCCTGGTGGGCCGGCGGCGTGGGCTTCGTCGTAGCGGAGCTCCTGATCCACCAGTTGCTTCGTGCGCGCGGACACGCCAGCTTCTACAATGGCCTCGGGTAACGGTCGGCTGCCTAACCATACGTTGAAGCTGTCGGCCGGGCCGACGTGTGGGGCCTCGCGCCGCTGCCTGTGGCCCGGCCGCCGCTTGACGCTTATCCGTTAGCCAGCGGAGAACAGCATGGCGCTCGGTGAAGTCCAAGTCGCGCACATCAGCAGCACCCCGCTTGCGGTCGTACGTCGCCAAGCACGCGTCTCCGAGCTTGCCACGGCCGTTCCAGAGGGGTGCGGTGTGGTTTGGTCATTTGTTCGCGCCCACCAGCTCCGGGCCGGCCGGAACGTGGCGGTCTATTGGGACGGGACCATTCGTCTCGAAGTCGGCGTCGAACTGGATGGAGTGTTTCCGGAAGGAGGCGGGGTTGTTCGGTCGGCCACTCCAGCGGGCCCTGCCGCGTCGGTGGTACACCTCGGGCCGTATGACCAACTCGGAGCGGCGCATCAGGCGATTCGCAATTGGTGTTCCGCCCACCATCGGCGGCTCGCGGGCCCGAACTGGGAGGTCTACGGCCACTGGCAGAATGACTGGGACGCCGATGCCTCCCGAATTCGTACCGATGTCTTCTACCAGTTGACGCCGGACGGCTCCTCGGCTGGCTAACCAAGCGCTGAAGCCGACCGGCGCGGCCGGCCGGGAGGCTGCCTCGATCAACATCACGATAACAGCTCGGGACAGCGGTCAGTCCGCAGTCCGCTTGCGCGTTCACGCGCATCTGGACTCGGCGAGCCGAGTGCGCGGAGGCACCAGCAGATCGGTGCTGCCTAACTCTGCCAGGCGGGCATCTGCTGGAGTACTCGAATGACGGTAGGCGTTCGCCAGTCCGCGGGCCTTGCCGGATTCGTCGGCTCCGGAGCCGTCGCGGGCGCAGCATCCGCCTTCGCTTTCACGGTCCTGCACCAGCTGCTCATCAGCCCCATCTGGTTCGCGCTCCCGATCAACCTCGTGGCCGGGGCGCTGTGCGGAGTGTGCCTCGCGTGGAGTTACGTCCTTGTCGTCTCCGCGCCAACGGTACGGAGTTGGCTGCAGTACAATGTTCTTTACCTGGTCATGTTTGTGGCACTCGGTCTCACCTCGTTGGTCGCGTTCGAACCCGTGACGACCATCAGCGCACTCCTCCAGACGAATGAGCCTCCGCGCGCCCTGATAGGCCGTGCGCTCCCCGTGACAGGCCTTTTCACGCTGGCAACGGCGGCGCTGCTGAGCAGGATCTACCGCCCGGGGTGGCGGAGGTCGGGCGGGCTCCTTGTGACGACGACCGTCCTCGTGCTATTCCTGGGTCTCAACATCTCGATTCTCGGGTTGGTCGCGATTCCCCGCAGCGGGGTGATCGTGCTCGCCGAGGTGCTTACGCTGCTTGTCGCAATCATGGCGGCGTATGTGGCTGTCGTCGTGGCGCTCAGCCGAGCCCGCTTTGCGAGCGCACCCAGCGCCTGACTACGGTCTAAACCTGACGAGGCGCCCCGGGTCACATCCGCGCAGCCGCCATTGGCGTTTGCGTTTCAGGGCGTTACCGTGGAGGCATTCGGGTCACCGCCATCGCGAAGGCGTTCAGGTGCATGCAGCCTCACCATCGTGTCCGGGCAGCGAATGCCGTCGGCGCTGTCCATGGCATCTTGCCCTGGCGGGAATGGCCCTCCTGGTCGGGCCGGCCTGCGCCGGACCCCCGCGCACAACCGCCGGGCATGAACCCGCATGGCGGACACCGACTTCTCCCCCATCGTGGATGCAGGGGGTGTGGACCCGTGAATGGATTGAGGTCAACGGCGTGCGCTCCAGCCGGTTCGCCGTCCACTATCTTCAGACCCCCAGCCTGTTTGCGGATGTGCGTTTGCCCATCCAGCGCCCGGCCTTCGCCCATGCCACCTCGTTCGCTGATCTGACCGATGACGAACTCCTGCTGCTCGCCAAGCAGCGAGGCTTCACTGGTCGCGTTACCGCCGTGGGTGACACGATTACCTGGCAGCACGAGATCGACTTTCAACCGCCTGACGGTACGCCTGACATCGGCCGCGTGCAGCGCATCGGCCCCACCCAGATGTACGAACACGCTCTCGACAGCTCCTATGTGGAATCGTGGCGGTCAGTGGCCTCGGGCGATGAGGCGTTCCTCGTGGTTCGCGTTGAGCGGGCGGGCCGGCTGGATCAGATTCTCTTGGTCGCGAGTGACTATTTCCTCTACGTTCGGAATCGGTCGGCTGACCTTCCCGTCGCGAAATCCCTTGACTCGCTGATCGTGGCCACACGCGCGTCTCGTACGCAGATCATCGCGCTTCTCGATTGCGAGTTTTCAACAGGGCGCGTGCGCGCCGGCTCGGTCCCGTGGGAGATCCAGGCATCCACCCTCCCTTGGCGGGAGGGCCACCAGCTTGCGTTCGCCAACGCTATTGCCGTCTTGCCCGACTCCATCCACCTGAGCGTGCACGTCAGTTCTACAGAGCGGTGGGTGGTGCCGATCAACACCCTGCCCAAAGCGGTCCTGGTAGCCCTCTTCCCCACTACGAGGTAAGTCGGCTGCTGACGTCTAGCCAAGCGTTAAAGCCGCCGGCGCGGCCCGCCGCGTGTGCTATCTTCCCGCTGCGGGGCGGCCGCGAGCGCGGCTTGACGCCGGTCCGTGAGGCCGCCAAGGCAGCGCGCTCTTGTCCGGTGCGGTTGGACCGTATCGAACGGAGGTACCATGAGTCCTGACACTGCGATCCGGTTACGCCGGGGTTTGCTGCGCGAGGACCATGGCATACGATGAGAAGCTCGCCGATCGCGTCCGCCGGGAGCTTGGCGACCGCCGGGGCGTAGCCGAAAAGAGGATGTTCGGTGGCCTGGCCTTCATGTTGCACGGCAACATGGTATGCGGCGTCCTCGGCTCGGATCTCGTTGTAAGGGTCGGCCCTCAAGCGCATGAGGCTGAGTTGCGGCGTCCGCATGCCCGGGTCATGGATTTCACACACCGACCGATGAAGGGCTATCTGTACGTCGGGCCCAAGGGCATGGCCACGGCGGCGTCGCTGCGTTCGCGGCTGAAGCCTGCGCTTGCCTTTGTCGGCTCGCTGCCGCGCAAGTGACCCAGTGTGTTGCGGGACTCGTAGTTCAAGAGCGTTCGTTCGGCGCACGACGCACTACCGCGAATGCGAGCGCGCAGCATGACTGTCCGCATTGTTCGCCTCGGTGTACCGCGGAGCCCCGATGAGGGGCTGCGTATCGGAACCGTGCGGCGTCCACCCCGCGGCGTCCCGAAGAGTCAATATGCCGCGCAGAACTGGTACGACGTGTGGTTCCCCGAGCTGGCGCCGAGCGCACCAACGGTGAAGCTCGCGTTGGCCGCCAGGACCCAGCGCCAATGGGACGCGTTCGCAAAGCGGTATCGTGCCGAGTTGGCAGCGCCCGAGAAGACGAGAATTCTGAGGCTGCTGGCGGCATTGTCGCGGCAGGCAAACTTCTCGGTTGGGTGCTACTGTACGGACGAGACCCGTTGCCACCGGTCGGTGTTGCGCGCGCTGCTGAAGGAGCAGGGCGCACACCTCGCCTGAGTTGAGCGTACGGTCCAGGCCGGCTGGTGAGTGACGCCTCACGGGCCGCGGAAGTGCACACCATTTCCTGTCAAGGCAGAGCCGCACTCACGTCGGGGCGTGCGCGTGTGAATCGAAGTCTGTCGCAGGCACTGGCCGCGTTTCGAGTCGTGCTCGGCGCCTCTCTTCTGTACGGAAGCGCCGCCACGGCGATTGCCGCAGGGGTCAACGCGGCGGTCAACCACGCCGGCCGCCTCCCTGTTCTCTTGCTGGCCAGTGTCGAGGCTGTGGGAGCGCTCTTGCTGCTTCTCCCGCGCACCCGGCAACCCGGCGCGGTGCTTCTCATTCTGACGATCGGGCTGGCCTTCATGGTCCACCTGGTGGGGCGCGACTTTCGACCGGATCTCCTGGTGTACCTGGCCGGCGTCGCGCTGGTAGCCGTGCATGACCGATCGACGCGAACCGGTTCGCGTGCGGCCGCGACCGCGGCGTGACGCCGATCCGCCAGCCAGCGCTCTGAGACCTCGGAGGGGCCATGCCCAGGTGGCGGAAGCCTACGCGCTGGCGTGACAGGTCTTGCTGGTGATCGCCGGACAGGATATTCCTTCGCTGCTCAGTCGGCACCGGGCGCTGCTGCGGCTGAAGGTGCCCGCCGTCGTCTGGCGCACTGTTCCGGCTGTCGGTGGCGAGCACCGCAGCGCAACGCCTATCCGCTAGGTGGCCGCCTCTGCCATTTCCAACCACTGTCCGTATCTCGCGAACACTCAGGACGCCGGCTCTTGCAGCTTGACCCCCTGCGTTAGGCGCCGATCCTGCTGCTGGCCAGCCACGAAGAAGCACGACTCTCTCTCTCACAGTGGGAGGCGCGTTCATGAAGGCCTATGTCATGACCACCGGCGCGGTCTTCGGTCTGCTCACGCTGGTTCACATCTGGCGCGCCATCGAGGAAGGGCCGCACCTCGCGACCGACCCCTGGTATGTGCTCGTCACGGTTGTCGCGGCGGCGCTGTGCCTCTGGGCGTGCCGCGTGCTTTGGCTGGCTCGGCGGCCGACACCGTAGCTACGGCGACCGGGAGTGCGAGGTTCGCGACCCGAACGGCTCCGTCCCGGTGTTCAGTGATTTGATCGAGTGAGGATGCGCACGATCTCGGGCTGCCGGAAAAAGTCGGCCCAGCCGATCGCGTCGCCGTCGTGTTTGCTGTCGCGGATGCCCGGGTCGGCGCCGGCCGCGAGCAGCAGGCGCACGATGGCGGCGTGACCCTGGGCAGCCGCCAGGTGTAACGGAGTCACCTCGGCGTCCCAATGGCTCCAGCGGGCATTGGGGTCCACGCCGTGGTCGAGGAGCCACGTGACCGCCACCACGTCGCTCCGCTTGGCCATCAGGTGCAACATGCCGCCATGCGCGGCGCCGGGCCCGATCAGGCCCGGAGTCTCGCGCACCAGCCGCTCGGCCATCTCCCAGTCCCCCAACGCCAGGGCGGCGATGAGATCCAGCGTGCCGCCGCGCGGCGGGCGGTGCCCCCGTTCGGCGCTGACCAGCTCCGCCGACGTCATGGCGCGGATCACCTCCATCACCCGCCGGTCGGTGTTGGAGGCGGTCGCATAGGCCATGGCGGGGAAGCCGGACCCATCGACCGCCAACGGATCGGCACCCAGTTCCATCAGCAGCGAGACCATCTCCGGAAGATTCTTCAGCACCGCGAAATGCAGCGGCAGGCGGTGATTCTCGTTGCGGCTCTGCCGGGTGTTCAGCATTGCCGGGTCGGCCGCCACGATCCGGCGAACCTCCTCCGCGAGCCCGATCGCGATCGCCGAGAAGATGTGGTGCCGCGCCCCGCGGCTGACCAGGAATGCGGCGACGGCCCTGTGGGTGGCGTCGTCGCACCCGTCCCAGCACGTCGCCCAACCGATGACCTCCAGCTCGTGATCGTCGCCATGACCGATGACGTCACCGCCCGCGTCGGCCAGGCGGCGCACGACGTCCAGGTGACCGGCCGCCGCGGCCCAGTGCATCGCGTAGGTGTTGTCTCCCTTCTCGCGGGTGTTCACGTCCAGGCCGCGCCCGAGCAGGAGGTCCACCGTTGCCAGGTGCCCGCCTTCGGCCGCCGCGTGCAGCAACGACCACTCGTAGGGCGCGTTCCGGCCGTGCAGCCTTTCCGGGTGTTGATCGAGCAGCGCTCCCAGGGCGCCGGCGTCGCCGCTCTTCGCGGCGCCGAACAGCTTGCCGTCCAGCGTCAGTGAATCGACGTGCGCCTTGAGCGCCCGCCAGCCCGAAAACCCGTACTGCCTGGCCAGGTCGAGCTGCGCGTCGGCCAGCTTGGCGGCCGGCTGCTCCTTCCGCAGCTCCTCGAGCCGGCGCTTGGCCTGCTTGCGGAGCCAGTCGAGGTTGGGGGCGTCAGGGAGTGAAAGCGGAGTGGACATGAGGCACCTTCCTTCCCTGGAAAGGGCAAGCCCTTTCGTGCCGCCCGTCGTCCGCAGTTGGGGCGAGGAAGAGAAGGTGATGCGGCCCCGTTGGCCGCCCTCGCGGCGCTGCATCAATGGTACGGCCGGGGTGCGAGCGCGACAAGAGATCGCTCGCTCTCCGGCGATGGGTTTGCGATTGCGGTCGCCGCCAGCCACATTCTGTCCCGGTGACCGACCAGCCGCCAATTCCAGAACGCGACGCTGTTCGAGTCCGGGTCCTGGCGGCGGTGCGCCGCCTCGGGCTGGTGATCGCATCCCTCGCGCTCGCCATCGTCGCGACGGACATCGTGCTGCGCGTGCGCCCGGAGTATCGCCCTTACCCGCGCTTCTACGTGGGCCAGATGACCAACCGGGTCAGCCCCAACTATGCCCCCGACGCTCTTCTCGGCTGGCGGATGCGCCCCAACGACACGCTGCATTGGGGTGGGAGCAGCACCGTGATGGCGTCCACCTACGTCAGCAACGCGCAAGGATGGCGCAGCCCGGTGGACTTTTCGGCCACCTGCGGCAAGCCGCGCGTCATCCTGATCGGCGACTCGTACATCTTCGGCACCGGCGCGAACTATGCGCAGACCATCGCCGCGAGGCTCGCCGACAGTCTCGCCCACCGGGCCGACGTCTACAACATGGGCATGGCCGGGTACGGCATGGACCAGATGTGGATGATGCTGCGCCACGAGGCCCTGGCCCTGTGCCCCTCGCTCTTGGTGGTGGGGTTCATCGACGACGACTGGAACCGCAGCCAGAATGCGTTCCGGCGCGACCAGGGCTTCAACAAGCCGACCTTCGTCCTGGACCACGACACGCTGCGCCCGGCGACGCAGGCCGACACGCCCATCGGCCCGGTGAAGTGGATCGAACGCCACTCGGCGATCTGGCGTCTCACCACGACGGCGATGCGCACCTGGGCCTACCGGACCGGGCACACGAACTGGTTCCGCCTGAATGCGATGCTGATGGCGGCGATGGCGCGCGACGCACGCGCGGCCGGCGTCCCGGTGCTCTTTGTGCGGTGGCCGAACAAGCGCGGCGCATGGCGCGGATCCCCGGCGCTGCGCGTCTTCATGGACAGCATCGGGGCGCCCTTCATCGACCTCGCGGACCCGTCGCTCGAGCGCCACGACATTCATTTCGCGATGGACGACCACCTCAACGCGCGTGGCGTAGGGTATGCGGCCTCGGCGATCCTCGGCTGGCTGCGCCGGCGCGAGCCTCCCGGTCTGCCCGGCCTGCCGAACCCGTAGCGGAGACTCTCCACGTTCATCCTGGCCCGCGCGGCGACCTACTCGACACTTTTCATCGGACTACTGCTCGTCTTTCTGCCGGGCCGCGTACTCTCGTGGTCGGGCGTCGCTCGACCCTCGGCACTCGGGCCTGTCGAGTTGGCGGGCATGGTCGTCGCCTTGGGTGGCGCCGCCGTGGCCCTGTGGTGCATCCTCACCTTCGTCGTCGTCGGCAAGGGAACGCCCGCACCCTTCGACCCGCCGCGCCAGCTGGTGATGCGGGGGCCGTACCGCCTGGTTCGCAATCCCATGTACCTCGGGGCGGGCCTGGCGCTCTGCGGGGCGGCGATCTTCTATCGCTCGCCGGCGCTCCTCGGCTACGTGCTGGCGCTGGCTGTCATCACCCACGCGTTCGTGGTGTGGTACGAGGAGCCTACGCTGCGCCGCCTCTTCGGCACCGACTACGAGGCCTATCGATCGCGGGTGCGCCGCTGGCTGCCGCGCGCGTAGGCCGGCGAGCATCAGGGTGAGCACCGTAGCGCTCTTCGCCACGGGTCGTTAGCGTAGCCCGGTCACTCCGGGAGGCTGCCATGCAATCCTCGTCCGCTCGTTGCGCGATCCTGATTCTCGGCACCCTGGTTGGCGCACCTGGTCTTGCCGTCGGGCAGGGGATTGCTCCGCTGCGCCTCGGCGGCGGGAGCTCGCTCTGGCCATCACCCTCGCCGTTCCCGAGCCCGAGGCAGAGTCCGCTGTCCCTGCATCCCGCGACACCAATGGCCACGGCGTTACCGCTGTGCACCATGCCGGTGATGGTCCCCGACCTGTCGCAGTTGGAGCGGATGCCGGGGTCGCATGCCCCCGGTCCCGGCGTGATCGGGACTGAACGGTTCGGGTGCTTCAATCCGCTGGGCCCGCGGCCGACGACAACTCGCGATCGGGTCCCCGAGCATCCGTAGGGTGCCGCCTCTCCCGCTGCCGCTCCGCTCGGTCGTGACGACGCTGCGCCGGTACTACGGCGCGCCGCCAAGACCGGTCAGCCGCGATCCCTTCCGGCTCATCCTGTGGGAGCAGGTCGCCTACCTGGTCCCCGATGCGCAGCGCCACCAGGCGTTCAAGGCCCTGCGGGAGGAGGTCGGGCTGACACCGAGTGACATCGAGGCGGCGAGCGCCGCGACGCTGGTGCGCATCGCGCGCCTGGGTGGACCGATCGCCGCCGGGGTGCGCGCGGGTCGCCTGCGCAGCTCCGCCGAGCGTGTCATGGGGCGCTGGGATGGGCACCTGGCCGTCGCACTCCGTGGACTGCCCCTGGCGCAGGCGCGCCGGGCCCTGGCGCAGTTCGCCATGATCGGCGAGCCCGGAGCGGACAAGATCCTGGTCTTCGGCGGGCGCGCGCACCTCCTGCCCCTCGACTCCAACGGCCTGCGTGTCCTCTGCCGGCTGGGCCTCACCTCCGAGCAGCGCGACTACCGGGCGACCTACCGGCACGCCCAGGCGTCGCTGGCGCCCGTCCTGCCGCGCACCTCGGCTGCGCTGGTCGCCGCGTACTACCTGCTCCGACGCCACGGCCAGGAGCTCTGCCGGCGGAAGGCGCCGCTCTGCACGCGGTGCCCCCTCCAGGATCGCTGCCCGTATGGTCGTGCTCACTGACGCGGCAGGGCGAACTCCCCTCTTGCGCGCCGGCACTTTGTGATACAAAGTACGGTGTCCGCCGGACGCGAGGGGAGCCATGACCGCCGTTGAGAAGTACTTCTTCACGCCGCTGTACCATCCCGGCAGCTCGTGGTCCGTGATCCGCTGGTGGGAGTCGCGCCGGGTCCTGTTCAACCTCTCGGTCGGCGGCGCCGGTCTCCTGTCCGTCGGCGTCGCCAGCCTCCTCGCGGGCCCGCCGCCGCTGCGGCTGCTTACCGGCGGCGTGCTGGTCTACGGAGTCATGGCCAACGTCTGTTACACGCTCGGGCCGGCCACCGACCTGGCCTTGCGCCGCCTCCTGGGTGAGCGCGCGCCGGCCATTGGCCCGGTGCTCTTCCGCTACGGATTCGTGTTCTCGATGGGTCTCACCTTGCTGCCCATTCCGCTCGCGGCGGTGGGCTGGCTCGTGCGCCTCTTCCTCTAGCTGGCGCGTCACGCGCGCCGGCCCTAAGGGTATCCTCATGCGCACTCGGCTCACCTGGCTCGCCGTCGCGGTGGCGTTGGCCATCGGCATCGCGATCGGCTACGTCGACTCGCGCCCGACCTGGGACGACACGGGCATCACGGCAGGCTCGGTCTTCCTGGCGGCCGCGATCCTCTCGGCGGTCCGGCCGCGGGCCGCCTGGCTGGTCGGTCTGGCCGCCGGCGCGCCGGTCCTGGTCTTCAACGTCGTTCTGTCCGGCAACTTCGGGTCGGCGGTCGCAATCGCCATCGGGCTCGTCGGCGCGCTGGTGGGCTTCCTGGTCGGGAAGGCGGCCGGCCTGGGCGGAGCCCCACGGTCCGCGTGACGACGTGGCAGGAACTTCTTCAGCCGGGCCGCGCTTCGCGGTTCTTCGAGCGCCGGCCGCTCCCGACCTTCAATCCCGGCACGCCCGGTTACGACGCGGCAAACGCCTGGTGGCTCGCCGAGCTTAGTCGTCTCGTCTACCGGCACGATGTCGAGGAAGACGCGACGCCCTTGCTGCCATTGCGCAGCAGCTTTCTCGCCGAAGCCGGCTTGCGTCAGGTGGCGTTCTTCCTCGCGCCGGCGACCGACACGCAGGGCTATCTCGTCAGGTTGGACGGGCCCGCGCCCTTTGCGGCCCTGGTATTCCGGGGCACCGAGGGGAGGATGAAGGACATCGAACACGATCTGGAAATTGATACGGTGCCGCTCCCGAATCTTGCCGCGCGGGTGCATGAAGGATTCACCGAGGCGCTGAACTCCGTATGGGGAAACGTCGTCGCGGAGCTGGATCGCCTGGTATGCCCGGTCTTCTACGCCGGCCACAGCCTCGGCGCCGCGCTCGCCACGCTGGCGGCCTCGCGCCGTGCGCCGCGCGCGCTGTACACCTTCGGATCCCCGCGCGTCGGCAACGCGGCGTTCGCGGCCTCCCTGGCCGGCGTCCCCGTGTTTCGAGTCGTCAACCGCGCGGACGTGGTCGCGACGCTCCCGCCCGAGCGGCTGGGATACGCGCACGTGGGTGAGCTCCACCACCTTGCCGCTGCCGCTGAGGCCCTGTCCACGCACGGTCTCCTCTCCCGGCTCCGGCGCCTGGGAAAGCCGCCGGAGCCCCTGGGCGACCACGCACCTATCAACTATGTCGAGCACCTGGCCGCCAACGATGCTGGGTAAGGCGAAGCTCACGGCGTTTGCCGCGACCACCCAGCCAGCCCGGGCAAAGGCGTTCTATCAGAAGACGCTTGGCCTTCGTCTGCTCACGGACGATCAGTTCGCGCTCGCCTTCGACTCCAACGGCGTGCAGCTGCGGATCCAGAAAGTGGAGAAGCACACGCCTCTGCCGTTCACGGTTCTGGGCTGGGAGGTTCCGAGTATCCGGAGGGCCATGACGGGGCTGTCCAAGGCCGGAGTCACCTTCGAGCGGTACACTTTTCTCGAGCAGGACGCGGCGGGCGCCTGGACGGCGCCCAGCGGCACCAGGATCGCGTGGTTCAAGGACCCCGACGGCAATCTGCTTTCACTCGCCGAGGGTGGGGCTGCCTGACGAAGAGCGCTCCGCCTACTCGGCCCTGAGCGCCTCCACCGGCTCGAAGGCCGTGCAGGGGAGTGCGATGCCGCAACCTGCCGCCGGGTTTACCTGACCCGAGCGTCTCGGTTGTGTCCAGCACGCCTGTCTGACACCGTCAGCGGCATGGTGACGTACGGTGGCCATGATCCCCGCGGCGAGAGCGGGCGAGCCGCAGCAACAGCTCACGCGTGAAGTCCGCTTCATTCTCTGCTACGGCGCCGTCTACGTCGCCTATCTTTTCGCGAATCCCGAGCGCGAGCTCCTGCATTGGCTCACGCTCGTCATGCTGCCCGCGGCCGCGATAGCCCGGGTCGGCCGCTACGCCTCGGTGGCAGCGCTCCTGAGGTCGGTAGGCCTGTCGCGCGAGGCGGGGCGTGCTGGTTGGCCGCTTGCGCTCGGCCTGGCTCTCGCGTTTCAGGCTGTGCAGCTACTCAACCAGACTCAGCGCGGGGCCGTGTTCGCGGCGCTTGAGGCGCCCCTTGGCCTGCTGCTTGCCCCGCTGGCCTTCGCGCTGCTGGTCGGCACCGCCGCGACAACCGAGGAGTTCTTCTTCCGCGGCATCCTTCAGACCCGCCTCGCGGCTTTGCTGAGAAGTGAGGGTGCGGCCGCGTTACTGGTCACCGGCGCCTTCGTCCTCTATCACATCCCTTATGCGTATCTGACCTGGCCCTCGGCAGGCAATGTCTCGGCTGCCGTCCGGGCCGCGGCTGTGAATGGCCTCGTCGGGGGGCTGCCGCTCGGCATCCTGTTCTGGCGCAGTCGGCACAATCTCATTGCAACGGTCTTCCTGCACGCCTGCATCGACCTGCTTCCGGCGATCCGGATGCTGGCAACGCGACTGGCGGCTTCCTGACCATGGCAGCACGCTGTCAGACAGCGGCACGCGCGTTCGTTACACCGTGGCAGGAGCCAAGCGACAGGAGGCGTGGCAATGACGAGATCTCTCTGGATGGCGGCCGCGGCCCTGATCGCGGCCGGTTGCAAGGGACCGGCCGAGGAGGGCCCGCCCGTGAGTCACGTCATCCAGGCGTCGAGCCCGGTGGAGGTCTGGCTGGCGATCGGCGATGAAGTACGCGTGGACTCCATCCTGCGCCTCGCCTTCTCTGGCGTACCCGCCGATTCCCGCTGCCCGACGAGCGTGGTCTGTGCCTGGGCGGGCGATGGGGCAGTGGCGCTCCAACACCGGCTCGGCATGGGGCCCTCGTACCCCGATACGCTCCACACGACCCTCGATCCCCAGCACGTGCAGTTCGCCGGCTACGTGATCACGCTGCTGAACCTGGGGCCCGATCCGCACGACACGAACCCGATCCCCGCGGACGAATATGCGGCGCGACTGCGCATCGAGCGCAGCCAGCCATGAGGGCATCGGCCCGGGCCGGGCGGGCAGCGAGGGATCGGCGGCACGCGGGTCAGTCAGGTGTCGTACGCGTCCTGAGGCTTGGCGTGGTCACGGCGGCTCTCGCCTCGGGCGCCTGCGCCGACCCGGCGGCCCCTGCTCGCCCCGCGGAGCTACCGACGGATGCGGTTCTGCTGGCAGTCGCCGAGGGTGTGAATGCCGGCCTGACGGTGACATGCCGGATCGATTTCATCGCGACACTCCATCCCACGAGTGCCGACTATCGCGGGACGATGGGTGGTGAAATCCAGCGGAAGGCGCTCGCTCCCGACGAGTCCGGCATCTCCTTTTTTGGCGACGCGTACTACGCCGATGTCCGCGTGGTTGTCAGCTCTGACGGTCGGGCGTCGATTGCGTCGTACCAGGACGGTGTCCCCGTGCAGCCGACCGGCGAGAGTCGTTTCTGGGACGAGCTGCGCTCGTTCGAGGGACGATACGATGCGTCCAGCCGCACCGTTTCCGGGAGCTGGACGTGCCGTCCGGTAGACGCGCACGGAGACACCGCCGGCGCGGTCGAGGGGCACTGGACGCTTCAAGCCGCGGGATCGTCCTCGTGGGTGCACCTCGAGCCCCGGCCGGAGCGCGTGAGGGTTGTTGTCCGCCCAAGCCGGAGTTCACGATGACCGTTGAGCCGCGCCTGGGCCGCCCGTTCGCGCGCCTGGCGATCCCCTGTGCCCTGCTCCTCGGTTGCGCCGACTCGGTCGCTCCGACGCAGGATGTCACGGGCACGTGGGTGGCGGCACAGGTGGAGTCGATAACCAGCATCGATCTCACGCAGCATGGGACCGCGGTGGGGGGCACGGGCACGTACTGGCGCTTCGTCAATCCTCCGACCGGTACGCTCACGATCACCGGCACGTATGTGCCGCCGATTCTGCGGGTTACGCTGGCCTACGACAACGGGGCCACGGCGACCTACACCGCCCGCGCTCTGGACGGCGTGCACCTGGAAGGCACCGCGAACTTCGGAGGAGGCATCGTCGACAGCCTGGCGTTTACGCGACAATAGTCCCTGGCCGATTTCCTTCCCGGGTTCAGCAACGTGAAAACCATCCTGCGCAGTGCACATCCACGCAACGTAGAACGGCCCGGATCGCCGGCAGGTCCACTTGCCCGCTGGTGCCGCGACCTCTATGCTCTCCGTGCCCCGGCCCATCACTCGGCCGCGCCACTCATTTTGCGGAGGCTACCGATGCGTACGGCTCACGTCGCCCTGCTTGCGCTCCTCGCGACCACCCCCGCCTGGGGTCAAACCCCCGCTGCCGGCATCCAGTGGGGACCGTCGCCGCCGTTCTTCCCCACCGGTGCGCGGTTCGCGGTGCTCCAGGGCGATCCCTCGAAGACCGGTGTCTACACGGTGCGCCTCTCGATGCCTCCCGGGTACGTCATCAAGCCGCACTATCACCCCACCGACGAGCATATCACCGTCATCACCGGCACCTTCGAGGTCGGGATGGGTGACGCGGTCGACACGACCCACATGCAGCGGCTCGCGTCCGGCGACTTCATCACCGCACCGGCGCGTGCGCATCACTTCGCCATGGCCCAGGGACGGACGGTGGTGCAGGTCCACGGGCAAGGGCCTTTCGCCATCACGTACGTGCATCCCGATGACGACCCGCGACATGGCAGAGCGGCTCCCTAGCGCGACACATGGGTCGCGGCGGGCCGGCTCGTTGCCGTTGCGGTCGCGGCGTGCCGGAGCACGACCAGTGCTGATCCGAAGAGGGTTCGTATCTCGGGACGTCAACAGGAGGACACCATGAGCTCGCTCGGTTTCCGCATGACCGTCGTCAGCCTCTGGCTGCTGGGGCCGGGAATGCTCCAGGCGCAGGCAACCGCCAACGTGCAGGTCGATTTCGCCAGTACCGCGGTCTCGCTCGTCGGCCACCCCGCGATGATCTCGGCGATCCGCCACGACAGCGTGATCGCGCAGATCGAAACCGTGCTGCGCAATGGGGAGCGTCTCTCGAACATCGCGGTCGGGCAGTACGACATCCGGGTCGAGAGCGAGGGCGCCGTGACGGAAGTCAAGCGAGGCGTGCAGGTCATCGCCGGGCGTGGGGCGCAGCTCCAGTTCGCGCTCCGTCCGGGCCAGGGTGTGCACATCGTGGAGTTCGCGACCGGCGGGATCTCCCGGGAGGAAGTGGCCACCCGTCTGGCACGCCTCGAGGCGGCCGTCACCGAGCTCCAGCGCGCCGCGGCCGCTCGCCGCCCATGAGCGTCCCCTGACTCGGCGCTGATTCCGGTGTTCACGGAGTCGGCCGAGCTCTGCCACGCCATCTACTTCGGTTTCAAGGACTACGCCGCCGTCGCGGAGGCCGCGCCATAACCCACCTTGACATATCCATGCGCCATGGCCTATATAGGACATGGCCTATGGACAGACACTGGAAGCCCTTGCCGACCCCACGCGCCGGGCGCTGTACGAGCGGCTCCGGTCCGGCCCGCACACTGTCGGTGAGCTCGCCGCGTTCGCGCGGGTCCGCCAACCGACGGTCTCCCAGCACCTGCGGGTGCTGCGGGAGGCGAAGCTGGTGGCCGACCGCAGGGCGGGGACGCGCCGCTACTATCGTGCCTCGCGCGACGGTCTCGCGGATCTGCGCCGCTACGTGGAGTCGCTCTGGGACGATGTGCTCGCCGCCTACGCGGCGGACGACCCGCATCCGCCGGCGCGGCGTCGCGCCGGAATGAAAGGGCCGCGCTGATGGCCGGGAATCCGGAGCAGGCGGCGGCGCCGATCCGCCGTTCCGTCTTGGTATCGTGGGATCCGGACCACGCCTTCCGGCGCTTCACGGCGGAGTTCGCCGAGTGGTGGCCGCGGTATGCGCTTTCCATCGGTGGCAGGCGGGTGAAGCGCGTCGTCCTGGAGTGCCGAGTGGGCGGGCTGATCTACGAAGAGCACCACGACGGGACGCGGTTCCGGTGGGGAACGGTCGTGACGCTGGATCCGCCCCGTCGCATCGCCTTCACCTATCATGCGACGCGGGCCGAGTCCGACGCCCAGCATGTCGAGGTGACTTTCGTTCCCGAGGGCACCGGAACGCGCGTGGAGCTGGTCTCGAGCGGGTGGGAGAAGATGGGGAAGGACGCCCAACGGGCCCACGGCGGATTCCGCTTGTCCTGGGGCTGCGCGCTCGACGGCTTCGCCGGCCGGTTCAGTGGTGTCCGCATTCTCTTCACCGTGATGTGCGCGGCCATCGACATCACCGGACAGCGCAACTCCTTCATCCGCGGGAGCCTCGGGCGCATGGACTCCTGACGTCCAGGCGACGCGCTTGAGCATCGGGGCGGACGCGGTACCTTAGTTCACGACGACGGTACCGGTCGCGATCCCCACGTGCACAGCGGAGCCCGGATGAAGCGCCGATTGCCCATCACCGCCCGAGTTGTCGCGTGTCTCTGGCCGGTCCTGTACGCCGGCTTCCCGTCGCCGGCGCAGGCCCAGTCACCGGTTTCCGCTCCCCACCAAACCGAGGCGGTCGTGACGACTCATGCACGCGGCGACTTCGACGTGACGCTGACTCCCCAGGCGACCGCCGACAGCGCGGTGGCCGCATCCCTCGGCAGGATGTCGATCGACAAGCAATACCACGGCGACCTCGAGGCGAGCGCCAAGGGCGAAATGCTGGCCGCCATGAGTAGCGTCCGGGGCTCGGCGGGTTACGTCGCGATCGAGCGGGTCAGCGGAACGCTCCAGGGCCGCCACGGCACGTTCATGCTCCAGCATTCCGGCTCCATGACGCGCGGCACGCCACAGCTCTCG
The DNA here is from genome assembly GCA_041476105.1 of Gemmatimonadota bacterium. Lineage (GTDB taxonomy): Bacteria > Gemmatimonadota > Gemmatimonadetes > Gemmatimonadales > JACORV01 > DASXPG01. The sequence goes on from JBGOSS010000015.1 coordinate 19,474, forward strand.
GTCACCGTGGTGCCCGACTCGGGCACCGACCAGCTGGTGGGTCTCGCCGGCACGATGATGATCATCATCGCCCCCGACGGAAAGCACTCCTACGATTTCGAGTACACGATCGCCGCTGCGCATTGAGCGGCGGTTCTCGCCGCGGAGAACCTCCACCATGGTGTTGCTCCTGGTCGCGTTGGTCGGACTGATCGTCGGTGACGGCCTGTTCTTCTACTGGCTCGCCTTCGACTATCATGGCGTGCGCGCGATGCTGGACGACCGGCTCGCGCTCGCCTTCATCGTCGACGCCCTGCTCACGCTGGGGATCTTGACGGTGCACTTCGCGCGCACCCCCCCGGGCCGGGTGCGGTGGCCGTGGTTCGTGGTGCTGTCGCTGGTCGGCGGACTGTGCTTCGGCTTGCCCTTCTACTGGTGGCTGAATACGCGGCGGGGCGGGGCGCGCTAGGGTGCCGGCGCGAAGGTGATCTCGACGCTGTATCCCTCGGCGGCGAAGAGGCCGACCAGGAAGCGGCGCGCGCTGTCTTCGGCATGCGCGATGACCGCCAGGTCCCGGGCGGTTGCGGCGAGCTGCCGGCGGGCGAGCTGGAAAATCGTGTCGCGGTCCGCCGGGTGGAAGGGGTTCCACAGGCCGCGGCTCTCGTCGTAGGTCTTCAGCTGCACGACGTCCACGCCCAGCAAGCGGGCGTGCGGGAGCACCAGAGTGATGTGCCGGTCGCTCTGCCGGATGATGATCCGCGGCGGCTTCTGGAGGTCCAGGCCGACCAGGGCTTTCCCGGTGACGATGACCAGCGACCGCTTGGTCGAGCCCAGGGTCGTGTTCTCGAACGTCACCACGTCGCGCACCATCGCCTCGGTGGTGACCAGCTTGGCGACGGCGTCCAGGCGCTCGACCACAACCGACTCGTCGATGGTGGTGTGCCCCCGGAAGCCGAGCATCGCCGCGCGCGGCACCAGGGTCGCGCCGAGCGCGATGCCGAGGCCAACCGCGAGCGCCAAGGCAACCCACCGCAGGCCGGCCGAGAGGGGAAGTTTCACGCGTGGCACCTCCGGGGTGATCGACGTAACGTCAGGCACATGGCGATGCCACCGAGGCGGGAGGAAGGCAGGCCCTGCTCCTGGAGAAGAGCCGTACCTGTCGCGCGGGAGTATCGTCCAAACCGGTGGGAAGAGCGAGGGGTGGCTCGGCCATGAGCGTCCGCAGGCATGTTGCGTTACTTCGCGGAATCAACGTCGGGCGCGCGAAGCGGGTGGCGATGGCGGACCTCCGCAGGCTGGTGCAGAACCTCGGTTTCAGCGACGTGCGGACCCTGCTCAACAGCGGCAACGTCGTCTTCGACGCGCCGGCTTCGGCCTCGCGGAAGGCCGCGGGCCGCATCGAAGAGGCCCTCGTGGGCCGGCTGAAAGTCTCCGCCCGGGTCACCGTGCTCACCGCCGACGAGGTGGCGACCGTCGTGGCCGGGAACCCGCTCCTCCACGTCATGACCGATCCCTCGCGTCTGCTGGTCGCGGTTCTCGCCGACCCGGCTGACAGGCGGCTGTTGAAGCCCCTGACCCGGCAGGATTGGGCCCCCGAATCGCTGGCCCTGGGCGCCCGCGTGGCCTATCTCTGGTGCCCGGACGGGATGCTGGCGGGCCGCCTCGCCGCGGCCGTGGGCCGCGCGCTCGCCGATGGCGTCACGTCCCGCAATTGGGCCACGATGCTGAAGCTGCATGCCATCGCCGGGGATTGAGGGCGCCTACGCGGAGGCTCGAGGTGCCGGAGTTCTACGACCGCCTGGCCCCCTGGTACCACCTCATCTTCGAGGACTGGGACGCGAGCATGGCTCGGCAGGGCGGCCAGCTCGAGGCGCTCATCCGCGCGGAGTGGGGCTCCGGCGTGCGCACGGTCCTGGATTGCCGCGGCCGGCATCGGGACGCAGGCGCTCGCGCTGGCGGCCCGCGGATTCACCGTCACCGCGTCGGATCTCTCCACCAAGGCCGTCGAGCGCGCCGGGCGCGAAGCGGAGCGGCGCGGCCTCGCGATCGGCACCGCCGTCGCCGACCTGCGGAGACTCTCCCGGGTCCACGGCACCTTCGACGTGGTGCTGGCCTGCGACAATGCCTTGCCCCATCTGCTCACCGACGAGGAGCTCGGCCTCGCGCTGACGGAGTGCCTGCGCTGCACGATGCCGGGTGGCGGGTGCCTGGTGTCGGTCCGCGACTACGAGGTGCCGGGGAGCCCCACGCGGGAGGTCAGGCCGTATGGGGTGCGGCAGTCCGGCGGCCGGAGGTACGTGCTCTTCCAGGTGTGGGAATGGGACCCGCCATACTACGACCTGGCGCTTTGCATCATGGACGACTCGGGCGGGCCCGAGTGCACCACCCACGTCTTCCGGACCCGGTACTACGCGGTTGCCATCGACCGCCTGGCCGAACTGATGCGCGCGGCCGGCTTCGAGCGGGTGCGGCGCATCGACGGCGCGTACTATCAGCCGGTGCTGGTCGGCACGCGGCCCCGCGCGTCGTGATCCCGATCGTTTTCTTGACGATTGTCGCGCGGGGACGCATCCTCACTCGTCGCGTCCCGACGTGGCACGACGCTGCACCTTCCCCCGAAGGGAGTTCCCATGCGAACCGGCGTCTACATCGTTCCCACGCACCGGTGGTACATCGAGCGGACGGTCTGGTTGATCGCCGGCTTTGTGCTGCTGACGAGCACGACGCTCGCGGCGCTGGTCGACCCGCGGTGGGTGCTGCTGGTCATCGCAACCGGGCTCTCATCGATCACCGTGGCCCTGACGGGATTCTGCCTCGTGGGCAACGTGCTCATGCGGCTGGGCTTCACGCCCATGCTGGGGGCGCGCGCGACCTCGCGGCGGAAACTGTACTTCATGCAGACTGATCGCTGGTACCTCGAGCGGCGCATCTACCTCGCGGTGGGGATCAACATCTCCGTGGCATCAGTGCTGGTGCTCGTGCACAGCCTCTGGTGGCTGCTGTTCACCGGCTTCGTCGGCGGCGCGATGGTGTGGTTCGCGGCGACCGGATACTGCATCATGGCGAACGGCCTGTACTGGCTGGGGGCCGAGCCGCGGCTGGCGCCGGAGCGCGAGCCGGCCCGCGACGCCGTCCCGGGCATCGGATCGCCGGCCGCCTAACGGGTGGATATCGCGGACACCACGCTGCACATCCCGCACCCCTACCCCGAAGGGGCGGCGGAGCAGTGGATCGGAACCCACGCCGCGGGCTGGCGGGACGGCACGCTGGTGACGTACGCCATCACCGGCCTCGACGGCGGTGCGCTGATCGGCGCCATCGGACTGACCATCGCCCCGCAACACGCGCGCGGAGAGCTGGGCTACTGGATCGCGCTGCAGCACTGGAGCCGGGGCTTCTGCACCGAGGCGGGGCAGGCGATACTGGCGCTCGGCTTCCAGGTGCTGCGGCTGCACCGCATTCAGGCCCGACACCTGACGCGCAATCCCGCCTCCGGGCGCGTGATGCAGAAGCTCGGCATGCGCCTCGAGGGCGTCCATCGGGCATCGGTGAAGAAATGGGATCGCTTCGAGGACCTCGCCCTCTACGCTATCCTCGCCCCGGAGTGGACGCCGCCGGCGCGAGACGCCCCGGTGCCGCGCCCCCCGGTCGTCTAACAGCGCGCGGAAGCCGACAAGGAGCAGGGAGATGGACATCCGGGACGTGCCGTTCGCCACGACCGACTGGAACAGCGTTCCCGAAGTCGTCCACCCCGGCAGCAGCGGCGCGGCATACTGGCGCACGATCGAGGTCGGGAACATCCGGGTGCGCCTGGTGCGCTATACCCCCGACTATCTGGCCGACCACTGGTGCGTCCGCGGGCACGTGCTGCTGGTGCTGAGCGGCGAGCTGGTGACCGAGCTTGCCGATGGAAGCCGGCACCGCCTCGGTCCCGGCATGAGCTACCACGTGGCCAGCGACGTCGCGCCACACCGATCCCGCACCGCGACCGGCGCGACGCTCTTCGTCGTCGACTGACCGCGCGCCTCAGGAGGGCGCGGGGCCCGCGCCCGGCGGCCGGCTGCGGCGCCAGCAGCGGCGGGCGACCAAGGCAAGCCCGACGGCGAGCAGGGGAAAGGCGATGGCGCCGATGTAGGCGCCCCCGTTGCGGGGCGCGATGGTGAAGAAACGGGCCACGACGTACAGCCGCGCCGTGTAGAAGACGAAGAAGGCGCTCACCAGTCCGCTGATGATTGCGCCGACGACGAAGATGAAGCGCACAGGGCCTCCGGGACGATAACTTTGCGCGACAAAGTGCCTCAATCTAGGGTCACGGGTGGCCCGCCGCCAGCTGCCGCGGGCCCGCCGCCGGCGCCGGTTCTGGAGACCGACCGCCTGGTTCTGCGGCGGCTCGCTGTCGCTGACGCCGAGTACCTGCTCGGACTGCTGAACGAGCCGTCGTTTCTCCGGTTCATCGGCGACAAGGGCGTGCGGACCATCGACGATGCGCGGACCTATATTGTGATGGGGCCGATCGCCAGCTACGAGCGATTCGGCTTCGGCATGTACCTGACCACGCTGAAGAGCGACGGCGTTCCGATCGGAATCTGCGGGCTGGTGAAACGGGAAGCGCTGCAGGACGTCGACATCGGCTTCGCCTTCTCTCCGCCTTTCTGGGGGAACGGCTATGCGACCGAGTCGGCTTCCGCCGTGATGATGCACGCCCGGCTGGACATCGGGCTCACCCGCATGGTGGCCGTGACCGCGCCCGACAATGCCGGCTCGATCAGGGTTCTCGAGAAGCTCGGCCTGCGATTCGAGCGCATGGTCCGGCTTTCGCGGGACGGCCCGGAGATTCAGCTGCTGGCGCGTGAACTCTGACCGCCGGGGCCGAGGCCCTATCTCGATGCTGACGGGCGCGTGACGCCGCGGCGCACGCCGGGCCCGGACGAGCGGGCGCTGCTCGGGCTCGGTCCGGGGGAGCCCCTGCCATCGGGGGGTGCGCCGGTGCTTGGCGTCTACTTCACGGGCCACGGCTCGTCGTTCGCCTACCTCGACACCCTCCAGCGCTTCCTGGGACGGCGGCTCGTGCGGGGCTCGCTCAACCTGCGCGCCCCGAGTGCCTTCGAGCTCGTGGCGCCGCGCATCGCCCGCATCGGCACCCACGAGTGGCAGGTGGCGCCGGTTATCCTCGGCGAATGCGCGATCGGCGTCGTTGCGCGACGCCACCTCAAGTACGATCCACAGTTCCTGGAGATCTTCTCGCCCGTCCTTTTGGCGCCGGCGCTGGGGCTGTCGAAGGATGGCGACCTGACGATGTTGCGACTCCTCGATGGGCGCCTGCTTCGGACGCCGGCGAGCCAGGATCGGGGGCCGCAGGAGCCCTGAGCGCGCCGACAGGCTGGCCGGCCCGCGGAAGGGCCGATAATCTTGGGGAAGCGGCCCGTTCGCGTGTCGTACATCCCTGCCCGGAGGTCTGGTGTCCCCACTGGAGGCAAGCGGCGTCGTAAGCCCGGCCGAAGGCCACGATGGTATCTTCACCATCCGCGGCGGTGGCGGCCCTCGGGCCTGGAACGGGATCCGGTACAAGGCGGGATTGTCGAGCCGGAACGTCGGTGCGCAACACCTCTCCCTCAACGTGGCCACCATCCCGCCTGGCGGCGTGGCCTACGCCCACATCCACGTGGGCTTCGAGGTCATGTTGTACATCCTGGAGGGCCGCGTACGTCACGAGTATGGCCCCAGCCTGGAACATGTGCTGGAGAATGAGGCTGGGGACTTCATCTTCATCGCCCCCGGCGTTCCCCACGAGGTGTTCAACGTCAGCTCGTCCGAGCCGGTCGTGGCGATTGTCGCCCGCTCGGACGCGAGCGAATGGGAGAACATCGCGCCCTTTCAGCGGCCCCCCGCGACCTGACGTGATGGCCGACACGGCAATGAGCCGGATCTTCCTGCTATGTCTGCTGCTGCTGTCGAGCGCCTTCACCGCGGGTGCGGCGCAGGACGCCGACTTGAGACCGGGTGCACGCATCCGTTTCTGGCTCGCCTACGACGACCTGGCCAGGGTGAGGACGCTCCCACGCAGTTTCGGGGCATCGTCGTGGCCCTGATGCCCGACACCGTCGAGGTGCGCGTGCACCGGCAGCTGGCGCCGCTCCTGGTGCCGATTCGCTGGCTGGACCGGATCGATATCAGCCGCGGGCGGCAGTCGGCCGGGCAGGGGGCCTGGCACACCGGGCGCGCGGCCCTGATCATCGGCGTCGTGCTCGGCGCGGTCATCGGCTCGGAGGTGGCGAACAGCGAGGGGCGCACAGGTTCCCGCTACTTCGGGACCGTGCTGAGCCGAATTGCGATCTATGGCGGGTCGATCACCGCTTCGGCGGCGCTGTGGGGTGCGCTGCATCCTGGGGAGCGATGGGAGCCGGTCGCGCTGCCTGCCGGCGTGCCGGACCGTCGCTAGAGAGAGGTGGAGGGAAGGTGAGCGCGATGCGTAGAGGACTCGTGGCCGGGTCGGCGGCCGCGGCGATTGCGGTGTCGGCCTGCGCCAAGCCGGCCGAAGACCCGCAGGAGTCGCAGCGCAGGGAAGAGACTTCAATCTCGCTCATGAAGTTCAACCTGCGCGATCTCGCCACGGCCGAAGACGTGTACCACAAGCACAGCGGGACGTATGTGGCCGCGGCCCTGCTTCCCAATTTCGTGCAGACCGAGAATGTGAGCGTCACGGTCCTGGCGGCGACCCGGACCGGCTGGAGTGCCGTCGCCCACCACCCGGGGACGGCGAGGACCTGCGCCTTCTTCCTGGGCACCGCTCCCCCGCCCATCGCGGGGGAGCCGGAAGGTCACCCCGAATGCACGCCGTGAACGGGCGGCACTGAGGACCGGACCACCGCGTGTACGAATCGCACCGACACGAGCCACTGAGCAGGCCGCGCTTTCTGCGGCGCCTGGCGCAGCACTACGCGGTGGCCGGCGGCCTCGTCGCCGGCTCGCTGGTTGCGGGCATGGCGGGGTACGAGCACTACGAGCATCTCGCGTGGCGGGACGCGTTCCTGAACGCCGCCATGCTGCTGGGTGGAATGGGGCCCGTCGATCCGCCCCACACCAACGGCGGAAAGCTGTTCGCCGGTCTCTACGCGCTGTACGCCGGATGTGTCTTCCTGCTGGTTGCCGGTGTCGCCTTCGCGCCGGTCCTGCACCGCCTCCTTCACAAGTTCCACTGGACCCAGGAGCGCTAGCCAGCGCTCCACGTCCGTCTCGGGTCACTGGCGAAACCGCGCCCGGCGCGGTATGACTAGCCGCAGCAGCGGGTGACGTGTATCACCGGCGCCACAGGGTTGTCGCTCACATACCCTGTCGCGAACCGCCTACTGGCGTCCCCACGAATGATAACCCATGCGTCATCAACAACTTAGCTGAGCTTCGGGAAACACGGAGTTTGGCGTGCCCCTTGCAGGGAGGTACTCTGCCCGAGAGACCCCCGTTTCGACTCCCAGGTAAACCGTTGTCCCCCTGTTCAGCCAAGGAGGAAGATGTGTCACGCTCGTATCGCTATGCCGCTGTCACGGCACTGACCGGACTGCTCTGCATCAGCAGTCTCGCAGGACCGGTGTCGGCGCAGACGTCGGCCACGGCGTCGATCAACGCCACCGCCAACGTTACCGGCTTCGCGCCGCTCACGGCCGCCGGCGTGAATGACCTCGACTTCGGCGCCGTCACGGCGGGTACACCGAAGGCACCTTCGAGCCTCGCCGCCAACGCCGGCCGGTTCAACATCTCGGGCCAGCCGACCACGCCCGTGACGGTCAGCTTCGCGCTCCCGACGGTGCTCACCTCGGGTACCGCCACGATCCCGATCACCTTCGGCTCCGCCGACGGTCTGAACTGGACCTCGTTTCCGACGACCTTCGCCACGTTCAACCCCAACGCTCCGTTCTTCGTGTCGACGAACGGCGTCGGCAACCTGGTGATCGGCATTTCGGGTACGGTGTCGCCGCCGCTCGCTACGACGACCGGGACTTACACGGGCACGGTCACGCTGACGGTGTCGTACTAGGAGCGGTCGCCGCCCGGTTCATTCTCCGTGGCCACCGTGCCGGTCTGGCATCGCCCTACGGGCAGCAGCCTGCAGGTGGTGCCCGGGCCGGCACGGCCGCTTTGGGTACATGCGAACCTCGCTGGCGATCGCCATGCTCGCGGCGTCCGCGCTGCTGCCGCCGTGCACTGCGCCCCTCGGGGCGCAGGCGGCCAGCGCGGTGCCGCCGCCACCGTTGCTCGTGCTTGCCCTCAACGATCTCTCCTTCGGCACGGTGCTTCCCGGCGTCCCGGCGACGGTGCGCGTCAACGATGCGCAGCACGCCGGCCTGTTCGAGATTCGGGGTCCCGCCGGTGCCAGCGTCCGCATCGAGCTGGTCATGCCCGCGTTCCTCTCCAATGACGCGGGCTCGGTCGTTCCCCTCAGTTTCGGGCCCGGCGACGGGTTCGTCAGTTTCGGCCGCGGCGACCGGCCGCGTGGCCTCTTCTTCGATCCGCACCTGCCGGTGATCGGTGCGCTCGGCCCGGACGGGCATCTCTTCGTGCGCATCGGCGGCACGGCGCTGCCGGGCCGGCCCCAGGCCGGCGGCAACTACTTCGGCACGATCTTCATGACCGTCTTCGATCTGGGGAGCTGAGCCGATGCCACGCTCATTCCCGCGCGCGCTCCGGATCGCCGTCCTCACGGCGGCGTCGGTCGTGCTTCTCCCGGCCGTCATCGAGGCGATCTACGTGTCGCCGACCGCCGTGTTCATCGATGACCACTCGCGTTCCGCCCAGATCACCATCGGCAACGCGAGCGACAGCCCGGAAGAGGCGACGGTCGAGCTGAAGTTCGGCTTTCCCGACGTGGACTCGGCGGGCACGCCGTACGTCCGTTTCGTCGAGGATCCCGGCCCCGAGTTCCATTCGGCGGCCGACTGGATCCGGGCCTTTCCGCAGCGCGTTCGGCTCGAGCCCCGGTCGCAGCAGGTGGTGCGGCTGCTGGCGCGGCCGCCCGACGACCTTCCCGACGGTGAGTACTGGACCCGCATGATCGTCACGGGCCGCGGGGGATCGATCCGCGTCAATACCGGCGACACGCTGGTGAAGGCCGGTGTGAACCTCGAGATCCGGCTCGTGACGTCGGTGACCTTTCGCAAGGGCCGGGTCACCACCGGCGTCGAGGTGCGGAACCTCACCGCGGAGGCGGCCGACGACTCCCTCTCGGTGTGGGCCCACCTGGCCCGCGAAGGGAACGGTGCGTACCTCGGCACCGCCGACGTCGAACTCGTGAACGGGCGCGGTACCGTGGTGCGGAACTGGTCCACCGCGTTGTCGGTGCACTACCCGGTGCGACGACGCTTCGCCTTTCCGCTCGATTCGGTCGGGCCCGGCGACTACAGGGTCCGCTTCCGGCTCCGCGCACAGCGCCCGGACCTGCCGGCGGATCGCGTGTTGCCTGCCCCCACCGTGCTGGACTCGGTGGCGGTGCGCGTGATCTGAGGCGATTTCATGCGCGCGGAGCAATCCCGGATGCCGGCGATGGCCGGCCCCCTCAGGCTCCCGTGCCCCAAGGTGTGGCTCGTGGCCGGCGCGCTGTTGCTCGGCGCCGTGGGTCCCGCGGCGGCGCAGCTGGCGGTGCGCGCCACCCCGCTGAGCCCGGCGGCGGGTGACCATCTCGACACCGCCTACGTCGAAGCGGTCATCCGGCTCGACATCGAGAACGGCCCGTCGGCCGTCGTGCCGGCCCTCGCCGCGGACTCGACGCTGCTGCTGCCGTTCCGCCAATTCCTCGCCATCGCCGAGATCCACGTCGACGCGTTCGTGCTGCGGGATTCCGCGGTGGCGATGCTCGAGCCGGGCCACATCCTGCTCCGCATCAACCCGGGCCTGCACTTGCTCATGCGGGGGGCGGAGGCCGTTCCCTACGACACGATGGACGTGGTGTGGTGGGACGGCGACCTGTTCATCGCCACGCGCCTCCTCGACCGGCTGCTCCAGGTGAACACCAGCGTGGAGTGGTCGGACCTCTCCGCCATGGTGGGACGGTCCGCGGGTCTTCCGGTGGTGCAGCGGGCGCGTCGCGACCGGCGCCGGCAGATGCTGGCGATCAACCGGCCGACGCCCGGGGTCCTGGATCTCCCGCTGCGGGAGCGGACGGTGGACGGCGCGGTCCTCACCTGGTCGCTCACCGCCGCCCGGGGCGGCCCGACCGATCAGACGTCGCTCGACCTCGGGTTCGGGGCGGGGCTGCTCGGGGGCAGCGCCGAATTGCGGCCGCAGTTCTACAGCAGCGGCGACGCGTCAGGGGCACAGTTCCGCGGTTCGTGGACGCGCGCCTGGCAAGGGTCGCGCTGGATCCGGCAGGCCGGCCTCGGCGACGTGCAGTCGAACGGCCGGCGGGCGAGGCTGCTCCAGGGTGTCGCGATCACCAATGCGCCGTTCATCCGCTCTTCCGAGTTCGACGTCGAGCAGCTCGCGGGAACCGTGCCGGCGGGCTGGGAAGTCGAGCTGTACGACAATGGCCGGCTCCTGGCGTACGCTGATGCCGACGCCGTCGGCGCGTTTCGTGTGCCCATTCAGCTCCGCTACGGGCAGAACCCCTTCGACCTCGTGCTGTACGGCCCGGGGGGTGAGACGGTGCGGCAGAAGCGCACCATCCGGGTGCCGTTCAGCCGGCTGCCCGACCACCATCTCGAGTACGCGTTTGCCGCGGGCCGTTGCCGTTACGAGCCGTGCAACGGGCTGGTGAGCGCCGACGCGCGGTACGGCCTGACCAGTCATGTCACCTTGCAGGGCGGACTGGATGCCTTCTTCCAGGACCGGCGGAACTCGCTCTGGCAGCCGTACGCCGTGGTCTCGGCGGCGCCGCTTCCGGCGGTGGGCGTCACCGGCGAGGCTGTGGCGAATGGACACCTGCGGGCCGCGGCGGACTACGAGCCGACGGCGGACCTGCACCTCTCCGGCGGGTACACGCGGTATTCGGCCGCGGGCACGCTCTACGATGGGGCGCCTTCGGAGGCGGCGCGATCGGAAGCGTCGCTGTTCTGGCGTCCCGGCTGGATGAAGGGCGCGCTCTTCTTCCAGGGCGCCGGCGTGCACTCCACGGGACAGGGCATGCAGCGAGACCTGGAGCGCATTTCCGCGACGACGCGGGTCGGATACGTGCGCTACGGCCTGGGCATCCTGAGCGACGTGACTGGGCGTGCCGGGACCTCGGGCTCTTCCCAATTCACCATCGACGCGAGCGCCGACGCCATCCTGCCCGGTCCCTGGCGATGGCTGCGGACCACCAACCTCCAGGGACAGGTCGCTGTCGATCCCTCGCGCGGGCTTTCCGCGTTGCGGGCCGCCGGCGGCCGGCGGGTTTCGCGGACCATCCGGCTGGACGCCGGCATCGGCTGGTTCCGCGGCTCGGGCGTCAGTCTCGAGCTGAGCATCACCACGGCGACCGCCGGTCCGCGGTTCGGCGCGCGGAGCAGGGTGAATTCGCAGTCGGGCTCTCAGGCGCTGATGTTCTCCAACGGCTCGGTGGCCTGGGATCCCCGCTCCCGCCTGCTGCGCGTGGGCGACGGATCGGACCTGGGCCGGGCGGGAATCCGCGGCGTACTGTTCCGCGACGACAACGGCAACGGCGTGCGCGACCCCGGCGAACCGGGACTGGCGGGCATTCCGGTGCACGTCGGCGGCTGGCCGGCGCGGACCGACGCCGACGGCCGCTTCGCGGCGTGGGGGCTCTTCCCATCGGAGCCCGCCGACATCGAGGTGGACTCGCTCTCGTTCGGCGATCCGCGTTTCATTCTGCCGGCGCCGATCATGCGGGTCCGTCCCGCGGCGAACTCGTTCGGCACCATCTCGGTGCCGGTGGTGATCGGCGCCGAGGTCAGCGGCTTCGTGGTGCTGGGCGACGAGGCGCTGGCGGGCGTGCCGGTGGTGCTGCGCGAGATGAACACCGGAGCCGAGATCACCATCGTGACCTTCGGTGACGGCGGCTTCTACCGTGCCGCGGTCCCGCCGGGCGAGTACGAGGTGACGCTGCCGGACGCGGTCCTCGATCACTTCAACGCGTCGGCGCCTCCGCTGTCCATCTTCGTGCCGCCGGGCACCGGTGAGAAGCGGTACGAGGATCTGCAGCTTCGGCTGCAGCCGCGCCCATGAGCGACACTCCGCTCGGTCGGGTGGACCTGTCGCGGCGCGCGCCGATGCGCGATAATCCAATGGTGCGCGTGTCGTACCGTGTTCGTCGCGCGGGCCTTGCAGCCGCGCGCCTCGGGGAGCCGGCGTAGTGGCGATCCACGGAACCATCGAGGAGGCCGGTGGCCTGGCCGACGTGCTCCAGCTCCTGGCGCTGGGGCGCAAGTCGGGGTGTCTCTCCGTGGTCGACGGCGAGGCGCAGGGGAGGATCTTCCTCGACCTCGGGCAGGTCTCTTTCGCCAGCGTCGCCAACCGTCGCGACCGCCTCGGCGACATGCTCGTCAAGAGCGGCCGCATCACGCGCGAGCAGCTGGACGCGGCGACCGAGCAGCAGCGGAACAGCAAGCGGCAGCTCGGCCGCATCCTGGTGGACACGGGCAGCATCGACCGCGCCGAAGTCGAGAAGTTCATCCGGATCCAGGTGCAGGAGGCCGTCTACTTCCTGTTCACGTGGAAGCAGGGCGCCTTCACCTTCACCTCCGACCAGCTCTCCGCCTACCAGTCCCTGCTCGTCTCGCTCGATCCCGAGAGCCTGCTCCTCGAGGGCGCGCGTCGCGTGGACGAGTGGAGCATGATCCAGAAGAAGATCCCCTCGTTCGACCTGGTCTACCGGGTCAATCGGCAGAAGCTCGGCCGGGCCGCCGCCGACGATCTCACCGACGAGCAGCGACGCCTCGTCCCGTTGCTGGACGGTACGCGCGACGTGACCGGGCTCATCGACGTGTCGGGCCTGGAAGAGTTCGAGGTGGGCAAGGCGCTGTATGGGCTCCTGGTGGCCGGCTTTGCGCAGCTCATCGAGCGAAGGGCGAAAGTCCGCCATCTCGAGTATCGCGAGCTGCTGGCGTACGTCGTCCGCGAGGCGGAGTACGCCGACGCGGCGCGCCGCAAGGAAGCGGGCCGGCACATCGTGGATTGTCCTTCGTGCGCCGACCGACTGCGCACCATCCACGTGCGCCGGACCACCGAGGGTGTGGCGACGGGGGGCGTCCCCGAGCCCGAGATGGCGCCCGAGACCACGGTGGCGACGGCAGTGCCGGCGCCCCCGCCGCCGCCGGTGCGCCAGCCCGCGCCGCCGCGCCCGCAGCCCGTGCAACCGGTGGTACGACAGGTTGCGCCGCCGCCCCCGCCCCCGCCGTCCCCGGTGGTGCGGCAGGTCGCTCAGGCCGCGCCGGCGATGGCCGTGCAGGTCGCGGGGGAGATGGCGCCAGCGGTGGCCGCGATGGCGCGCGCGACGGTGGAACGCCGCGCGCGGGATCGCCGGACCGGCCAGGATCGCCGAACCATCGAGCGCCGGGCCTGCCTCGACCGCCGAGTCGTGGTGAACGCGTCGTGGTCGCAGGTCGCCCTCGAGCGGCGCCTGGGGCCGCGTCGCGCCGGCGACCGTCGGCTCGGGCAGACGCGGGAGCGTCGGAGCGGCGACTCCGAGCGGCGCAGCGGCGGTGCCGAGCGGCGCAGCGGCGGCGCTGAGCGGCGCAGCGGTGGGTCCGGGAGGGCCGCGCCGGTCGAGCGGACGTCGGGTCCGGGAGACCGGCATACCGTACCGCGCCAGCATCAGCCCGCCGAGCGGCGCGATCAACCGTCGCCGGTTTTCGCGCCCCCGGCCGAGTACGCCGAGTCGACAGAGTCGCAGGCGCCGGCCGCGGATGCGCGGCGGCCGGGTGCCCGCACCAAGGAAATCGAGTGGGTCGTGAGTCCGCAGCAATCGCTCGAGATGATGCGGGTGTCGCGGACCCAGCTGCGCGCGATGCACGAGGCGAGCACCACGCCGCCGGCGACCCTCCCAGCGACTCCCCAGGGGACGACGGCTGCGCCGGCCGTGAGGCCGTTCGTCGAGCGGCGCCGCCCGTCGCCGAGCAGCGACGCACCGCCGGGCCGGGTACCGAGGCCGGAGGGGCCACGTGGGCAGGGCGGCGACACTCGATCGTCACGAGGAGTGCGGGTTCCTCCTCCCGCGGACGATCGCCCGGGCATGCCGCTCGGCAAGTTCGGCACGGCCGCCGTGATCGCTGGCGTCGCGCTTCTCGGTTACCTGGTGGGGCACTCCGGTGGCCGCGGGCAGACCCTCGAGACGGCCGAGGCAAGCGCGGCGAACACGACCGCGGTAGCGGCGCCGCCGCGTGCGCCGGCACGGCCCGAGGCGCGGCCCGCGCCGAGCCCGGCTGCTCACGAGGAGACGGCCGCGCCGCCGGCTCACGAGCAGCAGAAGGCGCCCGCCAACGTGCCGCCCGCCGCCAGGGCTGAGCAACCGGCCCGTCCGGCGATCGTTCAGCCGCAGCCGGTGCATCGAGCCACGCCCGAACCCGTCGCCGCCTCGGCACCGACCGCTCCTCCCGTGGCACAGCGGGTCGAGCCGCCGCCTCAACCGGCTCCGACGGTTGCCGCAGCTCCGGCCGCTGCCCCTCCGCCCGCCGCGCCGCCCAGCGTCGCGCCGGCTCCAGTGGCCGCCGCACCGGCACCGGCGCCACCGCCGCCGGCTGCGGCGGAGCCGGATCGGGAGCTTGCCGCGGGTGGATGGGCTCCCGCGGATCGCTCGGAAGCAACCACGATTCTGGGCGGGACTCTCGGCGCGATTCAGGGACTCGCGATCGAGAGCGTCGCCAAATCCACCGCGGGCCCCCGGCCGCGCGTGCGCGTTACGCAACTCACGGAATCGGGCCAGCGCATCGTTCTGACGGAGACGCGGGCCGGAGCCGCGGTCAGCGGCGGGCCCGGAACGGCCCACGTGACGGCGCTGCGCGTCATGCCGCCGTCCGAGGCGTACCCGATGTCCACCGGAACGGTGAGTTTCGGGAACATCCTGATCACCGTGAAGTCCAGCATCGGCGCCGATGCCCTGCGCTCACTCCTGGAGCGGCTGGGCGACGCGCGGTAGTTGGCCTCCTTTGCACTGGTGCCCGCAACCGCCGCCGACGCGACGGAGATCGCGTCGTTGCGGACCGCGGTCGCCCGGCGCCTGACGGAGACATACGGGCGCGGGCACTGGTCGTCGGCCGTTTCGGAGAAGGGTGTGCTGGGGGGCCTGCGGACCTCGCGCATCTTCGTGGCGCGTGACGGGCCCCGGCTGGTCGCCACGCTGCGGCTGGCCACCAAGAAGCCCTGGGCCATCGACACCAAGTACTTCTCGCCGGGCCGCAGGCCGCTCTACCTCACCGACATGGCGGTGGATCCGGACCTGCAACGCCAGGGCATCGGCCGCCGCTGCCTCGAGGAGGCGCAGACGGTCGGCCGGTCCTGGCCGGGTGACGCGATTCGTCTCGATGCGTACGACGCCGAGGCCGGGGCGGGATCGTTCTACTCGAAGTGCGGTTTTCGCGAGGTGGGGCGGGCAACCTACCGTGGCACGCCGCTGGTGTACTTCGAGTTGCTGCTGACGGTATGACGTTCAGGCCGGTCCGCCGCGCTTCGGGCGCTTGAGCGGGCCGAGCACCCGGCCGGCGGCGGAATCGTCGATCAGCGTCGCCAGCCGCTTCAGCCGGGTTTCCTCCCGCTTCGCGCTGATCACCCAGAAGCTGGCCGTCCGCTGGTACCAGGGCGCCTGGTCCTTGAAGAAGCGCCATGCCGCGGCGGCGGCGCGGAGGCGGCGCAGGTATTCGCCAGTCAGCTTCACGGTCCGGCGCTGCTCGAAGCTGTAGAGCCCCGACCGATCCTTGCGGCGATTCTGGAACACTTCGATGCCGGCCGGTGCCATGAGGCCCTTTCGCGTGAGCTGGGCTACGCGCTTCAGGTTGACCGCGCTCCAGGCACTACCGGGCCGCCGCGGAGTGAATCGGATCGTGTAACGCGACTCGTCCACGCTCCTGCGCACGCCGTCGATCCATCCGTAGCACAGCGCCCCATCGACCGCTTCCGGCCAGGTGATGCTGGGCCGACCCGATCCCTTCTTGTGCAACCCGACCCACAGCTCGTCGGTGGTCGCGTGGTGTCCGGCGAGCCACCGCCGCCAATCCTCGGGTGTAGCGAAGTACAGGGATTTCATGACCCATCAGTCTTCTCTCGTTTGACGCGGGCCGCAACTCGGGCGAGAGTTGGAAGACGCCCCGAAAAGGGAAGGCTCCCGCCCGACTGAAGGAGAGAACGTGGCCCGATCCACCGCCACCACCGTTGCCGCGTACCTTGCCGCCCTTCCGCCGGCACGCCGCCGCGCGCTGTCGGAGGTGCGCCGCGTCATCAAGAAGCACCTCCCGTCGGGCTACAGGGAGGCGATGGCGGCCGGGATGATCACCTACCAGGTGCCGCTGAGCCGCTACGGGACGACCTACAACGGCAAGGCGCTCTGGTACGCCGCCCTGGCGTCGCAGAAGAACTACGCGACGCTCCACCTGATGGCCGCCTACGGGAACGCCGAGCTGAAGGCGCGGCTGGAACAGGGCTTTCAGATGGCGGGCAAGCGCCTGGACATGGGGAAGGCGTGCATCCGTTTCCAGCAGAGCGACGATCTCCCGCTCCACGTGATCGGGGATCTGGTGGCGAGCACGCCGATGGAAACGTTCATCGGCTGGGCTGAAGCCGCTCGCCGGCGGGCCCGGTGAAGGCGCCGCGGGCGCTGGCCGGTGTCGCGTGTCTGGTGCTGGCCGCGGGCGCGGCGGCCGCCCAGCAACCGCCGCCCCTCGACGGCCCCAACCGGCCCGTCCAGGACACGCTGCTCGACCGGCTGGCCGGCGAGTGGACCATGAGCGGCGCGGTGCGCGGCCGGCCGGCGACGTACACGCTGCGCGGCGAATGGGTGCTCGCCCACCAGTTTCTCAAGCTCGACATGCGCGACGTGAACGAGCCGCTGGCCTACCAGGCGATGGTCTACATCGGGTACGACAACGCCAGTGAGCGCTACGTGGCCCACTGGCTCGACGCGTTCGGCGGCCGGTTTTCCGAAACGCTGGGATTCGGCCAGCGGGCCGGCTCGGCGATCCGCTTCGTCTTCGAGTATCCCGACGGACCGTTTCACACCACGTTCACGCTTGATCCCCAGGGTGCGTGGAGCGTCGAGATGCAGGATCGCGGCCCGGACGGTGCATGGCGCGAGTTCGCCCACTACGCGCTGCGGCGCCGATAGCGTGGACCAATACCTGCGCGCGGCGATCGAGGAAGCGGAGCAGGGGCTTGCCGAGGGCGGCATCCCGGTCGGCTCGGTTCTGGTCCACGGAGGCCGGATCATCGGGCGCGGGCACAATCGGCGCGTCCAGCGGAGCAGCGCCGTGCTGCACGCCGAGATGGACGCGATCGAAAATGCCGGGCGGCAGAGCGCCGCGGTCTATCGGGCGGCCGTGCTCTACTCCACGCTTTCGCCGTGCGCCATGTGCAGCGGTGCCGCCCTGCTCTATGGCATCGGGCGCGTCGTCATCGGCGAGAACCGCACTTTCCAGGGCGAGGAGGCGCTGCTCCGCTCCCGGGGCGTGCTCGTCGACGTCGTGGACGACGCGCGGTGTCGGAGTCTCATGGCGCGTTTCATCGAAACCAATCCGGCGCTCTGGGCCGAAGATATCGGCGAATGAGCGATGCGGGTCAGGCGGGACGAGCTGAAGGACCGCCTCCCCCGGGGCTCGAGGCCGCTGCCATTCCCGCGTTGCGACCTGTCGCCCAGGCCCAGAGGAAGTTGTAGCCGCCGATCGGACCGAAGGCGTCGAGCGCCTCGCCGCAGATGAAGAGGCCGGGGTGCCGCCGGCTTTCCATTGTCCGCGGGTCGATCTCGGCGAGGCTCACACCCCCGCCCGTCACTTCGGCCTTCTTGTATCCCTCGTGTCCCGTCCACGGCAGCTCGCCGCGGACCAGCGTCTGGATGAGCCGGAGCCGCTCCTCGCGCCGCAGCTGCGCGAGCGGGCGCGACGGATCGGCGCCGGCGACGCCGCACAGCGCCGCGGCCAGGCGCTCGGGCATCTCCGCGCGCAGGACCGCGATCGTGCTCCGGGTGCCGCCGGCGCCCAGCTTCGCTTCCCACGCCGCGTCGTCCAGCGCCGACCACCGAACGAGGAGGCGCGCCGGGGCGGTGCGTTCCTCCTGCGAGCGGACGACGACATGCGAGACGTCGAGGACCGACGGGCCGCTGTAGCCGTGGTGCGTGAACAGGAAGCCGCCCGTCGCCACGGCCTCGCGCTCGGCCGACCGGGCGGTGATGGTGACCGTGAGCGAGACGCCCGCGAGGGACGCGAAGGGCGCCGGGTTGGCGCGCACCGGTGTGAGCGCGGCGTAGGTCGGCCGCAGGTCGTGCCCCAGCGCCTCGAGGATGCGGAGGCCGCGGCCGTCGCTGCCGGTCGCGGGCACCGAGAGGCCGCCGGTCGCGACGATCACCGCGTCGGCATCGAGCGGCGGGCCCGACTCCAGCGTCACGCGCCAGCGCCCCTGGTGTGGAGTGATGTCGGTGACCAGGGTGCCCATGCGCAGCCGCGCGCCGCGCCGGACTGCCAGGGCGAGGAGTCCGTCGCGCACGTCGCGGGCGCGCTGCGAGGCCGGGAAGAGTTTGGCCGATTCGGCCTCCTCAACGAGTGGCAGGCCGAGCTCGCCTTCGAAGAATGCGATCTGCTCCCGCAGCGGCCAGGACCGGATGATCTTGCGCAGCGTGTGGGGCGAGGAATCGGTGACGAAGCGGGCCTCGTCGACGCGGGAGGGGAGGATGTTGCAGCGCCCGCCGCCGCTGATCAGGATCTTGCGGCCGCCATCGGCCGTGCGCTCGATCAGGAGGGTTTCGGCGCCGCCGGCCGCCGAGAAGATCGCCGCCATCGTGCCGGCCGCCCCCGCGCCCACCACCGCCACACGCCGCAGAGGACCTCCGAACCCGATGAACCGGACCGCGTCCCGGCCTTCATGCCCGCGCATCATTGTACGGCCGGCGCGGCCGACGGCGCCACGTCGCACCGCTGGACCCGCGACCGGCCCGCTGACGATGCGGCGTTGCCGACCGGTGAACCGGGTCGCAACTTGAGTGGATGCAGGCGACCGCGACCCCACGGATCAAGATCTGCTGCATCGCCAGCGAAGCAGAAGCCGACCTCGCCATCGGCGCCGGCGCCGACGCGCTCGGCTTCGTCTCCGCCATGCCGAGCGGGCCGGGCCCGATCGAGGAATCGCTGATCGCGCGGATCGTCGCGCGGGTGCCTCCCCCCATCGGCACCTTTCTCCTCACCGCCAGTCTCACCGCCGCCGAGATCGTCGTCCAGCAGCGGCGCTGCCGCACCAATACCCTCCAGCTGGTCGACGCGGTCGAGCCGGGGACGCATGCGGCGCTGCGCGAGGCGCTGCCCGGCATCCGGATCGTCCAGGTGATCCACGTGCGCGGCCCCGAGTCCCTGACTGAGGCGATCGCCGTCGCCCCGGTGGTGGACGCGATCCTGCTCGATTCCGGCAATCCGGCGCTGCGGATCAAGGAGCTGGGCGGGACGGGCCGGGTGCACGACTGGAAGGTCAGCCGCCAGATCCGCGAAGCCGTGCCGGTGCCGGTGTTCCTGGCGGGTGGGCTCCGGCCGGCCAACGTGCGGGAGGCGATCGAGGCGGTGCGTCCCTTCGGCGTCGATCTGTGCTCCGGCGTGCGCACCGGCGGCCGGCTCGACCGCGCCAGGCTGCACGACTTCATGCGTGCGGTGCGCGAGGGGGGCTGAGTATTCCCGCGATCAGAGTCGGCGCAGGAGGACCGTTCCCGCCGGCGCGCCGGCGACGCTTCCCCGCAGTACGATCCGCTGGCCGAGTCCGTGTATCGTCAGGATCGCGAGGTCGCTCCGTGCGCCGTCTCTTCGGAGCGCCTGCGGTTGGCGCATCCCGCCGATGGTCACCTCGAGCCGATCGATGCGCGCCGTTCCCTCCGACGGCACGAAGCGCACGCGGTACTGCGCGGCGGCCGGGAGCTGGTCGGTGAGATCGAGGTCGAACGATCCTCCGCTCCAGTGCCCGGCCTCGTCGTCGGCCCAGAGGGAAGCGTTGTCTCTCCAGGTCGGAGGCGGCGCGGCGCCGGTGTCGAAGGCCGCCAGCCGGCGGATCCGCGGGATGCCGGCGGCCCGCGTGCAGGTGAGGCGCAGCGCGCCCAGGATGGCGGGAGCGAGGGGGTGCACCCGCTTGTGGCCGATCGCCGACCCGGTGTCGAGCAACTGCCAGCCACCGTCGGTCATCCCCTCCAGGTGGTATTCGCGCACCCGCTCCCCGAAGGCAAGGTCCTCCTCGAGGATCGCGTGGTCGATCCGGCGGGGCGCGTCGAAGCGCACGGTGTGCACCGGCCCGGCGCCTCCGGTTTCGGCAACGCTCGACGCGAAGCGCCGCCGGATCTCGGCCCCCAGCTCGCCGGCGCGCGCGGCGTCGGCGGCGGGAATCCGTCCGGTGCGGTCGGGCGGGATGTTGAGCAGGAGCTGGCAGCCGCGCCCGACCGACCGATACCAGATCTCGAGCAGGGCGTCCAGCGAGGCGAGGTTGCGCTCGTCGGTCGTGCTCCAGAACCAGTTCGGGCGACGGATCGAAACGTCAACCTCGATGGGCATCCAGGCGTCGCCGTCGGGGTCCGAGTGCATCGCGGTCGCCACGCCGCTCGCGGCATCCACCCGCGCGAGGGTGTTCCAGGCGGGATAGGGCGCGAAGCCGTCTTCGTTGCCGACCCAGCGGATCGTCGCCTGCGGTCCCTGGAACACCATCGCCCCCGGCGCGTGGCGGCGGACGAGGTCGCCGGTGGGCACGACGCTGCTGCCGTCGAGCCACAACTCGCCGACCGGCCCATACCGCGTCAGCAGCTCGGTGAGCTGCTGCCGGTACACGGCGTCGTAGCGCGCCTGGAGAGTAGGCGTCGCGCAGCGGCCACTCGCGCCCGCGCCGAAGGTGTCGTCTCGCGGCGAGAGGTAGACGCCGAACTTCAGTCCCTGGCGCGCGCAGGAGGCCGCGAGATCGGCGCAGACGTCGCCCCGCCCGCCCTTCCACGGCGTGCCACCGATCGCATAGGGCGTGGTGGCCGTCTGCCAGAGGCAGAAGCCACCCACGTGCTTGGCGACCAGGACGATGTAGCCGGCTCCGAGGTCCCGAGCGACGCCGGCCCATTGGTCGGTGTCGATGTCGGGCGTGATGGCGGAGAGCGGCGTGGAGCGGTCGTCGTACTCGCGGTCCTGCCAGGTGTTCGGCGCGAAATGCACGAACATCCCGATCTCCAGGTCCTGCCAGGTCCGCTGGGCGTGCGTCGGCCACGGGGGAGCGGCGGGCGGCGGTGCGGGCGAGCGGCCGAGGGTTGCCGCGGCGAGCGCAGCGCCAGAGCCGAGAAAAGCGCGGCGGCTGGGCACGTCAGCGGGGCGGGAGCGGGCGCAGAGTCTTGTGCATCATCGCGGGGTGGCCAGATTGTACGGCGGCAATCCCCGCCCATCAAGCGCGCCGCGCCGGCAACGACTCTCCGCGAGGGCTCATGCACCTGCAACCGCTCGACCTGCTCGTCATCGCGGCCTCGGTGGTGCTCTCCTTCCTGCCGGCGCTTTTCTTCTGGCGCCGGGCGGGCTCGAGCACGGCGGAGTTCTTCACCTCGGGTCGCGCCGCGCCGTGGTGGCTGATCGGCGTCTCGATGGTGGCGACGACCTTCAGCACCGACACGCCGAACCTGGTGACCAACCTGGTCCGCGAGAACGGCGTCGCCGAGAACTGGGTCTGGTGGGCGTTCCTGCTGACCGGGATGATGACGGTCTTCTTCTACGCCCGCCTGTGGCGCCGCTCCGGGGTCCTCACCGATCTCGAGTTCTACGAGCTGCGCTACTCGGGGAAGGCCGCGACGGTGGTGCGCGGCTTCCGTGCCGTGTACCTCGGCCTCTTCTTCAACTGCGTCATCATGGCCACGGTGAACCTGGCCGCGGCGAAGATCGCGAACGTGGTGCTGGGCTGGCCGCCGTACCGTACCCTCATCGTCTGTTCGGTCATCACCATCTTCTTCGCGTCGGTGTCGGGGTTGTGGGGCGTGCTGGTCACCGACTCGGTCCAGTTTCTCATCACGATGACGGGGACCTTCGCCGTCGCATACTTCGCGCTGAAGCAGCCGGAAGTCGGCGGCCTCTCCGGCCTGCTCAGCAAGGTCGATCCCGCGAAGCTCAAGCTCCTGCCCGACTTCGGCAACTGGCCGGTCGCGCTGTCGGTGATCGTCATCCCGCTCACGGTGCAGTGGTGGTCGGTGTGGTATCCCGGCGCGGAGCCGGGAGGCGGGAGCTACATCGCCCAGCGGATGCTCGCGGCGCGCAGCGAGAGGGACGCCGTCACCGGCACGCTGCTCTTCAACGTGATGCACTACGCGCTGCGCCCCTGGCCGTGGATCATCGTCGCGCTGGCATCGACGCTCGTCTATCCACAGCTGGCCGACATCGCGCGCGCCTACCCGCACGTCGAGCCGCGGCTGATCGGCCACGACATCGCCTATCCGGCGATGCTGCGCTTCCTGCCGACGCCGTTCCTCGGATTCGTGATCGCGGGCATGCTGGCGGCGTACCGGTCGACGATCGAGACGCACCTGAACTGGGGCACCTCCTACCTGGTCCACGACCTCTACCGCCGGTTCATCACTACCGGCGCCAGCGAGAAGCATTACGTGCTGGTCGGCCGCCTGACGACCGCGGCGCTCATGGTGGTCGCCGCGCTGACGACGTACGCGCTCGGCACCGCGAAGGAGGCGTTCGACCTCATCCTCTCGGTCGGCGCCGGCACCGGCCTGCTCTACCTGCTGCGCTGGTTCTGGTGGCGCATCAGTGCCTGGAGCGAGATCGCGGCGATGGTGAGCTCGTTCCTCGTCGCGGTGGGCTTCTTCGTGGCCGCGAAGCTGGGTCATCCCGTTCCCGGGCCCGTGTCGCTGATCGCCACCGTCGCGACGACGACGCTCGTCTGGGTCGCCGTCACTCTGCTCGCGCCACCGGCCGACCGCGCGACCCTGGTGAACTTCGTGAAGCTGGTGAGGCCCGCCGGCCCTGGCTGGACGGCGATCCGGCGCGAGGCGGGCGTCGAGGGATCGCCCGACAGCCTGCCGATGGCCCTGCTGGGATGGGTGCTGGGCTGCACCTTCGTGTACGCTGCGTTGTTCGGGACGGGAAGTCTGCTCTACGGGAAGACGGCGCAGGCGACCGTCTGGATCATCTTGTTTCTGGTCAGCGGAATCGGGCTGTTGCGGGTGGTTCCCGGCATGTGGGGGAAGGGCGCCGCGTCGGGGACCTAGCGCTCGGCGGCCACGCGCGGGCCGTCGATTTCAGCGGACCGGCGCCGGTGCGAGGGTGAGCGCCACGATAACGTCGACGTCGCCCGCTCCGCGCGGGGGGACCGAGAGGGTGACGCCCTCGGCGCTCTCCCGGAACGCGACGGCCTGTCCGGCCAGGGTGCGCGCGACGCGCACCCGGCGGGGGAGCGGCGGCAGGATAAGCTGGGGGTCGCTCCAGTTGAGGATGTGCACGTAGATCGTGTCCGCCTTCTGGGTGGTGACGCCCCAGGGCCGGGGCGACAGCGGTCCACCGCGCGTGCCGTAGATCGCCGCACCGGCGGCGCCGAGCCACCGGCCGATCGAATCGAGGCGCACCACGAAGTCCTCGGGGATCGTGCCGTCGGGCATGGGGCCCACGTTCAGCAGGAAGTTCGCGTCCCGGCCGGCGGCATTGACGAGCTCGCGCACCAGGTCGCCCGCGCCCTTGTCGTGATGGTCGGTCAGCCGAAACCCCCACGAATCGTTCATCGTCTCCGAGGTCTCGAGGGGCAGGGCCCCGACGACCGTGGTGTTGAAGCCGGCGGTGTTAGCTCCGGGGAGGTCCTTCTCGAAGGTCTGCACGTCCTCGCCGGGCAGCGGCGCGCCGTGATGGTTGGGGATGATGAGCGCGGCGGGCTGGAGCCGGTGGATCATCCCGTAGGTGCGCGCCAGCCGCCAGTCGGCGTCGGGGCGGTCCCACATCCCGTCGAACCAGACGCCGCCCAGCGGCCCGTAGTTGGTGAACAGCTCGCGCAGCTGGGCGTCCATGTAGTCGAGGTAGCGACCGAAGTCCCCGGAGTCGGGGCGGCCGGCCCCGTTGCCGGTGCGACCGCGCGGGAAGTAGTCGGGATGATGCCAGTCGAGCTGTGAATAGTAGACGAACAGGGTGATCCCCTCCCGCCGGCAAGCGTCGGCCACCTGGCGGACCACGTCGCGGTGGTAGGGCGTGCGGTCCACCACGTCCCAGTCGCTGACCCGTGAGTCGAAGAGCGCGAAGCCGTCGTGGTGCTTGGTGATGAGCGTGATGTAGCGCATGCCCGCGCGCTTCGCCGTCGCCACCCACTGGTCGGCGTCGAAGCGCGCCGGGTTGAAGTACCCCGCGATGCGCTCGTAGTCGGCGGCCCGGATGTGGCGGTTCTCCATGACCCATTCGCCGTCCATGAGCAGGCTCGAGATCCCCCAGTGGATGAACATCCCGAACTTCGCGTCCTGGAACCGGGCCCGGGCGGCCAGGTTCTCGGGCGGCGGATCGTAGCGCTCCTGGGCACCGGCGGGCCGCACCGCACCGGCCAGCACAGCGGCGAGAACCAGGACGCCGCGGGAGGCGGGGGTCACCGGAGCGCCGCCACGATCGCCTGCAGTTCCTGCTCGCGCGCCAGCAGGGTAGTGAAGTGGCAGAGTTGGGCCCGGGCCCGGCGCAGGTTCTGGTCGCCCCGCGTGTCGTGGTAGTAGCGGTCCCCGTCGAGGTAGTCGGTCAGGAACCGCACGGCCTGCTCCAGGGTGATCAGCTGTCCGGCGAAGACCAGCAGCTCCCGTTCCTTGGGGGTGAGGATCGGCCCCGCGGACTCCAGGAATCCCCGGGCCACGGCCTCGAAGAGGTCGAGCCGGACGCCGACGCGCGCCAGGTCCGGCTCGTCCTCCTCGGTCGGCGAGGTCATCGAGCGCACCATGTCGCCGAAGTCGTTGAGCAGCGAGCCGGGCATCACGGTGTCGAGATCCACGACGCAGCGCGCCTCGCCGGTCACGTCGTCGAGCAGCACATTGGCGATTTTCGCGTCGTTGTGCGCGATGCGCTGCGGTACGTCGCCGGTGGCGAGAAGCGGGGGCAGCACCCGGGCCATGGCGCGGTGGCCGAGCAGCTCGCCGAGCTCGTCGCGCGCATCGTGCACCCGGCCAAGGCTGTCGGCCTGCACGGCGTCGTCGAGCTGATGGAAGCGCGCGGCGGTGTCGTGAAAGCCTTCGATCGTGACGTGGAGCGCCGGCCCGTCGTAGTCGGCCAGCAGGCGCACGAACTCGCCGAAGGCCCTGGACGCCTGGTACGCCTCACCGGGTTGCCCGACGTGGCTGGTGACGTGGGTCCCGGCGTGGTAGGCGTACATGCGCCAGCAGCTGCGCGCGGCGTCTTCCATCCAGGCGCCGCCGCTGGTGGTCGGCACCAGGGTCAGCGTCAGGCGGCTGCTGCGGTTCGCGCGCCGGTGCGCCTCGAGATGGCGCGTCACGAAGGCGATGTTCTCCATCACGCGGACCGGGTCGGGAAAAACGCGGGAGTTGATGTGCTGGAGGAGGTAGGGCACCTCCCCGCCGTCGGGTCGCCGCGCGATGACCCGGTAGGAGTCGTTAATGTGGCCGCCGGGCAGCGTCTCGACCCAGATGATCGGGCCCGCCAGGGCGAAGCGCCCCGCGATGGCATCGAGGTGCGCGGGCGCCGTCACCAGAGCCGCTCGGGGTAGCGTCCGGCGGCGACCAGCGAGGCGAGCGCCGACGCGACGCGCGCGCGATCGTCGGGATGCGTCATGCCGAACCATTGCCCCCCGGCGTCGAGGACGCGCACCCGGGCCTGCTTCCGGGCGATGGCTTCCTGTACCACCGACGGCAGCAGGAGCTCGTCGCGCGCCAGGTCGGCGCGGCCGATGAAGGCCTCGAAGGCGCGCCGCAGCACCAGGGTGACGTCGGCCGTGAACGCCCACATGTTCATGGAGACCAGCGCTTCCCCCGGCACGGTCACCGCGCCCTGCGATCCGCGGCCGACGAATCCACCACTCGGCGCGGGCACGATCCCCGTCACTTCCTCGAGCGACGCGAGCCAGCCGTCCTCGACGCGGCACACTGCCCGGTTCACGCCGGCCCCGGTGGGTACCGTGTCCTCCAGCCGGTAGGCCGCGACCGCCCAGCAGGGCGGCGAGGTGGCCGTCTCGGCGCGGAGGAAGCGGCCGACGGCCTGGTATGCCTGGGCGCCATAGAAATCGTCGGCGTTCACGACCGCGAAGGGGCCGGGGATGTCGCGCGCGGCGGCGAGGACGGCGTGCGCTGTGCCCCAGGGCTTGGAGCGCACCGCCTGCAGGTGCGTGCCTTCCGGCAGGTCGTCAGGACGCTGGTGAACGATGCGCGCACTCCAGCGCGACGCGATGGGCAGCGTGGCGTCCATCCCGGGCCGGGTAACGAGCAGGATATCGCCGAATCCCGCGCGGCGTGCGTCGAAGATCGCATAGTCCATGAGCGTGGCGCCGCGGGGACCGACGGCCTCGAACTGTTTGGGTCCGCCGAAGCGGCTGCCCATCCCCGCGGCGAGGACCACGAGCGCCGGGCCGGGCGGTGTGTTCCGGATCATCGGTGGCCCGAATATACCGCCTCGCCAGCGCGCGGGGCGAGCAACTAACTTGAGGCGTGCTGCTGCTCAAGTGGCTCCAGTCGATGGTGAGGGCCCTGAACTCCGGGGGCACGCCGGGGCAGGTTGCCGCGGGGATCGCGCTCGGCGCCAGCCTCGGCCTGACACCGCTGTTGAGCCTGCACAACCTCGTCGTGCTGCTGATGGCGATGGTCCTCGACGTGTCGCTGGCCGGGTTTTCGCTGGGGTGGACGCTGTTCGTGCCGGTCGGGTTCCTCCTCGATCCGCTCTTCGACGCCGTCGGTGGGAAGCTGCTCGCGGCGCCGTCCCTCGCGCCGCTCTGGACCCGGCTCGCCAATACGCCGATCGTCGCGCTCTCGGGCTTCAACAACACGGTGGTGCTGGGCAGCGTCGTCTGCTGGGTCGCCGCATGGTTGCCGCTGTTCTTCCTTATGCGGTGGCTGGTCGCCCGCTATCGCGCCACGCTGTACGAGCGGCTCCGGAAGACGCGGGTCTTCCAGGTCGTGCAGGCGTCGTCGCTGTACCAGTATTACCGGTACTTCCGGCCGTGAAGCTCTTCCGCTGGAAGGCGATCGTCCCGGCGCTGCTGGTGCTCGCGCTCGTGGTCGTGGTCTGGACGCTGACCGTTGACCTGGCGGTGCGCCGGGCCATCGAGAGCGCCGGCAGCGAGGTGGTCGGCGCCAGGGTCGAGCTCCAGGGGGCGCGGCTGCGCCTGCGCCGGGCCGACCTGGTGCTCACCGGCCTCCAGGTCGCCGACCCCAACGCGCCGATGCGAAACCTGGTGGAGGTGCCGGAGGTCAGGGCGGCGCTCAACGGTCACGCGCTGCTAATGAAGAAGATCGTGGTCGAATCGGTGGTGGTGCGCGGTGTGCGTTTCGGGACGCCGCGGCGGACGTCGGGGGCGTTGACCAACGCGTCGCCCACCACGGGGCTGGTAACGCGCCGGGTGCTGGGCTGGATCAACGGCATCCCGAGGCCGACACTCGACCTCGAGGGCCTGGTGGGCGCGGTGGTGCGGGTGCCGGCGATCAGCAGCGACAGCTTGCGGACGCCGCGGCAGGCGCGCCTGGTGGCCGCGCAGGGTGACTCGCTGCGGACCGCCCTGGAGGCGGAGTTGCGCGGGCTCGACCCGCGCCCCACCGCGGACTCGGCGCGCGCCCTGGTGGACCGGCTGAGGTCGGCGGACCTGCGCCGCATGAACCCGATCCAGCTCGCGTCGAGCGCCAGCGACGTGCGGGGCATGATCGGGCGCGTCGGCGGCATGAAGGCGCGCCTGGACACGGCGAAGGCGCACGCCGACCGCGGGCTGCGCTCGCTGCACGACGGCGTCACGGGCATCGAGGAAGCGCGGCGCGCCGACCTCACCTTCGTCCACGGGCTGGTGCACCTGCCGTCGTTCGACGCTCCGGACGTTTCGATGGCGCTGTTCGGTCCGATGGTGACCGAGCGCCTCAAGCCGCTGATGTACTGGGTGAACCTCGCCGAGGAGTACATACCGCCGGGTCTCGATCCCCGACGCCGGACCGGGCCGCGGCGGCTGCGCCGCACCGGCACGACCTTCGACTTTCCGCTCGCGCACGCCTGGCCGACCTTCCTGGTGGAGCGGGCAGCGGCCGACCTCGTGATCGGCGGCCGGACGGCGGCGGCCGGCTCCTATTCGGCCAGGATCACCGGCGCCACAACCGAACCCGCGGTCTACGGGCGGCCGATGGTCTTCGCGGCGGAACGGAGCAGCACCGTCGGGCCGCGCGACCTCAAGGTCAACGGTACGATGGACCGCACCGGGGCCGTGCCGCGCGATTCACTCGTCACGCTGGTGCCCGGTGTCGCGATTCCGGCCTTCGCGGTCCCGCGGACCGGCGCGAGCCTCGACCTCGGCGACACCAGCGTGATCGAGCTGGCCCTGGCGCGAAGCGGCCCGGAGCTACGGGGTCGGTGGCGGCTGACATCCGACGCGGTCCACTGGGCCCGCGCCGGCGACTCGGCCACGGCAACAGGGCCCGCGCCGCGCATCGGCTCGCCGGCCTGGGCCGAAGCGCTGATCTGGCGCTCGGTGGCGGCGATTCCGCGGGTCGAGATTGTGGCCCGGATCAGCGGGCCGCTCGCGAGCCCGCGCCTGGCACTCTCCTCGAACGTCGGGGACGCGCTGGCCGACACCATCAAGCGCGCCATGGGTGCCGAGCTGGAGCGGGCGGAATCCCAGGTACGCGCCAGGGTAGATTCCCTGGTCGCAGGGCAGGTGGCGGAGGTGCGCGGCAGGGTCAGCGCGCTCGAGGGCCAGGTTGTCGGGCAACTGGGGGCGCCCCGGCAGCAGCTGGCGCAGCTCGAGGACGAGCTGAACCAGCTCCTGCGCCAGGTGACCAACGTGGTTCCGGGCGTGCGCTTGCCGGCGCTGCCCGGTATTCCCCGGCCAGGGAGGCCGTAGTGCCAACCGTCATGATGCTCGGTGCCACCGGCCTGGTCGGCAGCGAGTGCCTGAAGCTCATGCTGAACGAGCCGACGATCTCGCGCGTGGTCGTGCTCGCCCGCCGCACCCTGCCCGCGACGCTGGGCTCGGCCAAGCTCTCGCGGCACGTGGTGGACCTGGAGCGACTCGACGAAGCCCGGGAGCGCTTTGCCGGCGTGGACGCGATCGTCTGCGCCCTGGGCACGACGATGAAGCAGGCCGGCTCGAAGGAGCGCTTCCGGGCGGTGGACTACGGCATTCCCCTCGCGGCGGCGAAGATCGGCCTCGCGCAGGGCGTGCGGCAGTACGTGCTGGTCAGCTCCCTCGGAGCGAACGCGCACTCACCGATCTTCTACAACCGGGTCAAGGGTGATCTCGAGGAGGCACTGGGCGGCCTCGGCTTCGAGAGCCTCACCATCCTGCGGCCGTCGTTTCTGCTGGGCGCACGCGCGGAGTTCCGGATGGGCGAGGCGATCGCGAAGGTCTTCGCGCCGTTCATCCCCGGCAAGATGCGCGGCATCCCGGCGCGCGACGTGGCGCGCTGCGCCGTGCTGGCGGTCCAGGAGCGGCCGGCCGGCAAGCGCGTGGTGGAATCGCCGGAGATCCGGGCTTGGGCGAGCGGCGACACGACGAAGAGAACCGACTGAGCCAGCGGTGGCGGACCCAGCGACCCGGCGGCGACGAGCACGCGCCCTTCTACGCGGTCTACATCGACGAGGCGGGAACGGGCGACCTGGTCGCGACGCTGGAGCGCCAGGTGTCGGAGATCGGGGCGCTGGTGCGCGGGATTCCCGAGGCGCGGGGCGATCATCGTTACGCCGAGGGAAAGTGGAGCATCAAGGACGTCGTGCTCCACGTGTGTGACGCGGAGCGCGTCTTCGCCTATCGCCTGATGCGGTTCGCGCGCAGCGATCCGACCGAGCTCCCCGGGTTCGACGAAGGGACGTACGTGAAGAACGCCGACGCCGGGTCCCGGACACTGGCCCAGCTGGCGGCGGAATTCGAGGCGGTCCGGCGGGCGACGCTGGCGCTCCTCGCGCCCCTGGGCGACGACGCCATGGCGCGCCGTGGCGCGGCCAACGGCCGGGAGGTGTCGGCGCGTGCCCTGGCCTGGATCGTGGCCGGGCACGCCGCGCATCACGCGAAGGTGCTGAAGGAGCGCTACCTCTAGGCGCCCGCCCCGGGCAGCTTGTCGATCGCCTGCTGAATCCGCTGCTGGCCGGGACCGGCCGGCACCCTGGCCTTGAGAGCCTCCAGGACGATGCGTGCCGAGTCGGGGACGCCGGCCGCCACGTAGGCGTCGGCGGTGAGCATACCCTTGCGCAGCTGGAATCGCGGGTTGTCGGCCTGCAGGGTGATAGCGGTGAGGATCCCCAGCGCCGCGCGACCGTTGCTCTGATCCTTGATGAGCGATTCCGCGCTGAGGAACGTCACAAAGGTGTCGTTCGGCATCTGGCGCACCAGCTCGCCGATGAGGCGCGCCGCGTCCGTCTTGCGGCCCGCCTCCCGCTCCCGCATCGCGTCGTGGAAGAGCCCGGCCACCAGCAGCCTGCGCACATCGGTGGTGTCACCCGAACGCAGGCCGACGCCGCCGGCGTAGTTGTACACCAGGACGCCGCCGTGCTCGGCGGCCCGGTACACCACGGCCAGCGCGACGAGCCCGCCCAGCGCCGACGCGAAACGGAGCGGGGTTCCGAGCTTGGCCTTGTTGGAGAGGGCGAGTGTTGCGATCTCGAGCACCGCCAGGCAGAGCAGGGCGGTGCGGGCCCACTCGCCTGCGTCCTCGTGCTCCTGAACCGCCTCGCGCGCCCCGGGCACCCGCTCGACCGGGCCGTGGGCGTCGGTGCCCGACCGTGCGGCCACCACGCCGGCGAGCGCGGCCAGCACGATCAGCGCGGTTGCCATCGCGTTGGTGAAGCGGAATCGCTCACCCAGCGGCAGCAGGGAGACGACGCGGGCGCCCACGCCGACGAAGGCCAGGGCGATGACGAAGTGGACGACCTGCGGGTGCCACGCGGCGAGGTTCGGCACGGCTCCATCCTCCAGGGGTAAGGCAATCCGCCCGGCCGGGGCGGCATGGTAGACTCTCAGCAATGGACCAGCTTCGCAACGTAACCGTCACCGGCGGCACCGGCTACGTCGGCCGGAGCGCGATTCCCGCCTATCGCAACGCCATCAGATCGCGCGCGGCGGCGTCGGCGCGCGCCGCCATCCGCAGGATCGCCGTGGCGACCACCGCCGACTGCTCGCGCGCCTCGGCGGCGTCTTTCTGCTCCACTGCCTCCCGGATGCCGGGCATCGTCTTCACGCCGTAGCCGGTGTAGAAGCCCGGCGCATAAATGGTGTGCCGGTACCACGGCCGGCGCGGGAGTCCGTGGTCGTCGGTGAGGTCCCGCTCGCTGAGGTAGACGTCGCGATTGATGGCGGTGAGCTGGGCGCGATGGGCATCGAGCCAGGCGCTGCCGCGGGCCGTCGCCGCCACGAGCGCCGAGTCGTAGCGGGCGCCGGCTGCCGCGAGGACCTCTACGGCGCCGGTCACCGCGGTGAGGTCGAGGGTGTCGCGCAGGGTCCGCCGGGCCAGCGAATCGATCTCCCGCACGTAGCGCCGCTGGGTGGCCGCGGCGTCGGTGAACGAGAAGGGCAGGACCGGGGCGTCGGCGAGGCGCAGCAAGGCCGTAGCCATCGCGCCCGACTGCGCGGCGGCGTACTTGAATCCGTCGTCGTAGAAGCGGGTGTAGAACTGGTAGCTGTCGTAGATCGAGTGGTAGACGCCAGCCTCCTGCGCGCCGCCGTGCCGCATGTCGGCGGAGGCGATGCCCAGGTGGTCGATGAAGACGGTGTAGTCCGAGCCGGAGCCAAGGGCGCCGATCCGCCACGGCAGGCGGCGGATCCGCGACGAATCGGCCTCGGTTCGTGCGCGCTCGAGTCCGCGGTCGATGGACTCCGCGATCTCGTCGTGTCCGTTCACCGGGTCATGGCTGTCGCGCGCGATCTCGCGGAAGAAGGTCTCCAGGGTGTGCGAGCCGGACGCGCCGAGGGCGCCCTTGCCGTTGGTATCGGAATTGAAGTAGGCGACCGCGTGGGTGCGCAGCGCGTCGGCGTTTGCCTCGGCCCACTCGGTCG
Organism: Gemmatimonadota bacterium; assembly: GCA_041476105.1. Taxonomy (GTDB): domain Bacteria; phylum Gemmatimonadota; class Gemmatimonadetes; order Gemmatimonadales; family JACORV01; genus DASXPG01. The sequence goes on from JBGOSS010000015.1 coordinate 51,706, forward strand.
AGCCCAGCAGGCCCCACTCCTCGCCGTCCCACAGCGCCAGCACGATGGTGCGCCGCGGGTGCCAGCCGCCGCGCTGCAGCTCGGCAAACGCGCGCGCTGTTTCCATCAGCGCGATGGCGCCCGACAACGGGTCGTGCGCGCCGTTGACCCAGGCGTCGTGGTGATTGCCGTGCATCACCCACTGGTCGCCGTCGGTCGAGCCGGGGATGGTCACGATCACGTCGTACAGCGGCCGGACCTGCCAGTCGAACCGGAGTGCCAGGTGCACACGCGCGGGCCCGGGGCCCAGGTGGTACGGCACCGCCAGCGCGCCCTTCCAGCTGTCGAGCGGAGCCATGGGGCCGCTGAGGGCGCGGAGCAGGGGCAGGGCATCGCCGTACGAGATGGGCAGGACCGGAATCCGCTCGATGGTGGTGACCGACTCGCGGGGCAGCATCCTCGCGCCGGGCCGGTTACCCCAGCCCGGGGTGAGCGGATCACCGGGATAGGTCGGCATGTCCATCACGCTGCCGCGCTGCACGCCCTGCTCGGGCCGCATCGGACCGTTGGGATACACGTCGTCGGTCCAATAGCCGTCGTCGCGCGGATCGGAGTAGATCAGGCAGCCGATCGCGCCGTGCTCGGCGGCGACCTTCGGCTTGATCCCGCGCCAGCTGCCGCCGTAGCGGGCGATCACGATCTTGCCGCGGACGTCCACGCCGAGCCGGGCCAGCTCCGCGTAGTCGGCGGGAATGCCGTAGTTCACGTAGACCAGGTCGCCGGTGACGTCTCCGTCGGGGGAGTAGGCGTTGAAGGTGGGCAGCTGTCCGGCGTCCCGGGAATCCGAGTCCTGCGGGATCGCCGGCTCCCGCAGCTGCAGCACGTAGCGCGTCGGCGCGACCATCTCCACGCGGCGCGTCACGGGCGTCGGCATGAGCGCTTGGAGTGTGTCGATGCGGGCGTCGAGGCCCCACTCGCGGAAGCGGGCCAGAGCGTACTGGGCCACGGCGAGGCTGCGCGCCGATCCGGCGTGGTGCGGCTCGGCCGACATGAAGGAGAGGTACTGTCGCAGCCGTGCGGTGTCGGGGCTCGCGCGCAGCGCCGCCTCGAGACGGGCCCGCTCGGGGAGGGCGTCGGAGGGGTAGCCGCGGATGGGCTGCTGGGCCGCCGCCGCCGTCGCCAGGAGAACGAGAGCGCCGCAGGAGGCGGACGCCAGGACACCGAGGGGTTTCGGCACTGTTCGCAGGTCCTGTTGGGGAAAAGACTGAGGAAACCTTCAACCTCCGTTTACGGATTACTCAGGCCGGAGGTTGACCGTGAGACTAGTTTGCTTCTGGTATCTCCCCGGCGGAAGGAGCGGGCCGTGATCTGGCCATTCGTGGACCTGTGGGAGCGGGCGCTGACGTACGACGCGTTCGTGAAGACGTCGACCCAGCACTGCGGCCTGTGGACCGGCGTCTACCGGCTGGCGCGCGTGCCGGCATGGGCGGTGGAGAAGACGGCCCGCCTCGAGGGGGGCTTCCGCCTGGTGGTGCTGGCCGAGGATTGGTGCGGCGACGCGACCAACACGGTGCCCGTCCTGGCGAAGTGGGCCGAGCTGGTGCCCAACGTCGAGCTTCGCATCCTGCGCCGGGACGAGCATCCCGAGGTCATGGATCGCTACCTCACGGACGGGGCGCGGGCCATTCCGGTCGTGATCGTGCTGACGGATCAGATGGAGGAGCTGGGCTGGTGGGGTCCCCGGCCCCGGGCCCTGCAGGGCTGGACCCTCGCGCAGCGCTCCATCGGCCGCGACAAGAAGGCGCTCTATCCCGAGGTGCGGCGCTGGTACGCGAAGGACAGGGGGGAGACGACGCTGCGGGAGGTGCTTGCCGTGCTGGAGCGCGCCCGCCATGTTGAAGGCGTCCCGACCTGACCGGAGCCGCCTCGTGATGCGTTCGTCCTGCCTCGCCGCCGCGCTCGTCGCGTTCGCCGCTCCCGCCGCGCGCGCGCAGCAACCGGCCGCCCCCGCCGCGCCGCCGGCCCTCGAAGTCGGGGCCGCCGCGCCGGACTTCAGCCTCTCGGGCGCGACGCGCTTCGGGGTCCTGCGGGATCCCGTCCGCCTCAGCGACTTGCGCGACAAGACCGTGGTCATCGCCTTCTTCTACCGGGCCCGGACCCGCGGCTGAACCATCCAAATGAACGCGTACCGTGATCAGTACGCGCAGGTTTTCAAGAACGGCAAGGACGTGGTCCTCATCGGCATCAGCACCGATGCCGACACCATGCTCGCCTCCTGGGCGCGCGATTCGCAGTTCCCGTTCCTGTTCCTCAGCGATCCCGACGGGTCGGTGGGCCGCGCCTGGGGCGCGACGGTCCCGGGTCGGAACATGGATGCGCGAAACCTGTTCATCGTGAGGAACGGGCAGGTCGTCGAGCGCATGGTGCCGTTCCGCGAAGTGGACCCGCAGGCGTATGTGACGCTGGGTGCCGCGGTGGCCCGGCTGACGCCGCAGGACAGTACCAGGAACTAGAGGGCGCGGCGGATCGCCGCGTCGAGGTCCTGGTCGGCCCCGCTGCCGGTGTAGACCACGCGGCCGCGGCCGTCCAGGATGACGATGTACGACGTTGCCGGCGCCTCGAAGGTCCTCACCGCGGCGCCGGTATTGTCGTAGTAGAACCGGAACGGCATCGGGTGCCGCGCGAGATGGCGCTTCATGCTGTTGAGCGACTGGTTCACCCCCACCCCCACCACCACGAACTCCACCCGGCCGCCGTAGCGCCGCTGCGCCGCCTGCATCCGGGGCAGCAGCGCCTCGCAGATCTCGCACCAGGTGGCCCAGAACTCGAAGAGCACCGGCTTCTTCCCGACGAAGGTCGCCGCGAGATCGACGGCCCGGCCGCTGGTGTCCTGGACCAGCGCCGCCGCCGGCACGCTGCCTAACGACAATCCGATGTCCTGCGCGCGCAGCGCCGGCGCGGCGAGCAGTGAAGCGAGCACGATCGCGGCGATCTTCACAGCGTGGTCCCGACCTGGATGAAGTAGTACTCGGCGACGCCGATCAGAATGATACCACCGACCTTCTTGATCCGGGCCATCCAGATGCCCGCGCGGGGAAGGGCCGCGAGAGTCCCCGAGAACACGCCGACGGCAATCAGGATCGCGGACATGCCGAGCGAGAAGACGAACAGGTAGAGAAAGCCCAGCACCCCACTCCGCGTCGCCGCGACCCAGGTGAGCACCGCCGCAAACGCCGGCGCGCCGCAGGGCGCCGCCACGATGCCGCTGGTGGCACCGAGGAGAAACACCGACGGGTACGAACCCCCGCCGAGGGAGCCGGCCCAGGCCAGCAGGCGCCGCGGCGCGGCCACCGGGATGACGTCCAGCATCGCGAGGCCCGCGAGCAGGAGCAGGTTGCCGGTGGCGAAACGCACCCACGGGTTGGCGCTGATCGTCCCGAAGAGCTGGCCCGTCATCCCGGCGAGGAGGCCGAGCACGGCGTAGAAGATCGAGAGGCCGAGGACGTAGGTCAGGGTGAGACCGACGGCCCGTACCCGGGACGTGCCCTCGCGCCGGCTGCCGGCCAGGAGACCCGCGGTGATGGGGATCATCGGGTAGATGCACGGCGTCAGGCTGGTGAGCAGGCCGGCGCCGAAGAGCGCGGCGAGGGCCGCGAAGGGATTCTGGGAGAGGGTCTGCGAGAGGCCTTGCACGGGAGAAATGTACCCGTTCCTCAGAACGCGAACATGCTGAGGACCGCGATGTTCGGCCCGGTGTCGGTCCAGCCGACATCCACGCCGGTCAGGCTTCCCTTCGAGAGTTGAAGACGGAAGCCGGCACCCACGGTCCACTCATGCCGGTCGAAAGAGGGGCTCTCGTCTGGATCCCAGAGGAGGGCGGCGTCGCTGAACAGGTAGCCCCACAGGGCGCCGTGACGCAGGTGCGCAGGATCGTCGGTCGGCACCAGCAGCTTGCGCCGCAGCTCGACCGTGAGCATCGCGTGGTTCGACGAGAGCTCCCGGCCTCCCCCGTGCAGACGGACGGTGCGCGCGCCGACGATGCCGTCGTAGGGAAGCCACGACGTGGTTTGCTCCCAGGCCAGGAAGAAGGGGAGCGAATCGCTGGCGAGCGTGAGCCGTTGCCGCAGCGCGAGCACAGTACGCCCGCTGTCGCCCGCGGCGAGGAATTCGCGCGCCCCCAGCAGGTAGCGTCGGTAGCTCAGGCCGCTCTGGCCGGCCGGCGCGTGCAGCCGCCCCGACACCGCGATGGCCTCCAGGAACACGCCGCGCGTCGTCGCGGCCCAGTCATCGCGGGTGTCGAGCAGTAGCCCCAGGCGCGCCTCGGCGCTGCTGCGGCGGACCACGTCCGGGACGGCGCCGGCCACGGCGGCCTCGAAGAGGCTCGGTCGTTGGGTGAGCTGCATGGCCTGGTAGTCGCGGAGCTGGCCGGCCAGGTGTAGCCAGAGCGGCCCCGCGATCCGCCGCTGGATGGTGGCGAGGCCGGTCGAGCGAAGCAGCGAGTAGCGGTAGTAGAGATTGCCGTACCGGGACTGGAGCGAGTCCTCCAGCGGGGACTCGTTTGCCAGGCCGAAGAAGGGCGTTCGCTGCATGCGCTCGATGCGCGCCAGGGCGAGAAAGCGCCAGCCGGGCACCAGGGCCGGGGCCTCGAACACCACCGTCCCCTCCGTCGAGCCGGTGGTGAAGCCGTAGCGGCCGATGGCCCGCAGAGCCGCCGTCATCCACGACGGTCCCCGCCCTGGCGCCTTGGCGTACTCCAGGCCGATCCCCAGGCCGATGCCCCACCGCCCGCCGGCATCCGGCATCACCAGGCGGCCCAGCCGCCATCGGCCGTCCGCCGTGTCTTGCGCGCGCGCGCTGCTGGCGCCCGCGAGCAGCAGCAGCGCCAGCGCCGCCGGGCGCGTCAGAAGGCGAATGAGGTCCCCACGCCGAGGCCGAAGCCGCCGTCGTTCCGGCCCAGGTCGAGACCGAGAATCGTGGACTTGGAGAACTGGAGTCGGGCGCCGACGCCGGTGGACCAGTGCCAGTTGGTGATGGTGGGATCCTCGCCCTCGTTCCAGAGTCGTCCCGAATCCACGAATGCGAGCAGCCACAGGCGCACCGGGCTCGCCGCGACCGGGGCGTCGAGGTACTTGTAGCGCAGGTCGGCACTGAACACCGAGCGGTTGGGCGCGACGAAGCGGCCGATCGAAAAAAGGCGCAGGCTTGTCGGCCCGCCGAAACCGTCCTCGGGGTACCAGGTCGTCAGCCGCTCGTAGGCGATGAAGACCGGCACCGTGCCGCGCGCGATTTCGGCGCTTTGCCGCAGGCCGATCACCCACTGCTCGAGCGAGCCCAGGTGGACGAACTCGCGCGCGCTGAGGAGCCAGCGGGTGTAGTCGTACCCCGAGACCGCGTGGACCCCCATCACCTCGAAGAAGACGCCGCGCGAGGGCGAGGCTTCCTCGTCGCGGGTGTCGAAGAGCAGGCCTCCGCGTACTTCGACGTTGTCCCGTGCCAGGGTGTCGGCGGTGCCGCCGGCGAGAAGCTGCGCGAACAACGTGCTGTCGCCCAGGGCGCGCGCGCGATAGTGGCGCCACTGCGCGGCGCCGTGCAGCCGCAGCGGCCCCACGAGGCGGCGCTGCACCGTCGCGAGTGCCGTCGTCCGCAGCAGCGAGTAGCGGTAGAAGGAGGTGGGCTGGCTGTCGCTGATCGTCGAGCTGTTCCCCTGGCCGTAGAAGGGCACGCGCTGCAGGCGCTCAGCGCCGAGAATGCCCAGGAGACGCCAGTCGCGCCAGCGGCCCGGCGCGTCGTAGGAGAACAGAGCCCCGCGCGTCCCGCTGGTGGCGATGCGCGCGTCCATGCCGAAGGCCCGTGCCAGCGGCGGCGGGCGCCGGTTCGGCGACGTCCGCCAGCCCGCGACCAGGTGGCCCGCCAGCCCCTCATCGCTGTCGTAGGTCGGGTAGGGGAGCACCCGGAACCACATCGGCGTGACCGCCGAGCGTTCGACGTCGGCGCGCGTGTAGCACGCCTGGAGGGCCACCGCCAGCAACGGCAGCAGCGCCGCCGCGGGACGCCTCACGGGGGCGGGGTTCCCTCGTACAGGTGGGCGAGGTCGGCCTGCCGCGGGCCGCGCTCGTCGCAGACGGCGTACTTGCCGGCGCGGTAACCGCCGTACATCGTCGCCGCCCCGAAGTCGCCGCGCTTGTTGAGCGCGTAGAACGTCAGGTCGAAGCGGGGCTTGCCGTCGGGCGCGAGCAGGTGGTCCTCGGCCACGTGCACCGAGCGGCGCAACGTCTCGAGGCAGGCGTCGGTGGGCGACATCCCGCGGCGCATGTGCTCAACCGTGAGGAACCCGCCGCAGGTCTTGATGTTGATTTCGCCCCAGCCCGTCGAGCCCGCCGCCCCGATGTCGTTGTCGGTGTACTGCCCCGCGCCCGGAATCGGCGAGTCGCCCAGACGGCCGGGGATCTTCCACGAGCGGCCGCTGGTGCTGGTGACCGACGAGATGTCGCCGCGGCGGTTGATCACGTTGCAGTTGACGGTGCCGGTGGTGAAACGCGGCAGCGCCTGGTCGGCCGGGATGTCGGTCCAGGCATCGCCGGGATTCAGGTTGGCCCGCCAGCGAAGCCAGGCCTCGCGGGAACGCTCGGTGAGGAGGTTCTCGACCCGGAACCCGAACGAGAGGGCGAAGCGCTGCGCACCCTCGCCGACCAGCAGGACGTGGTCGGTGTAGCGCAGGACCAGGCGCGCGACTTCGCTCGGCGTCTTGATGCCCTCGAGCGCGCCGACCGCGCCCGCCTTGCGCGAAGGACCGTGCATGCAGGACGCATCGAGCTGCACCACTCCCTCCGCATTCGGCAGGCCGCCGTAGCCTACCGACATCTCCTCCGGGTCGAGTTCGGGGACCTTCACGCATTCGACACCCGCATCGAGCGTGTCGGCGCCCTGCATGACCATGTCGTAGGCGCGCTGCACCCCGCCGAATCCCGTGGCGGCCGCGACGACGCAGGGCCGCGAGTCGGGCGGGATGATGACCGCCGGCGCGGGAAGGCCTCCGCCGGCGGTCCGCCGCGGGGTGGCGGCGAGGGGCACCGCGGCAGCGCCGGCGAACAGGAACTCGCGACGGGAAACGTCGAGCGTCATGGCGGCTCCGGAGATCGGGGTGACAGCGGAGAAGATAGCCCGCCGCCAATGGGGACGGCCACCTCGGCCCAGGGCTGCGGAGCGTATCGCAGATCGCGCAGGCAGACCGTGTACGCCGGGCACCGATCCCCCGGCCCCACCACGAAGAATGGAAAGCGCGCCCACCCGAGAAACGCGCGGCCGGCGGGAGTCGCCGCGGCGGCCCGCGCCGCTGGCAGCGTGTCCCGGATCTCCCAGGTCGCTTCGTCGGTCAGCACCGGCCCCGGTCGCCAGGCGAGCGCGAGCGTCATGTAGCGGCCGGTTGCCAGCTGCGCGACGACCTGGCGCCGCAGCGGGTTCAGCGGCACCGGGGCCACCATGAGACGAACCACGGGGACGCCCCGCGCTTGCAGTTCCCGGCGGACCACGATGCGACCCGCGGCACCCAGGGCGGCCATGGCGGCCACGTAGGCGGCGACGCCGGCCAGCGCGATGCGCGCGGGGCGCCAGGGCGCGGCACTCCCGGCCCGCTGCGCGCGACGCGCGAGGACGATGCCCAGGGCAAGCGCCAGCCAGACCCAGGGGTCGATGATGAACAGCGTATCGCCGTAGAACCACCGGGCGCTGAGCGGCATCAACAACCGCACGCCGTAGACGTTCATCAGGTCCAGGAGCGGGTGCGACCAGACCCCGACCGCCGACAGGAACAGGAGGCGGGCGAATCCGGGTGGCTCGAGGCCCGCCCGGCGCGACCGCCGGACGAGACGGTCCCAGGCCAGCATCGCCCCGGCCAGGACCAGCGGCCAGAGCATCATGGCGACGACGCCGTGCGTCCAGCCGCGCCGGAATCCGAGAGCCGCCGAGGGCCGGAGCCAGTAGGCCAGGCCGTCCAGGTCGGGCAGGTTTGCGCCGATGACGAGGGTGGCGGCGGCGAGGGGGGTCTTCCGCTTCAGTCCGGCCTCGCCGAACGCCAGTCCGGCGAGGGTGTGGCAGAGGTTGTCCATGGGGGATAGGTTGGCGTGGTCGTCCGTTCGTCCTTCAGGGAGTGCAACGATGCTCGAGACGCTGGAACTCGACAAGCAGATCGACAAGGCCACGTACGAGAAGTCGTTCCGTCCGCTGCGCGACAAGCTGGACGATCTCCAGCGCTCGGTCTACGAGGCGAAGGTCCCGGTGTGCATCGTCTTCGAGGGTTGGGACGCCGCCGGGAAGGGCGACTCCATCGAGAAGGTGGTCGGCCGGCTGGATCCTCGCGGCTACAAGGTGCACCCGATCTACGCGCCGAGCGAGGAAGAGGCGATGCGGCCTTTCCTGTGGCGCTTCTGGTCGCGGATTCCGGGCAAGGGCGAGATCGCCATCTTCGACCGTTCCTGGAACTACCGGGTTCTCCAGGAGCGCGTCGAGGGGACGGCCTCGAAGCGCGAGTGGCAGTCGGCCTACAACGAGATCACCCAGTTCGAGCGGATGCTGACCGACGATGGCGTGGTGATGGTGAAGTTCTGGCTCCACATCTCGGAGAAGGAGCAGAAGAAGCGCTTCAAGGCGATGGAGCAGAGCAAGTACGACCGCTGGCGGGTGACGAAGCAGGACTGGAAAGCCCACGAGCAGTACGAGGAATACCTCGAGGCCGCCGAGGAGATGCTCGAGCGCACCGGGACGGCGTTCGCGCCGTGGACCGCGATCGAGGCGACCGACAAGCACTACCGTCGCATGCGCGTGTTCAAGGCGATCATCGATGGGATGCAGACGGCCCTCGACGCCAAGGCCGAAGCCGCGAAGCCGAAGCGCACGCCTCGCGCCTCGGTCGCGGTGCCGGCGCTCAAGGAGATGAAGACGGTTCTCGACGACGTGGATCTCTCGAAGCACATCTCCGAAAAGAAGTACGACGAGGAGCTGCTCGCCCTCCAGGTCCGCCTGCGCGAGCTGCAGTTCCGGTGCTACGCGGAGCGCCGCGCCGTCATGGTCGCGTGCGAGGGGTGGGATGCCGCGGGCAAGGGCGGCGCGATCAAGCGCATCATCGGCAGCCTCGATCCGCGGGGCTACTCGGTCATCCCCATCGCGGCACCGAAGGGCGACGAAGCGACCCACCATTACCTGTGGCGATTCTGGACCCGCATCCCGAAGGCCGGCCATTTCGCGATCTTCGACCGCACCTGGTACGGCCGCGTGCTGGTCGAGCGCGTCGAAGGCTTCTGCGCCGACGCGGAGTGGCGGCGGGCCTACCAGGAGATCAAGGAGTTCGAGCTGTCGCTCGCGAACTACGGAACCGTCCTGGTGAAGTTCTGGTTCCACATCGCGCCGGAGGTCCAGCTCCAGCGCTTCAAGGAGCGCGAGCAGCTCGACTACAAGCGGTACAAGATCACCGACGAGGACTGGCGCAACCGCGAGAAGTGGGACCTCTACCGCACCGCCGTCGCCGACGCCGTGACGAACACCAGCACCACCTACGCGCCGTGGACGATCGTCGAGGCCAACGACAAGCTCTGGGCGCGCATTCGCGCCATGCGCGCGATCGCCGAAGCGATCGAGCAAGGGCTCGGGGGCAACGGGAACGGCAAGAAGGGGAAGCGGAAGAAGAAGAAGGACTAGGCCGGCGGCGCGGGGTGCAGCGCGGCTTCGACCTCGCGGTGCGCTTCGACGGCGAGCTCGATTTCCCGCTGGAGGTCGCGTGCCGCGTTGAGATCGTCGGTGAGCTGGTCCACGGTGCCGACACCGGCCTTGAGGCGCAACAGGTCGAGCCGGATGTTCTCGAGCGCCGCCACAGCCACGCTGAGCCGCTGCGACGCCTTGACGCGCTGCGCGGTGAGATCGCGCCGCAGCTGCTCGCGCTGGTCGCCGATCACGGCGCCCGCCGGGTTGTCCTTGAGCGAGGCCGACTGCGCCGACAGCGCTTCGTCGCCCAGGCCGGCGATGATCGCCTGGAGCTCGTCCACCCGCGCCCGCATCCCCTGCGCCTCGGCCTCGAGCCGTCGCACCAGCGCCGGGAGATCCTTCAACGTCTTGCGCGACTCCTTGGGCAGCGACTCGAAGATCTGGTCGGCCGCCATGCCGATCGCGACTTCGGTGGCCCGGTGAGCGCCGGCGGGGACAACCAGGCCGGGCTTGAGACCGATGGTCGCGATCCTCTGCATGAGGCGGCCGACCGGCGTGTCGAGGACCTTCAGCCGGTATTCGAGCGCCGAGTCGCGCGCCTTGAGCCGCCGGCCGGGGACCAGCCGCCCGATCAGCCCGCCACCCAGCGCCAGGGCGGAAGCACTGCCGAAGAGCCACGCCGTCAGCCAGACGCTCGGCACCGGCGTGGCCCAGACGTAGGCCGCGGCCACGCCCGCGAGCCCCACGCCCACAAAGGCCAGCCGCCGAATGACCTTGGCCCAGAACGGCGGTTCGCGGTCGTACTCGAAGGCGAGCTCCTCCTTGCGCTGCTCCAGCTGCCGGCGCATCGCGATGCGCAGATCGTCGACAGTGTACCCCGCCGCGAGCACCTGCTGCGTGTGCCACACGCGATACATCAGGAAGACCAGCCAGGGCACGCCGAGCGAGAGCACGTTGTCCAGCAGTCGCACATTCCCGCCGGACAGCAGGCTGACGATCTCGCCGACTGTCCCCAGTCCCATCAGGAAGGTCCAGCCGTAGAGGACCTTGCGTATGCCCTCGCCGCGGGTCAGCCAGACCCGGATCGGTGCCGGGGTCTCGCGCACTACCATGGTCGCCTGGGCCAGCGCTTCGGCGAAGGCTTCGCCGGTGGGGAAGCGATCATCGGGGTTCTTGGCCAGGCACTTGTCGATGGCCTGCGCGACCCGGGCCGGCACACCCGGCGCGACCGACGACAGCGGCGGCGAGGGCTTGGTGATCTGCATCGCGAGCAGCGCCGGCACATCGTGGGCGTCGAAGGGCAGCGCGCCCGAGAGCGCGTAGAAGCCGACGATACCGAGCGAATAAAGGTCGCTGCGGCCGTCCACGTTCTCGCCGCAGGCCTGCTCCGGGCTCATGAACTGCGCGGTGCCCAGGATCTCGCCGATGGAGGTGCCGCCGCTGATGGTGCCGGCGCGCGCGATACCGAAATCGCTCACCATCGCGCGGCCGGTGCCGGCCTCGATCAGGATGTTGTCGGGCTTGACGTCCCGGTGAACGATCCCGCGCAGGTGGGCGTAGGCGAGCCCCCACGCGACCTCCTGGAGCAGGCGCGTGCCGATGGCGGGCGAGAGCGGACCCTTGGCACGCAGCCGCGCGCCCAGCGTCTCGCCCTCCACGTAGGCCATGACGAAGAAGACCAGCGACTTCTCTTCGTCGACCAGGTAGATGGGCACGATGTTGGGATGCGAGAGCTGTGCCGAGGTGCGCGCTTCCTTGAGGAACCGTTCCTTGAGCCCGGGCTGCGCCGCCTGGGCCGGCGGCAGCAGCTTGATCGCGACCAGCCGGTCGAGCGCGACATCGCGGGCCAGGAAGACGATGCCCATGCCGCCCCGGCCCAGCTCGCGCTCCAGGGAGTAGCGTCCCGCCACCGCCTGCTGGAGGGTGACGAACTCGGGGGCGAGCAGCTCAGGCACGCGACGGCTGGTCGCCGGGCGACAGGCGGGCCTTCGAGGTGCGGGGCGCTCTGAGCAACGCCTCGACTTCGGCGCGCCCTTCGGCGGCGAACCCCATGGCGTCGGTCAGGGAGCGCGCGGCGGTGAGGTCGGCCGTCAGCTCGCTCAGCGTGCCGGTGCCGGCCTTGAGGCGGAGCAGGCTGAGCCGGACGGTTTCCAGCGACGTCACGGCCGAGGCCAGCCGCCTCGCCGCCTCGTCGCGCTTCAGGGTGAGGTCGGCGCACAGTTTCGCGCGGACGTCGGCGAGGCCCGACTCGGGGGCGTCCCCGGCGAGCGCGCTGGAGCGGCCGGCGTCACTCTGGTCCCCGAGTCCGGCGAGCGCGCCGTTGAGCTCGTCCACCGTCTTGCGCATCAGGGCGGCATCGTGCTGGAGCCGCTCCAGCACCGATGGGAGTTCCTTCAGCTCCTTGCGCTGGTCTTTGGGCAGCGACTCGAACAGCGCGTCAGCGGCGAGGCCGATGGCCATCTCGGTCGGCCGATAGGTGAGCTCGGCGGGGACGGCGCGCTTCTTCAGGCGGAACCGCGAGATCTTCTCGAACCACCGGCCGAACTTGCTGTTCCAGAACCTCGACCGCAGCTCGGCGCGCCCGTCCCGGGTGAGCCGTTGGCCGGGGAAGAAGGTCTGGAGGATGGCCCCGGCTCCGAGGACCGCGCTCGAAAAGAAGAAGGCCGGCACCCAGGGTCGAGCACCGTTGGTGATCAGGATGGTCGCGAAGCTGAAGAACGTGGTCGTTCCCGCGGCGATGGTCGCCCAGCGCACCATCCTGGCCGGCAGCGGGGGCTCCCGGTCGAACTCGACGGCCAGCTCCTCGCGGCGACGCTGGGCGTGCAGGCGCAACGCCAGCCGCATGTCTTCGAGGCCGTACCCGGCGCGCACCAGGCGGCGCGTCTCGACCAGCCGGTAGAGCGCCGTGATCCCGAACGCTCCGCCGATGCCGACCAGGATCGCGCCGAGTCCGCCCAGTACCATGAAAGGGCCGCCGCGGTAGATCATGGCGATCCCCATTCCCAGCGCCGGGGCGGTGACGAAGGGCACGAAGACCAGGTGGGCGACGGTCGGCTGCGTGTTCCGGGTCATCCAGACGCGGACCGCGGCCGGCAGCTCGCGGGGGCGCTCCACCGACTGCGCGACCGACTCGGCGAGCGACTCGCCGTCGGGAAACCGATCCGCGGGGCTCTTCGCCAGGCAGCGGTCCACGGCCTGCGCCAACTTGCGGGGAAGGCCCGGCGAGACCGCCAGCACCGCCGGGGCGGGCTTGGTAATGTGCATCGCGAGCAGCCCGGGGGCGTCCTCGGCCTCGAAGGGGAGCTTCCCGGTCAGGGCCAGAAACGCCACGATGCCTAACGAATAGAGGTCGCTGCGCCCGTCCACCGGGTCGCCGTTGGCCTGCTCCGGGCTCACGTACTGCGCGGTGCCGAAGGCCTCGGCGGCGCCGCCGGCCGCGCCGGCGATGCCGAAATCCATCACGATGGCGCGGCCGCTGCTCCGCTCGAGCATGACGTTGTCGGGCTTCACGTCGCGGTGCACCACGCCCCGGCCGTGGGCGTAGCCCAGCGCCCAGGCGACCTCCTGGAGCATCCGCGCGGCGTCGTGCGGCGTGAGCGCGCCGCGGGCGCGCAGCCGCTCGCCCAGGCTCTCGCCGTCGACGAACCCCATCACAAAGAAGACCAGGTCGCCGGCCTCCTCGACCGCATGGATGGGGACGATGTTGGGATGCGAGAGCTTGGCGGCGGTGCGCGCTTCGCGCAGGAAGCGGTCGCGCAGCCCGGGCCGTGCCGCGAGCGCCGGTGGCAGGAGTTTGATCGCGACCAGCCGGTCGAGGGCCACGTCGCGGGCCAGAAACACCACGCCCATCCCGCCCCGGCCCAGCTCGCGTTCCAGGGAATAGCGCCCCGCCACGGCCTGCTGGAGGGCGACGAACTCGGGAGCCACGGTCTCGGGCACTGCCTATCCTACCATGGAGAAAGGAGGGTCGCCAGAAACTACGACCGCGCCGGTGCGGGAGTGTCGGCGCGGCTCGCGCCGCTGCGAGCGGGACTGTATCGTACCGGGCCATGACCGTTCCGATTTCACCGCTGGCGCCGCTGCCGCCCGACCCCCAGCATCGGCGGAAAGCCAAGCCGGAAGCCAAGACCGTCATGCACCGGCTGATGGTGCCGATGCTGATCAGCACGGCTATCGGCGTCTACATCGGCTCGGTGCCGCTGCTCGTTCTGGGCGGCGTGGTGTGGATCGGCTGGGCGGTCTACTACATCCTGCTCACCCAGATCCTGCAGCCCACCGGCAGCTCCACCCCGTCGGTGGCGCAGCACTCGAACATCGAGGCGCTGGAAGCCCGGGGTGAGTACGCCAAGGCGGCCCAGGCCTATCGGTCGGTGATCGAGTCCCAGCCGCAGGATATGGTCGCCTGCGAAAAACTCGGCCAGCTCGCACTGCGTCAACTGAAGGACTTCGAGCTGGCGGTGTGGGCGTACCGCCAGGCCGAGCAGCGCTCCGACCAGCCCAAGCGGCAACTGGGCTACGCCCTGATCATCGCGGGTATCTATCGGGACAACATCGGCGACTCCGGCAAGGCGATCGTGGAGTTGCGCAAGGTGCTGGGGCGCTATCCCGATGCGCCCAACGCCGACCGGCTGCGCGCCGAGCTCGAAGAGCTCCGGAGCCGCCACTTCGAGGCGCCATGACCCGCCGGCCCCGGCTCGACCCGTCGATCTTCCACCTGCCGGTCGAGAAAATGCGAGCGGGGTACTACACCGACAAGTATTTCACGCGGGCCCGCGACGTGCTGCTGGCCGACCGGCACCGGCCCCACCTGATGATGCAGGTCTTCGCCAAGTCCCCCGCGCTCCTGGGCGGTATGGACGAGGCGATCGCGATCCTGCGGCTTTGCGCCGTCGAGTTCGACGAGCTGGTGGTGCACGCGCTCTACGACGGCGACGAGATCGCGCCCTGGGAAACGGTGCTTCAGATCGAGGGCCCCTACGACGCCTTCGCGCACCTGGAGACGCTGTACCTGGGCGTCCTGGCTCGGCGCACCAAGGTGGGCACCAACACCCGGCGCGTCGTCGAGGCCGCGGCGCCCAAGGAAGTCATGTTCTTTCCGGCGCGGCACGACCACTGGCTGGTCCAGACCGGCGACGGCTATGCGGCGCACGTCGCGGGTGCCATCGGCGTCTCCACCGACGCGCAGGCTTCCTGGTGGGGAAGCGAGGGCGTGGGCACCGTGCCGCACGCGCTCATCGCCGCCTACGGGGGCGATACCGTCCTGGCCACCCGGAAGTTCGCCGAGCACAGCGCCTCGGGACGCCTGGTGACGCTCGTAGACTTCGACAACGACTGCGTCGGTGCCTCGCTCGCCTGTGCCGAGGCGCTGGGCGACCGGCTCTACGGCGTGCGCCTCGACACCTCCGAAACGATGGTGGACCGGTCGGTCATTCCCCAGATGGGGAGCTTCAAGCCCACCGGCGTCACGCCCCAACTGGTCTGGAACGTCCGCCGCGCCCTCGACGCCCGCGGGTTTACGGCGGTCAAGATCGTCGTCTCCGGCGGGTTCGACGTCGAGAAGATCCGCCTCTTCGAGGAACAGAAGGTCCCGGTCGATGCCTATGGCGTCGGCAGCTCGCTCTTCCAGGGACGCTTCGACTTCACGGCCGACGTGGTGCAGCTCGATGGCCGGGCCTGCGCGAAGGCGGGGCGGATCTACCGGCCGAACGCGAGGCTGGAACGGGTCGAGTAGCCTCTTGCATTCGGAAAGGGGACTCTGTATAATTATTCGCACGGGCGCATACGTATGCAGCCCGGGTCGGACCCCCAACCGGAGCAGTCGATGAACGCCTTCGCGAAGAAGCCGCAGAAGCCAGTTCCGCCGGAAGCCTTCGGCATCTAGGCGGCCCTTTGACGACGGCCAACGGGGCCCTTCGCCAGCGGCGGGGGGCCCCGCGCCGTTGTAGCTTTCCCGCTCTATGCCCGTCATCTTCTGGGACGTCGACACCCAGGTCGACTTCATGCACGCGGATGGCAAACTGTACGTGCCCGGCGCCGAAGCCATCATCCCGAATCTCAAGCGGCTGACCGACTACGCCCACGCCCACGGCATCCGGATCGTGGCCAGCGCCGACGACCACGTGGCGGACCACCGCGAGCTCTCCGACCGGCCCGATTTCCGGGAGTCCTTCCCGCCGCACTGCATGCACGGCACGGCGGGGCAGGCCAAGATCCCCGAAACCGCGCTCCGCGATCCGCTGGTTGTCGAGCCCGAGCCCCAGGACACGGCCGCGCTGCGGGCGCGTCTCGCCGCCCATCGGGGCGACGTGCTCCTGCACAAGCACTGGTTCGACGTTTTCACCAACGCCAATACCGATACGGTCGTGACCGGCTTGCAGGCGCGGACGATCGTGCTCTACGGCGTCGCCACCGACGTCTGCAATCGCTACGCGCTCGAGGGCCTGATCGCGAAGCACCCCGAGGTCCGCCTCTTCGCGGTGCAGGACGCCATGAAGGCGATCGATCCCGACGCCCAGGAGCACCTGCTCAGGCAGTGGGCCGAAGAAGGCGTGCGGATCGTGGATACCGCAGAGATCACCGAGGACGGCATACCCGCATGAGTACATCGTTCGGCAAGTTCTTTCTTCCCGGCCCCACCGAGGTTCTTCCCGAGATCCTCGCGGCGCAGGCCCGCCCGATGATCGGCCACCGGGGGCCGGAGACCGAGGCCCTCCTGGTCGCCGTGGACCAGCCGCTGCGGGCCATCTTCCGGACCCGGCAGCCGGTAATCATCGCCACCGCCTCGGCCACCGCGCTGATGGAGGCGGCGATCCGCAGCGGGGTGAGGCGGAAGGTGCTCTGCCTGGTCAACGGCGCCTTCTCGCAGCGCTTCGCCGACATCGCCAAGGCCTGCGGCACCGAGGCCCACGTGGCCAAGGTCCCCGAAGGCGAGACCTTCGAGGCCGAGCAGGTGCGTGACCTGCTCCGCCAGTCCGGCGCCGACGCGGTCACCATGGTCCACTCCGAGTCCGCGACCGGCGCGCTGAATCCGGTGGCCGAGCTGGCCGCCGCGGCGCACGAGGCGGGCGACGTGATGGTGCTGGTGGACGGCGTGACGTCGGTCGGCGGCTCGCCGGTCGAGACCGACGACTGGCATCTCGATTTTGTGCTCACCGGCTCGCAGAAGGCCCTGGCCCTGCCGCCGGGTCTCGCCTTCGGCGCCGCCTCCGACCGGATGATCGAGCGCGCCAGGACCCTGAGCGGGCGAGGGCTCTACCTCGACCTGGTGGTCTACGACGAGCAGATCCGGAAGCACCAGACTCCCTACACCCCGGCCGTGTCGCTGCTCTTCGCGCTGCACGCGCAGCTCGGGCGGATCCTCGCCGCCGGAGGCATCGCGCAGCGCTGGGCGCGCCACGACGCCATGCGCTCGACGGTCGAACGCTGGGCCGCGGCCAACGCCGCCTCCCTCGGCGTCGCCTTCCTGCCCCGTGAAGGCCGGCGCTCGTGGACCGTCTCCTGCCTCAAGCTCGGCCACGCCGAGCCGGGCGGGGGAGCGATCGCCAAGCGGCTCGAGGCGCGCGGCTTCACCATCGCGCCGGGCTACGGCAAGCTGAAGGACTCGACCATCCGCATCGGTCACATGGGCGACCACACCGTCGGCGAGGTCGAGGCGGTGCTGGCGGCGCTGGCGGAGGTACTGCGCCGTGGGTGAGCGCGTGGTGATCGCCGACCGGCTCGCCGCCGTGGGCGTGGCCCTCCTCAAGGGCGTCAGCGGGCTTGACGTGGTGGAGTGCGCCGGGAAGGGCCCCGAGGTGCTGAAGGACGCGTTGGTGGACGCCGCCGCGCTGGTGGTGCGCAGCGAAACGCAGGTGACGGCCGACCTGATGACGCTCGCGCCGAAGCTGCGCGTGATCGCCCGCGCCGGCATCGGCACCGACAACATCGATCTCGAGGAAGCCACCCGGCGCGGCATCCCGGTGCTCACCGCGCCCGGGGCGAACTCGACCAGCGCCGCCGAGCACGCAATCGCGCTCATGCTGTCGCTGTGCCGCAAGATCCCGGCGGCGGCGCAGTCGATGGCCGAAGGCAAGTGGGACCGGAAGGCGTTCGAGGGCGTCGAGCTGCGCGGCAAGACGCTCGGCATCCTGGGGCTGGGCCGCATCGGCACCCAGGTCGCGAAGGTCGCCCAGGGCTTCGGGATGACGGTGATCGCGCTCGACCCCTTCGTGGTGGCGCAGCACGCCCTGTCGCTTGGCGTGGAGCTGCTGCCGCTCGAGCAGGTCCTGGCGCGCGCCGATATCGTCACCACGCACCTGGCGCTCACCGACGACACCCGCCACCTGCTGAATGCCGCGCGGTTCGCCCTCATGAAGAAGGGCGCCATGCTGGTGAACGCGGCGCGCGGGGCGCTGATCGACGACGCGGCGCTGATCGCGGCGCTCACGTCGGGTCAGCTGGCGGGTGCCGCGCTCGACGTCTTCGAGCCCGAGCCCCTGCCCGCCGACTCACCGCTGCGCAAGGCGCCCAACATCATCCTCACCCCGCACCTCGGCGCCTCCACGAAGGAGGCACAGACCCGCGTCGCCACCGAGATCGCCGAAGCGGTGCGCGACGCTCTGCTCAAGGGCGACCTGCGCAGCGCCGTCAACCTTTCGGGCCTCGACGCCGCGCACGTCGCGGCGAGCCGGACCCTCATCGAGCTCGGGGAGCGCATGGGGCGGCTCGCCTTCACCCTGGCGGGCGGGGCCGTCGAGTCGGTGGACGTGGCGTATCACGGAACCGACGACCACGCCGCGGATACGGCTGGCATCGCCGTGCTCAAGGGCGTGCTCCTGGCGACCGGGCTCCACCGCGTCTCGCTGGTGAACGCGGCGCACATCGCCCGCCAGCGCGGCATCCGCGTCACGCGCCGGGCCGAGGATCCCGGCGCCTTCCGCGAGAGCCTGCGCGTGGCCGTGGTGTCCGAGGGGCGCACGGTGAAGGTCACCGGGGCGCTGCTGGGCGAAGGGCGCGCCCGTATCATCGCGATCGGCGATCACGTGATCGACGTCGAGCTCCAGGGGACGCTGGTGGTGATCACCAATCGCAACGTGCCGGGTGTGGTCGGCAAGGTCGGAACGATCCTCGGCACCGCGGGCGTCAACATCAGCGACTATCACCAGGCGCGGCCGCCGAAGGCCGGCGACGACGCGCTCGCGGCGATCACCGTGGACGTCCGGGTGCCGGTGCCGGTACTGGACGAGTTGCGGAAGCTGCCCGAGGTGACGGGGGTGTGGCAGGTGGAACTGGGGTAGGGGATAGGGGATCGATGCACGATCCCCCATCCCCTCTCCTCTATCCCTCTATGCCCTCTGCAGCCGGAACGACTGCACCGCGGCCCCCAGCCGGTCGGCGGCGCTGGCGAGAGAGTGCGCCGAGGCGGCGATCTCCTGCGTCGCGGCGGTCTGCTCCTCGGAGCTCGCCGCGATCTCCTCAGTGCTCGCGACGAAGGACTCGGTACTCGCGGTCAGCTCGTCCAGCCGCGCCGCGATCTCGCCGACCAGCGCCTCCGACTCCCCCGACGCGGTGCGGATCTCGTTCGACCAGCGATCGTTTTCCGCCGCCGCGGCGGCGACCTTGGTGAGCCCTTCGACGGCGTCCCGCGCCGCGTGACGCGCGGTCTCGCTTCCCGCGGCGGCGCGCGTCATGGTGTCGGCCGTCGCGCGTACCCGCTTCAGCACCTGCTGGACCGTCCCCTCCGTTGTGACCGCCGCCTGGGCCGCCTGGACGGCGAGTTTCCTCACTTCGTCGGCCACCACCGCGAAGCCCTTGCCGCTCTCGCCGGCGCGCGAGGCTTCGATGGCGGCGTTGAGCGCCAGCATGTTGGTCTGGGTCGCGATCGACTTGGTCTGTGCGACGAAGCGCGAGATCTGCTGCGACGCCTCCATGAGGGCGCGCGCCTCGCTGGCGCCCTGCTCGACGTCGCCGGCCATCCGCTCGAGGGTCTCGCCGCTCTGCTCGAGTTGCCGGCGATGGGTCGCGGAGAGTGCCGCGAGCGTGGCATTGCGGTCGGCGGCCTCGCGCGCTTTGGCGGCCAGGCGCTGCGCGATCGCCAGGATCCGGTTGGTGTCGGTCGCCGCGGCCTTCACCACGGTGGCCTGCTCCTGGGCCCGGTGGGTGAGGTCCTGCGTGGTCTTCGCCATCTCCTGGCCTGCGGCCGCCATCTGCTGCGTGGAGGCGCTGATCTCGGCGGCCATCGCCGCAGCCTCGTCGGAGGCCGACCGGATCGCCCCCACCAGCCTGCGGAGTGCGCTCACCATGCCGGTCAGCGCCTGCGCGAGGTGGTTGACCTCGGCGGTGCCCTGGAGCGCCTCGACGTCGTGGGAGAGGTCGCCCTGCGCGACCGCGGCCGCCGCCTCGGCAAGCCGTGAGACCGGGTGCGCGAGCCGGCGCTGGAGCCAGCCACCGGCGACGGTGATGCCGCCGAAGAGGGCCGCCAGGAGAATGACGGTGATGATCAGGATCACGCGACTGACGACGCCGACGGTGCCGTAGAGCTGCGCCTCGGGTTGCCGGACCACGACGCGCCAGGTCACGCCGGGGACCGGCGCCAGCGCCGCGCGCTCGGCGTTCGCCCCGATACCGATGGTCGCATAGGCCGTCGAGTCGCCACGCGGGATGGGCACCGTCCACGTCACGCGCTGCAGCATGACGGCGCTCGCCCCGAGGATGAGCCGGCCGGCACGGTCGATGACCTCCGTCGTGACGGCCGAATCGGACGCGGACGCGATCGCCTGGAGCCGGCGCAGGTCCACGACCCCCTTGAGGACGCCGAGCCGCAGGGCGGCGTCGCCGCCGACGGGCACGGCCATCTCCACCGAGACGACCCCGGCGCTGGAGTCGAAGGCGGCGTCGCCCATCCACGGCTCTCCCCGCGCGGTGCGCTGCCACCACTCCTCGTCGCTCTGCACGAAGTCGGAGGTGCGTCCCGACACCAGCACGTTGAAGCCGTGCGACTCGGTGACGAAGAGCTCGGCCAAGTCGCCGGACCGCGTCACCGAGTGCAAGTACGCCGCGCTCACCGGATCCACATCCAGCGAGCGCGTTGCCTGGAACTCGCGCTCCAGCTCGGCCGTGGTGCGCAGCGGCAGCCCCCGCCTCACGGCCAGCTCGGCGCCGTTGCGCGATGCGGCGACGATGCTGGGACTGGCCGCCACCAGGCCGAGGGCGTCGCGGCGGTCGCGCAGGTAGAGCGAGATCAGCCAGGAGCTGCGCTCGGCGACGCCGGCGAGCCGCCGATCGGCATCGGCCCGCAGGTACGCGCGGGCGATCCGGTGCGCGGCCAGCGCCGCAAGCAGCACCACCAGCGAGCCAAGGACGAGGCCGAGCGAAGTGACGAGACTGGCGAGGGAACGCTGCTGGCCACGGGCGCGGGAGGACGTCACGCGCGTCAAGGTAGGGATGGCCCCACGAGCCCGCAAGCGGCTAACTTTCTGGGGTTATGACCGAAAACCACGCTGATTCATACGATCCGTCGAGCGTCGAGCGGAAGTGGCAGGCGCGGTGGGATGAGCGGGGCACGAACCGCACCGATCTCGCACGCGCCGACCGCCCGTTCTACAACCTCATGATGTTTCCGTACCCCTCGGCCGAGGGGCTGCACGTCGGCAACGTCTTCGCCTTCACCGGCGCCGACATCTTCGGCCGCTTCCGGCGTCTGCGCGGCGACGACGTCTTCGAGCCGTTCGGCTTCGACGCCTTCGGGATCCACTCCGAGAACTACGCCCTGAAGCTGGGGATCCATCCGGCGGAGCTCATTCCGCGGAACATCGAGCGCTTCCGCGCCCAGGTGCGGCGTATCGGCCTCATGGTGGACTGGCGCTACGAGCTCTCGACCACCGACCCCGCGTACTACAAGTGGACGCAGTGGGTGTTCGTGCAACTCTGCAAGGCGGGACTCGCGTTCCGCAAGCGCGGCGCGGTGAACTGGTGCCCGAAGTGCAAGACGGTGCTCGCCAACGAGCAGGTCATCGGCGGCTTCTGCGAGCGCCATCCCGACACCCGGGTGGAGCAGCGGGTGCTTGACCAGTGGTACTTCGGCATCACCCGGTACGCCGACCGTCTCCTCGACCATCTCGAGACCCTCGACTGGTCGAGCTCGACACGCGCACTCCAGGCCAACTGGATCGGCCGCTCCGAGGGCGCCGAGCTGGTCTTCGAGACGCCCGGCGGCCAGCGGATCACGGTGTTCACGACCCGGCCCGACACGATCGGCGGTGCCACCTACCTGGTGCTCGCGCCCGAGCACCCCCTGGTCGACACCCTCACCACCGCCGAGCAGCGCCGCGCCGTGAACGCCTACCGGCGGGAGGTGGCGGCCAAGGACCTGGTCTCGCGCAAGGTCGGCGACAAGGAGAAGAGCGGCGTCTTCATCGGCGCCTACGCCCGCAACCCGGCGAGCGGCACGAGCCTCCCGATCTGGATCGCCGACTACGTGCTGATGGAGTACGGCACCGGCGCGATCATGGCGGTGCCCGGGCACGACGAGCGCGATTTTGAATTCGCCACCAGGTACCGGCTCCCCATCATTCGCGTGGTTGCGGGCGCGGGGCAGGACGCGCGCACTCCGCTCGCCGCCGCCGAGCCCGAGATCCCCGACGGCCGGCTCGTGAACAGCGGAGAATTCGACGGCCAGCCGTGGGCCGAGGCGAAGCGCACCATCACCGCGAAGCTCGCCGCCAGGGGCCTTGCCAGGGCCACGCACACCTTCCGGCTCCACGACTGGTGCATCTCGCGCCAGCGTTACTGGGGACCGCCGATCCCGATCATCTACTGCGAGGATCACGGCCCCGTGCCGGTGCCCGAAGCGGACCTCCCGGTCCTGCTCCCCATGGTCGTGGATACGCGCCCCGACGACTCCGGGGTGTCGCCGCTCGCGCGCCACGAGGAGTGGTACCGCGCACCCTGTCCGACGTGCGGGAAGCAGGGCCGCCGCGAGACCGACGTGTCCGACACCTTCCTCGACTCGGCCTGGTACTTCCTCCGCTATCCCTCGACCGACCGGAACGACGTGCCGTTCGATCCCGCGATCACCAGTCGGTGGCTGCCGGTGACGACCTACATCGGCGGCAACGAGCACGCCGTGTTGCACCTGCTCTACTCCCGGTTCATCACCATGGCACTGCACGATCTGGGGCACGTCGGCTTCGAGG
>JBGOSS010000016.1:0-74237 GCA_041476105.1 Gemmatimonadota bacterium
CTGCTGAAGATCCTCGAGGGGACCGTGGCGTCGGTCCCGCCGCAGGGCGTCCGCAAGCATCCGCAGCAGGAATACATCCAGATCAACACCAAGGACATCCTCTTCATCTGCGGCGGCGCGTTCGACGGCCTCGAGAAGATCATCGAGGCGCGGACCGGCCGGCGCCGCATCGGCTTCACCGAGGAAGAAGTCCAGAAGGGCGTTCCCCAGCTCACCAAGGAGAAACCCTTCGCCGAGCAGGAGCCCGAAGACCTGCTCCGCTACGGCCTGATCCCGGAGCTCATCGGCCGGTTGCCGGTCAGCGTCGCGCTGGAGAATCTCAACGAGGACGCGCTCATGCGCATCCTCGTCGAGCCGAAGAACGCGCTCACCAAGCAGTACCGGAAGCTCTTCGAGCTCGAGGACGTGCGGCTGAACTTCGAGCCCGAAGCCCTGCGCGCCGTCGCCAAGCGGGCGCTGGAGCGCGGCGCCGGGGCCCGCGGGCTGCGCGCGATTCTCGAGAAGGTGATGACCGACATCATGTTCGACCTGCCGGGACGGGACGACGTGACCGAGGTCGTGATCACGCGGGAATGCATCGTAGAAGGACGTCAGCCGCTCCTGGTCACGGAGCGTCCGCGCGCCAAGAAAGAGGCCTGACGTGAAGGTTGAGGCCCCCTCCCCGAGGGGGCTTCTGACGAGCGAGTACGTCCTTTCCCTGGTACGCGCCGATCAGCCGATCCCCGGCCCCGCCCTGCCCGAGCTGGCCCTCGCCGGCCGCTCCAACGTCGGCAAGTCCAGCCTGCTCAACCTGCTCGTGGGTCGCAAGGCGCTGGCGCGGGTCAGCGCGACGCCCGGCAAGACACGCGCGCTCAACGTGTTTCTCTGGGGCGGACGCTGCTATCTCGTGGACATTCCGGGATACGGCTGGTCGAAGGCCGGGCAGGCCGACCGGGCCTCGTGGCGCGCGCTGGTCACGCACTACGTCGCCGACCGCCCGACGCTGCAGGGCGTCCTGTGGCTGCTCGACATCCGCCGCGACCCCTCGCCCGACGACCTCGCCTTCGGCGCGCTGCTCGCCGAGCGCAAGCTGCCGGTGATGCCGGTGCTGACCAAGGGCGACAAGATCGGCCGCGCGCAGCGCGCCGAGCGGATGGCGGCGATCGGCCGCGCATTCGGCATTCCGGCGGAGGAGATGCTGGTGACGAGCGCGCTCACGCGCGAAGGACAGGAGGAGCTCCGTGAAGCGGTTCTCGCGTTCATGCCTTAGCGCCGCCGCGGCGCTCACCGCGGCCTGCGCGCCCGGGCACCAGGCCGCCGCGCAGAGCGGAGCGCCCCCGGCCGGGCCGGCGGCCGCCGCCCAGGATCCCTCGCTCCCGCCGGCCGGCTTCGGCTCGCTGCGCCAGGACGAGATCGGCGTCATGCTCAACACCCCCAACCTGCGCATCCGCCTCATTCCGCTCGATGAGCGCGTCATCCGGCTGTTGGCACCCGACGCGTACCGCTCGCTGCACGACATGCGCGAAAGCCGCGCCGACGAGCTGCGCGCCGCGGCCCGCGCCTCGGGAGACAGCGTGGCGGCGTTCATGGTGACCTTCTTCGGCATGCAGCCCCAGACGCGGTTCAGCCCCGACCAGCTGCTCATCGCGAGCCAGAACGCCACCTACCGCCCCCTGGGCTTCGTCCCGATCACACCGCGCTTCACCGAGAACCTGGTGGACGCCCGGGAGCAGGCGGCGGCCATCTACGTCTTCGAGCCGGGGATCGCGGTCATGCGCCCCTTCTCGGTGCTGTACAACGGCGCCCAGTCCGACGCCTGGACGCAGTCGCTGAACCTCCTCAATACCGAGCGCTCCCGCGTGCTGGCGCGCGCCTCGCAGGCGCAGACGCGGCCCTGACCCGGTGAGCGGCAGCCCTGTGCCCGCGTCGCCCGGCCCCCTCGCCGCGGTGCCGCCCGCCGCCCCGCCGGCTCCGTGGCACCGCCGGCTGCTGCACCGCGTCGTCCGGGCTCTCGCGCGCCTGGCTCTGGGCCGCGACGTCACGGCCGAGCTGCGCGCCGACCGTGCCCGGCTCTCGCGCGAGCTGTCGCAGCGACTCGGCGAGCTGTACTCGCTCCAGGAGCTGGCCCACGTCCTCTCCGCCTCCCTCCGCTTCGACGACGTCACCGCCGAAGTGGCCCGCTACGCCATGCGCGCCCTCGACGCCTCGGGGGCCGTGGTGCTGCTCGCCCCCGAGCAGGGCGGCGCCTTCGAGGTCGTGGCGGCCAAGGGCGTCCTCTCGCCGCACCTGCGCCGGCGCGTCGACCCCGAATCGGGCGGGCTGGTGCTGGAGGCCATCGGGCACGAGCGGCTCGAGCTGCGCACCGGCGAGGCGGGCTCGCTCACGCTCTTCGCCGGCGTCGGCGCCGGCGCCGCGGTCGCCGCGCCGCTGCGGGCGCACGGGGTCACGGTGGGGGCGATCGCGGTGGTGGACAAGCTGGTCGGCACCTTCACCGCCGACGACGCGCGCCTGCTCTCGACGGCGGCGACCCACGCCGCGGTGGTGCTCGCCAACGCGCGGTTCTTCGAGCTGGTGCGCGACGGCAAGGAGCAATGGGAGGCCACCTTCGACGCGCTGGCCGAAGGCATCGCGCTGGTCGACCAGGGTCACGTCATCCGCCGGGCCAACGACGCGATGGCCGCGATCCTGGGCGAGCCGGTCTCGCGGATCATCGGCCGGCCGCTGGGCGAGGCGCTGTTCCGCGACAACGCCGTCCTCGGCGACCTGGTGGCGGCCGCCGCCCTGGGGAGACGTCCGCCGCCCATCGTCCGGCGCACCCAGGAGGGCCGCATCCTGCGGGTCGCGTCCTCGCCGCTGAGCCATCCGACCGCCGACGTCGCCGCGGTCGTCGTGGTCGAGGATATCACCGAGCAGAAGGCCCTGGAGACCCAGCTGATGCAGAGCGAGAAGCTCGCGTCGGTCGGCACCATGGTCTCGGGGGTCGCGCACGAGCTCAACAATCCCCTGACCTCGATCGCCGGACTCTCGGAGTTCCTCCTGGAGCAGGGCCCCGAAGGCGACCCGTCCCGCGAGCACCTGCGCGTCATCAACGACCAGGCCGAGCGGGCCAGCCGGATCGTGCGCAACCTGCTGTCGTTCGCGCGCAAGAGTCCCGCGGAACGGGGGCCGCTGGACCTCGGCGACATCGCGCAGCGCACCGTGATGCTGATGAGCTATGAGCTGCGGCGCGCGGGGATCACCGTGGAAACCGACATCCAGGAGAGCCTGCCGCCGGTGCTCGGGAACCGCGACCAGCTCCAGCAGGTGATGCTCAACCTGCTCACCAACGCGGCGTACGCGCTGGGGCTGGTGCCGGACGACGCGCCACGCCATATCCTGGTCGGCGTGCGCGGTGAAGGCGAGCGGGTGGTGCTTCGGGTGCAGGACTCGGGGATCGGCATCGCGCCCGAGGCCGCGGCGCAGCTCTTCGATCCCTTCTTCACCACCAAGCCGCCCGGCGAGGGCACCGGCCTGGGCCTCTTCCTGTCGTTCGGCATCGCCGAAACGCACGGCGGAACGCTGACCGCCGACTCGGCGCCCGGCGCCGGCGCCACCTTCATGCTCGCGCTCCCGGCCGCCACCGCGGGCGCGCACCCGGCGCCCGAGTCCGCACGCGCGATCCCGCCCCGGGTTGCGACCCCGCCCCGACGCGTGCTGATGGTGGACGACGACCCCGCCGTCCGCCGCCTGGTCACCGTGCTCTTCGGGCACGACGGTCACGCGGTGGATGCCGCGCAAGATGGCGTGGAGGGCCTGCGGCTCGCGCGGCAACACGAGTACGACCTGGTGCTCATCGACCGGCGCGCCGCGGCCGGCGCCGAGCCGTTCGCTGCCGCGCTGCTCCGCGAGCACCCGGCCTGGCGCAGCCGGACCCTGGTTGCCGCGGCCGACCGGCCCAGCGGCGTTCTCGACGAGGCCACGGCCAGCCTGCGGCTGTTGCGAAAGCCCTTCAACCTGCGTGACCTGCGGACCGCGGCCGCCGCGGTCTGGGACGCCGGCTCCTAATCCACCCGCAGAACGTCTTCGAGTCCGCCGGCGTCGCCGGCCTTCAGCAGCGCCAGCGCATCCGTCATCGCCCGCACCTCGCGGGGCCAGGCGAAGCGCCGGGCCGCGCCCTCGGGCGCCAGCCAGGCCGAGGCATCATGCTCCGCCGACAGGCTGGGCGCGCTGCCCCGCGGCACCACCGCGGCGAAGACGGGGATGAGGGCGATCGCGTCCTCGCGGTGGAGGTAGAAGGCCTCCACGCGGCTCAGATTGTACAGCCGCTCGGCCGCGAGCCCCGTCTCTTCCCGCAGCTCGCGGCGGGCGGCATCCGCGGGCTTCTCGCCCTCGGCGATGTGACCGTGGACGGCTTCCCAGGTGCCGGCGCGGGTGCCGGGAGCGCGGCGCAGGCACAGGACGTCGAAGTTGCGGTCCGAGGGGCGCAGCACGTAGACATCGACGATCGAGACGCGGATGGCGGTCAGGCGGTGTGCCGGCGCCGGTTCAGCAGCACGTCGATCCGCGCCGAGAGGGCGCGGGCGCGGAACGGCTTGGTGAGGAAATCATCGGCGCCAAGCTCGAAGACGCGAACCTCGTTGTCCTCGTCGCCCTTGGCGGTGAGGACGATGACCGGCACGTTGACGGTCGCCGGGCGCGAGCGCAGGTGCGACAGGACGCCGTAGCCGTCGAGCCCCGGCAGGTTGAGGTCGAGCACGATGACGTCGGGGCCGAACTTGTCCACCTGGTCCAGCGCCGCCACGCCGTCGCGCGCCTCGGCGACGGTGTACCCCTCGCGCTCGAGCAGGTCCTTCATGACCCGGCGCAGGGAGTCTTCGTCGTCCACCAGGAGGACCTTCTTCTGGAGGTGCTGGACGCGCGGCGCCTTGCCGATGCTGTCGAGCAGCTCGAACGCCTCGGAGGTGAAGTCGAGGTCGCCGCCCTCTTCGACGACCTCGGCCATCGCCGCCATGGGGTTCATCGAGATCCGCGAGCTGCGGCGCCGCGGTCCCCCGTCGCCGTCGGCCGGCGCCTCGACCGGCTCCGGCGAGCCGCCGTCGAAGGGCACGTCCACCACGCGCATCAGCTCCTCGACGCTCGACTCGCCCCGCGAGATGTGGACGACCCCGCTCTCCCAGAGGCCCCGCATCCCGGCGGCCCGCGCCGCTTCGGCGATCCGGTCGGCCGGCTGGCCGGAACCCACCACCTTCTCGATGTCGGGCGTCATCGTCAGCACTTCGACGATGCTGAACCGGCCCCGGTAGCCCGTCATGGAGCAGTCGGGACACCCCACCGCACGGTAGAGCGGCGTGCCCGCGGGCAGCCATTTCTGGAGCTTCGCCGGGATGGAATCGACGGCGACTTCCTTGCACGCCGGGCAGAGCTTGCGCATCAGCCGCTGCGCGATCACGCCGCGCAGCGAGGCGGCGATCTTGTACGGCTCGAGCCCGATGTCCACCAGGCGCGTGATCGCGTTGGCGGCGTCATTGGTGTGCAGCGTCGAGAGGACGAGGTGGCCGGTCAGCGACGCCTGCATCGCGATGACCGCCGTTTCCTTGTCGCGGATTTCGCCGACCAGCACGACGTCGGGGTCCTGCCGCAGGATGGACCGCAGGGCGCTGGCGAAGGTCAGGCCGGCCTTCTCGTGCACCTGGACCTGCACGATCCCCTGGATACGGTACTCGACCGGGTCCTCCACCGTCACGATGTTGGTCTTGCCCGTCATGATGTGGCGGATGGCGCTGTAGAGCGTCGTGGTCTTGCCACTGCCGGTCGGGCCGGTGACCAGCACAATGCCCTCGTGGTGCAGCAGCAGGTTCTTGAACGCGTCGATCTCGTCGGGGTTGAGGCCCAGGTTGTCGAGCGAGAGGACGGTGGCCCGCGAGTCGAGCACGCGGATCACGACCTTCTCCCCCATCGACGCCGGCAGCGTCGAGACGCGCAGGTCTATCGGCACGCCGTTCACCGCCACCCGGGCGCGGCCGTCCTGCGGACGCATCCGGTCGGCGATGTCGAGGTTCGAGATGATCTTGATGCGCGAGACCAGCGGGAAGCCGGCGGCGCGCGGGATCTTCATCACCTGCCGCAGCACGCCGTCGATGCGGTAGCGGACCGCGAAGGAGCCTTCCTCCGGCTCGATGTGAATGTCGCTCGCCCGGTTGAGGATGCCCTCGGAGAGGATCAGGTCCACCAGCCGCACTACCGGGCGCTGGCTCGCCTCTTCGGCGCTGACCACCATCTCGTCGACCGGCGCCTGCTCCTCGAGCTGGCTGACCTCGTGGTGCTCGCCCATCCCCTCGAGCAGCTTCTCGACCACGTTCTCGGGCCGGTACAGCTCGTCGAGCGCCGCCGCGATCTTGGCCGGCGAGGCCAGGTACATCCGGACCTCGCGGCCGGTTGAAAAGGCGAGCGCCTTCTCTGCGTCCATGTCGTAGGGATTGGCGGTCGCCACCTCGAGCCAGGAGTCGGTCGCCCGGAGCGGTATGATCCGGTACCGCTGGGCCACCCCCTGGGGGAGCATCTCCTTGACCCGGGCATCGCGAATGGACAGATCGGCGATCTTGAGCCGCGTCCGCTTGGCCAGCGCTTGCAGGATCTGGTCGTCGGTCGCGTGCTTCTTGGATGTGGTCAGCTCCCACAGGGTCGAGGTCGGTTGTGCCTCGGCGCGCAGCGCGGCGACGGCCTCGGCGGAGACCAGCTGGGTGATGGTGGGAACCAGCCATTCATCGGGGAAACCACGATCGGCCATGGTGCCTGAAGATACCGTCCTGCAACGGTTTGCGTAAAGCGGGACTACAGGATGTCCCAGAAACTCCGGCTCACGTCCAGTGACAACCCGACCCGCCGGCTGCTGCAACCGTAGCCCACGTCCAACCGGACCAGGTCGTGGAGCCAGGACGCTCCCAGGCCCACGGCCACGTCGGGCCGGACGCTGGGCGAGGAGAAGAAGTTCGCCACTGTGCCCCCCACCCAGCCGACACCCACGTTCGGCGCCACCGTGAGGGTGCGTCCCGTCCCGGCGAAGGAGCCCATGTGGATCTCGGGGACCCTGATCGGTACCTGCCACTCGGCATAGGTCCATGCCATCCGGCGCCCCCCCGCCCCCCGGAAGGGCTCGCCGAGGAGGGTGCCGCGACCGCCCAGCACGAAGGCGCGATGCCTCGGCAACCCGGCGCCGGCCACGCCGCCGGCGACGCGAACCAGCAGCCCGGTCGCACCCGCGGTGGTCTGCCAGCGCAGCTCACCGTATGCCCGGATGTAGCGGCCCCCCGGACCGGTCCCGCCCTCGAGCTCGGCACGCCCCGAGAGATCGCTGAAAGACGCGAACGACGGCGCCCGCCGGCGCACCGTGAGCCGCGCGATGGACCACCCCCCCTCATCCACGCCCGGATTCGGCCGGCCGAAGGTGCCGCGCGCCCAGCGCGCACCGGCCGTCAGCGAATCGACCCGCACGTACCCCGCCTCGATTCTCGCCGAGCCCCGGCCGCCGAGTGCACGGGTGAGCCCGAGGGTGCCGCCGGTCGCCAGGTAGTAGTCGCCGAAATCGCGACCCGCCTCCTGGGCCGAGATCGAGTTGACGGCCCGCGAGATCACCGGCATGTCGCCGATGTCCCGCACTTCGCGCGACCCGGCAAGCTGCCAGGTCGCCGAGCCGCGCCGGGCGCTGAGGGAGGCGCCGCCGGTCACCAGGCCCGTCGCCGTGCCCACGCCCGCCCGCAGGCGCAGTTCCCGGGCCTCGTCGGCTGACCGGAACGCGGCGCCCGCGCCCACGGCCAGGCCCTCGACGCGGTTGACGTGCACGAAGTCCGATAGGGACGAGCCGGCGAGCTGGTTCTGCCGCAGGCCGGTCAGGACGTGCCCCATCGCCATGGCGGTCGCCTCGGCGCGCACCGCGTCGAAGTCCCGCAGCGACGCGGGCCGCGCGATGTCGCGAATCGCCGCGCCGAGCGAGTCGGGCCAGGGGAACGAGTCGCGGACAGCTGGGGGCGCGGCGACGATCTCCGGCCCCCGCGCGAAGAGCGCCGGATCGAGCCCCGCGTTGAACTGGTATCCGTCGATCTCGAAGCGGCCGCGGATGATGCCCCGCGCCTGAAAGTCGAGGAAGGTGGCCCGGCGGCGGATCTCGATCTCCTGGCGCAGCGGCAGCCACCAGCGCCCGCTCCAGAGGCTGTTCTCGATCGAGACGGTGATGTCCTCGAGCTGTTGGTCAAGGTATGCGGCGCGGGTGAAGCTGAACGACATCCGCACCAGGTCCGCCGTCCCGGTCTCGAAGAACACCGATCCGACGATGCGCGGCGCCCGGAAATCCTTCGGGCGGAACTTCACCTCGTAGACGCGCAGCTCACGTCCCGGCAGGCTGATAGTGAGGGAATCGCTGAGCGCGAACTCGTAGAGCAGCGAGCCGGCGGGCGACACCGGGTGCGGGACGTCCCGGACTTCGTCGCCCTCGCCGAGGCGGATGAGGTCGGGGAAGTTGTTCATCGCGATGCCGAGATGGTCGCGGTGGTAGTTGATGTCGGTCGGCAGCTCGCGCTGGTCGCGCCAGCCGATGATGCGTTGCTTGCTGAGGTTCGGGAGCCGCCAGTACACTTCCAGCTCGAGCTGGTCGGCCTTGATCAGGCGCGGCGGCTCGGCGAGCCCTTCCCCGATCTGGCCGAGAAAGAACACGAACCCGTGGGCCCGCGCCGACCAGTCGCGCAGCGACGAGTCCGCGAAGGCCAGGCCGCGGCGGCCGATGCCACGATCGACCAGGTCCCGGGTCACGGGATCGTCCCACGACTGGGCCCGAAGGACGGCCGGAATGAGGAGCAGAACCCCCAGCATGCGCTTCACGCTTCCAATATGACCACCCCGTCGGAGCCGGAACAATGAGCGCCCGTGCGGCCTGGATGCTGGCGGCTCGCGCGGGAGGGATCGTCCCCCTCGTGCAGGAGATCGCGCTGGACGGTAGCGATCCGGTCGCCGCGCTGGCGAAGCTGGCGCGCGCACCGTTCGCCTTTCTCCTGGAGTCGGCGGTCGGCGGCGAGCGCTGGGCGCGCTACACCTTTGTGGGCACGGAGCCCAGGGAAGCGTGGCGATATAGCGGCAATCGTGTGGAGCGCTGGCTGCCAGCTCACGGCTGGCAGCCGGCAGCAAGCACAGCCGACCCCATCGGCCACATCGGCGAGCGGATGCGCTCCCTCCGGGGTCCCGGGACCGCCGGGTTGCCCCCGTTTTGCGGCGGAGCCATCGGCTACGTGGGTTACGACGTGGTCCGTACCCTGGAGCGCCTCCCCGGTGGCCCGGTGGACGACCTCGGACTGCCCGACGCGCTCTTCCTCATCGCCGACATCATGGTGGTGCTCGACAAGGTCGCGGGGTCGGCGGCGATCGTGGTCAGCGTCGAGGTGCCGGCCGGCGCGACCGACGCCGAGCGCGGCGGACTTTTCGACGCCGCGCAGGATCGTATCGCGCAGTGGTCGACCCGCCTGGCCGGGCCTTCGCGGCTCCCGCCGCTCGCCGACGCCACCGGCACCGAGCCGGCGGCCGGCACGAGCGGTTACGGGGAGCCGGCGTTCCTGCGCGGCGTGGCGGCCCTCAAGGAGCACATCGCCGCCGGCGACATCTTCCAGGGGGTGCTGTCGCGGCGCATCGAGGTACCCGGCGCGGTCGATGCGCTCCAGCTCTATCGCTGCCTGCGCTCGCTCAACCCCGCGCCCTACCTCTTCTATCTCGATCTCGACGGCTTCCAGATCGCCGGCAGCTCGCCGGAAGTGCTGGTCCGCGTCGAGGGATCGGCGGTGACCGTCCGCCCCATCGCCGGCACGCGGCCGCGGGGCGCCACGCCTGAGGCCGACGCGGCGCTGGCGGCCGAGCTGCTCGCCGACCCCAAGGAGCGCGCCGAGCATCGCATGCTCGTGGACCTGGGCCGCAACGACGTGGGGCGGGTGGCGCGCTTCGGCACGGTGCAGGTCGTGGAATCGATGGCCATCGAGCGCTATGCCCACGTGCAGCACATCGTCTCCGAGGTGCGCGGGACCCTGGCGGATGGACGCGACGCCGTGGACGCGCTCAAGGCCTGCTTTCCCGCCGGCACGGTGACCGGCGCGCCCAAGGTGCGGGCGATGGAGATCCTCGACGGCCTGGAGCCGGTGCGCCGGGGGCCCTATGCGGGCGCCGTGGGGTACATCGGCTGGGGGGCACGGCAGCTCGACACGGCCATCACCATCCGCACCTGCGTCGTGCTGCCCGACCGGGTCATCGTGCAGGCCGGCGCGGGCATCGTGGCCGACTCCGATCCCGCCAGCGAGCTCGCCGAAACCCGGCACAAGGCCCGCGGTGCCCTGCGGGCGGTGGCCGCGGCCCATGGCGCCGCGCCGGGCTGCTAGCGCCTCCCGCTCACGCGGGGCATATTTGAAAATCTGGAGACCAGCGGCATGGCAGAAGCCTTCAAACTCGTCAGCACGTCGGGCGATCAGACGATCGACATCAAGCCCACGGCCACGCTGGTGGTGGGCCGGGCCGTCAACAGCGATGTCCCGATCTACGATCCGACGATCTCCCGCCAGCACGCCCAGCTGAGCGTGCAGAACGGCGGGGTCCTGGTCAAGGATCTCGGCTCCTCGAACGGTACCTTCCTCAACGGCAGCCGGATCACCGAAGCCGTCGCCACGCCCAACGACGTGGTGATGTTCGGGAAGGTCTCCTTCTACGTGCGCGAGGTCTCCAAGCCGGCCGAAGCGCCCAAGGCGGCGCCCGGGGCCTTCCCGGGGCCCAAGCCGCCCCAGGCGACCATCGTGCGGCAGCTGCCGCTCTCCCCCGAGGGCGACATCATCTCGGGCCGCGTCAAGCGGCTCTCCATCGACACCGGCAGCCCCGCCTCGACCTCCGAAACGCACGAGGCGGCTCGCAGCGCCAAGAAGCTCGAGCTGCTGCTCGAGATCTCGAAGGCGCTCTCGCGCCAGCAGGACGTGGACAAGCTGCTCGAGTCGGTCGTGGACTTCACCTTCCAGGTGATGGCGGTGGACCGCGTCTCGATCCTCCTCAACGAGGCCGGCGCCACCGAGCCGATCCCGAAGATCTCGAAGAGCCGGCTCGGTGAAGGGTTCGCCTCCGCGCGCCACGTGCCGCGGTCGATCGTCTCGCAGGTGATGAGCGAGCGGGTCGCGATCCTGACCGACAACGCCGCCGAGGACGAGCGCTTCAAGGGCAAGTCGATCCTGATGCAGAGCGTGCGCTCGGCGATGGGTGCGCCGCTGCTCTCCAGCAAGGGCGAGGGCCTCGGCATCATCTACGTGGACAACCTGACCGCGACGCACGCCTTCAAGGAGGACGACCTCGACTTCCTCATCGCCTTCGCGGGCGTGGCCTCGGTGGCCATCGAGAACAGCCAGCTCGCCGACCGGCTGCGCCACGAAGCGCTGGTGCTCTCGAATTTCCAGCGCTACTTCTCGCCCGACTTGGCCAAGCAGATCGCCGACCACGGCGGCGAGGTCAAGCTCGACCAGGGCGACAAGCGCGACGTCGTGATCCTCTTCTCCGACATCCGCGGGTTCACCTCGATGTCGGAACACATGGACCCCAACGACGTGGCCCAGCTGCTGCGGGAGTACTTCACCGAGATGGTGGAGATCGTGTTCCGCCACGGCGGCACGCTCGACAAGTTCATCGGCGACGCCATCATGGCCCTGTGGGGCGCGCCGTTCGGCACCGAGGACGACGCCGACAAGGCGATGCGCGCCGCGATCGACATGCAGCGCAAGCTGGTGGAGCTCAACGAGCACTGGGCCCAGAGCGGCAAGCCCAAGGTCAAGATCGGCATCGGCATCAACTTCGGAACCGTGTTCGCCGGCAACATCGGCAGCGAGCAGCGGCTCGAGTACACCGTGCTGGGCGATGCCGTCAACACCGCGTCGCGGCTCTGCTCCAACGCGGGCAAGGACGAGATCATGATCTCGGAGACGCTGCACCGCCGGCTGAAGTTCCCGCCGAAGGTCGAAGCGCGCGAGCCGATCAAGGTGAAGAACAAGGAACAGCCGGTCCCCATCTATCTCGCCAAGTTCTGACTTGGGCGTCTTTCCGGCGCTGCCCCCGGAATACGAAACGTTCATCTTCGCCGGCGGCGCCGCCCTCGCGCGGCGCGACGCGGCGGACGCGGTGCGCGCGGCGCTGGAGGCCGGGACGCTCTACGCCTGGGCCGCCCGCCAGAGCGGCCGCGAGGCCTTCGCGGGGCGCGGCACGGCGTACGGCGTGACGCTGGGCCCCGCCCGGATCGTGGTACGGCACTCCCGCCGCGGCGGCGCCCTCGCCGGGCTCCTGCGCGACCGCTTCCTCGGCCCGCCGCGCTTTCTGCGCGAGGTCGCCATGGCGCACCACCTCGCCCGCGCCGGCATCGCCACGCCGGCGGTGGTCGCCGCCGTCATGTACCCGGCGACGATCGGGCATCGCGCCGACGTCGCCACCGGCCGCGTCGACGGCCGCGACCTCGGCGAGATCTTTTTCGGCGACGCGCCTCCCGACGGGACGGCCCGGGCCGCCATCCTGCGCGCCGTGGGGGCGATGGTCCGCCGGCTCCACGACAGCGGTTTCGTGCATCCCGACCTCCAGCTCCGCAACGTGCTGGTCGCGACGCCCGGGACCGCACCACAGCCCCACGGCCCCACCGTCTGGCTCCTGGACGTGGATACCTGCCGCGCCGTGCGGCCAGGCGACACCGCGACGCGCCGCCGGAACCTCGCGCGGTTCGCGCGCTCCTGGGAGAAGTTCAACCGCCTGCGCGGTCCCCGGCTCACCGACGCCGATCGGACGGCGTTCTCCTCCGGCTACGCCGACCGCGCATGAGCGCCCCGCTTCCCGAGTGGCGGGGCGGCCGCCTGGCGGTGGTGATGATGAGCGCCCTGGGCGACGCGGTGCACGTGCTGCCCCTGCTCGACGCGGTCAAGCGGCACGCGCCGAGCACCCACATCACCTGGGTCCTTCAGCCCGGGCCGGCGGCGCTGGTCCACGGTCATGCCCACATCGATGACACGGTGATCGTTCGGCGCGAACGCCCCTTCCGCACCTTTCTCGACGTCCGGCGCGCGCTGGCGGAGCGCCCCTTCGATCTGGTGCTGGCCCTCCAGGTGTACCTCAAGGCGGGGATCGTCACGGCACTCGCCAGCGCGCCGGTCAAGCTGGGGTTCGACCGGGAGCGCGCGCGCGACCTCAACTGGCTGGTCACCACCGCCCGGATCCCGCCGCACGCGCCGCAGCACGTGCAGGACCAGTACTTCGAGTTCCTCGACGCCCTCCGCGTTCCGCACCAGGAGGCGCAGTGGCACCTCGGACCACGGGAGGACGAGCGCGCGCGCCAGCGCGCGTATTTCGCGGAGCGGCCCAGGCCGGTCGCCGTGCTGGTGATCGGCGCCAGCCATCCCCAGAAGGAGTGGCTGCCGGAGCGCTGGGCCGAGCTGGCCGACGCGCTGGACGCCCGCGGCCTCGAGCCGGTGCTCGCGGGCGGCCGTGCGCCGCGCGAGCTGGAGACCGAGCGAGCGATCCTGGGGCGCTGCCGCCACGCGCCCCTCTCGACGCTCGGCTGGCCGCTGCGCGACCTGGTGTGGCTGCTGGACGGAGCGGCGCTCGTCGTGTCGCTCGACACCGGCCCGATGCACATGGCGGTGGCGCTGGATCGACCGGTCATCGGCCTGATGGGGTACAACAACCCGAAGCGGGTCGGGCCGTACCGCAAGTTCGGGGACCTGCTGGTGGATGCGTACGGCGACCCCGGCGAGGACTACCCGATCTCGATCGCCCATCGCACCGACCGGATGCCGCGCATCACCGTCGCGGAGGTGCTGAGGAAAGTCGACGTCTGGAAGGAGCGGTATGCGGCGGTCTAGCCCGTGCTGCCATCTTCCGGGACGCCGTAGGCGGGATCGTTGTACATCTTGAACTGCCGGTACACCTTCGGCACCGTGCGACCCAGAGCGATGTCGGCCAGGAGCTGGGTCAGCTCCGCGGCCAGGTCGTCACGCTGGAGCCGCATCACGCCGAGCCTGACGTTGCATCGCGCGCGGAATTGGGCGGTCGTGTCGGTGCGCTCGGCCTGCTCCCGCATGTGGTAGATCTTCAGCTCGATGATGCTCAGCTTGTCCGCGAGCCAGCCCACCGTCTCAGCCATGGGGAGCGTCTCCCGCGCCCCGCGCCTCGCGCCCGGCGATCCGCATGACCTCCGCGTCGATGCGCTCGATGAGGTCGTTCCGCTGCTGGTTCAGGGCGTCGATGCGCCGCTTGGCCGCCGCGACCAGCTTGTCGTCGGGCGTGCGCGCCTTGTCCTCCTCGTGCCAGAGCTCGATATTCGTCTGCGCGAGGCGGGCGATCAACGCGCCGATGGTCTCGTTCATGCGCCAAACCTAACTCTCGCGTGATTCCTCCCGCCAACCGCGTCTGTATCGTGATGATGAGCGCCATCGGCGACGCCGTGCACACGCTGCCGGTCATCACGGCGCTCAAGCGCCACGCGCCCGGCACCCGCATCAGCTGGGTACTCCAGCCCGGGCCCGCGGCGCTGATGCGCGGCCACCCCGACGTGGACGAGATCGTCCTGTTCGACAAGGCGCGCGGCTGGCGCGCCTACGCCGAGACGCGACGCCAGCTGCGCGATCCGTTCGATCTCGTGCTCTCGCTCCAGGTCGCCATCAAGGGCGGCCTGGTGACGGCGATGACCCGGGCCCCGGTGAAGCTCGGCTTCGATCGCGCCCGCGCCCGCGACCTCAACTGGCTCTTCACCACCCATCGCATCCCCCCGCACCCTCCGCAACACGTGCAGGACCAGCTCTTCGAGTTCCTCGCGGCACTGGGCGTGCCGCACCAGCCGGTCACCTGGAACCTCGGCCCCTGGCCCCACGAGCGCGAGGCCCAGCGGGCGAAGCTGGCCGCGTTCGAGCGCCCCATCGTGGTGCTCGTGATCGGGACGAGCCATCCCCAGAAAGAGTGGATTCCGGAGCGCTGGGCCCGGATCGTCGACGCGCTGGACGAGCGCGGCCTCGAGCCCGTCATCGCCACGGGTCGCTCCCCCCGCGAGCTGGACACCGAAGCCATCATCGCGGCACGCGCGCGCCGGACTCCATGCACCGTCCACGGCCTGCGCGAGACCGTGGCGCTGATCGACGGCGCAGCGCTGGTCGTGTCGCTCGATACCGCCCCGCTCCACATGGCCGTCGCGCTCGGCCGGCCGGTGGTCAGCCTGATCGGCTACACCAATCCCGCGAGCGTCGGACCGTACCGCGCGTCTCAGGATCTGATCGTGGACGCCTATGGAGAGCCCGGAGAGCGCAATCCGATTACCACCGGGCACCGACGGGGCCGGATGGCCAGGATTCAGGTGGCGGACGTCCTGGCGAAGGTGGACGCCTGGCGGGCGCGCCACTCCGGCGCGGCGCGCCCGGGCTCCGCGTGACCGCCGTGCCAGCGCGCGACGTCTGCATCGTCATGCTCACTGCCCTGGGCGACGCCGTGCGCGTACTCCCCGTCGTCAACGCGCTCAAGCGGCAGAATCCCGCACCGCGCATCACCTGGGTGCTTCAGCCCGGCCCGGCCATGCTGATCCGCGGCCACCCGGCGGTGGACGAGATCGTCGTCTTCGATCGCGCCCGCGGATGGCGCGCGTTTCTGGACTACCGCCGCGCGATGCGCGGGAGACACTTCGACGTCGTGCTCGGCCTGCAATCGTACCTGAAGGCCGGCATCCTCACCGCCCTCACGCCGGGAATCGTCAAGCTCGGCTACGACCGTGCCCGGGCCCATGACTTCAACTGGATGTTCACGAACCGGACCATCCCGCCCCACCCTTCCCAGCACGTGCAGGACGAGTTCCTCGAGTTTGTCACCGCGCTCGGCCTTCCCGCGGAGCCGGTGGAGTGGAAGCTCGCACCCACGGCGGAGGAGCGAGCCCGCGCACACGCATTGCTTCAGGGAGCCGAGGGACCACTCGTGGGGTTGGTGCTCGCGAGCACGGGGTCGGACCGTTGCTGGGTCGCAGAGCGATGGGCCGAGGTGGCGACCGCGCTGCGCGTGGAGTGCGGCGCGCGTTGCGTGCTGCTCGGCGGCACGACGCCCTACGAGGAAGAGACCGCGCGCGCCATCACCGCCACGACGACCGCCGCGCCGATCGACACCCGGGGCTCGGGCCTCAGGGTCCTGCTCGCGCTCCTGGAGTCGAGCGACATCGTGATCGCCCCGGACACCGGCCCGCTGCACATGGCGGTCGCGATGGACGTGCCGGTGGTCGGCCTGTACGGCTACACCAATCCGAAGCGCGCGGGCCCGTACCGGAAGTTCGGCGAGCTGCTGGTCGACGTCTACGGGAATCCAGGAGAAGACTACCGGGCCGCGCGAGCCTACCGGCGGGGACGCATGGCCAACATCACCGTGACGGAGGTGGTCGCGAGGACGAAGCTGGCACTCGATCGCTACGCCTCGACGCCACCGTGGCGGCGCCAGCGGCTTCCCAGAACTCCCGGCTGATGCCGAAGCTCGGCAAGCGCAGGACTTGCTTGTCCTCCACCGCCCTGACGCTCAACTGGCCGTTCCGCAGCCTGATGTCGTTCCTCAGTGCTTCCGCGGCCGCCCGCCAGTCGCGCTCAGTTCCGCGAAGCCGTAGGTGACGCCGACGTCCCGCAGCAGCATGACCAGGCGACCCAGCCCGAGTCCCATGACGGTGAAGTAGTCGCCCTGGATCCGCTCCACGATCACCGCGCCGTAGCCCTGGATGCCGTAGGCGCCGGCCTTGTCCATCGGCTCGCCCGTCGCGACGTAGTCCGCGATGGTCCGCTCGTCGAGCGGACGCATCCAGACGCGGGTCGTTTCGACTCCCGAAGCGGTGTGTCCGTCGAACACAACGGCGATGGCGGTGTGCACCACGTGGTCGCGCCCCTGCAGCCGGGCGAGCATCCGCGCGGCGTCCGCCGCGTCCTCGGGTTTGGCGAGCAGCTCGCCGCCGAGCGCCACCGTGGTATCGGCCCCGACGACCACCGCGCCCTGGTGCCGCGCGGCGACCACCTCGGCCTTCTCCCGCGCCAGCCGCTCGACGTAGGCGACCGGGTCCTCGCCGGGGCGCACCGATTCGTCGAGGTCGGCGGGGACGATCTCGGGTGTCAGGCCGAGCAGGCCAAGGAGCTCCCTGCGCCTCGGCGAGCTGGAAGCAAGGATCAGGCGAAGCGTCGGCACGATGTCGTCCAGGTTCTGATGTCTGAGGTTCCGGGGTCCTGGTTCTATCGCTCGAGGATCAGCGTCACCGGCCCGTCGTTCACCAGCTCCACATCCATCATCGCACCGAACCGGCCGGTCTGGACCGTGGCGCCGAGGCCGCGCAGCAGCGCCACGAAGCGCTCATAGAGTGGCTCCGCGATGGCCGGTGGCGCGGCGTCGATGAAGGAAGGGCGCCGGCCCTTCCGCGCGTCGCCGTAGAGGGTGAATTGGGAGATCACCAGCAGCGCGCCGCCGACGTCGGCGAGGGCGAGGTTCATCTTGTCGTCGGCGTCGGCGAACACCCGCAGGCCGACGAGCTTCTCGGCCATCCAGCTGAGCTGCGCCTCGGCGTCGTCGGCCCGGAAACCCGCCAGAACGCAGAAGCCGCGCCCGATCGCCCCGACGGTCTGCCCGTCCACGCGAACGGCGGCGCGGCTCACGCGCTGCACCACGACCCGCACGGGCCTACTCGACCGTGACGCTCTTGGCCAGGTTCCTCGGCTGGTCGACGTTGCAGCCCCGGCGCACCGCGACGTAGTACGCGAGCAGCTGGAGCGGCACCGACGTCAGGATGGGCGTCAGGAAATCCAGGGTCTCGGGGATCGTGATCACGTGGTCCACGAGCGGCGCGATGGTGGTGTCACCCTCCGTCACCACGGCGATCACCTGCCCGCCCCGCGCCCGGACTTCCTCGATGTTCGAGACGATCTTGCCGTGCACGCTGTCCTGCGGCGCGATGAAGACCACCGGCATCAGCTCGTCGATCAGCGCGATCGGCCCGTGCTTCATCTCCGCCGCGGGGTAGCCCTCGGCGTGGATGTAGGAGATCTCCTTGAGCTTGAGCGCGCCCTCCAGCGCCACCGGGAAGTTGTAGCCGCGCCCCAGGTAGAGCACGTTCATCGCCCGCACGTACCGCTCGGCCAGGGCTTCGATCTCATCCTTCTTGGCGAGCACCTTCTCGAGCTGCTCCGGCAGCTTGCGCAGCGCCTTCACGATCTCCCGGCCCTGCAGAATGGACAGCGCGCGGAGCCGGCCGAGACGCAGGGTGAACATCGCCAGCGCCACGATCTGCGCCGTGAACGCCTTGGTGGACGCCACACCGATCTCGGGGCCGGCGTGCAGGTAGAGCCCGCCGTCCACCTCGCGCGCGATGGTGGAGCCCACGGTGTTCACGATGCCGAGGGTGCGGGCGCCGCGCCGCTTCGCCTCGCGCAAGGCGGCCAGGGTGTCGGCTGTCTCACCGGACTGCGAGATGACGATGACCAGCGTCCGCTCGTCCACGATCGGGTTGCGGTAGCGGAACTCGGAGGCGTACTCGACCTCGACCGGCAGCCGGGCCAGCTCCTCGAGCATGTACTCGCCGACCAGACCCGCGTGCCACGAGGTGCCGCACGCCGTGATGACGATGCGGTTGATCCGCGACAGCTCGTCGTCGGTCATGTTGATGCCGGTCAGCCTCGCCGACCCTTCCTCTTCCAGCACCCGCCCGCGCAGCACGTTGCGCACGCTGTCGGGCTGCTCGCAGATCTCCTTCAGCATGAAGTGCGCGAAGCCGCCGCGCTCGATGGTCGCCAGGTCCCAGTCGATCTGGGTCACTTCCTTCGACATCGGCACCGCGTGACGGTCCTTGAGCTGGTAGCCCGTCGGGCGGATCACCGCCATCTCGCCCTCGTCGAGGTAGATGACCGAGCGCGTCAGGGCCAGCACCGCCGAGGGGTCGGACGCGACGAAGTTCTCGCCCTCGCCGATGCCGATCAGCAGCGGGCTGCCCTGCCGGGCCGCCACGATGGTGTCGGGCTCCTTCTGCGACACGACCGCGA
Organism: Gemmatimonadota bacterium; assembly: GCA_041476105.1. Lineage (GTDB taxonomy): Bacteria > Gemmatimonadota > Gemmatimonadetes > Gemmatimonadales > JACORV01 > DASXPG01. Next base: position 19,023 of record JBGOSS010000016.1, read on the forward strand.
TCCCATACGCGCCCTCGAGCTCGCGCAGCGCCTGCGCGACGGCGTCTTCCAGCGCGCCGGTGTAGAACTGCTCGATGAGATGGGCGATGACCTCGGTGTCGGTCTCCGACACGAAGCGGTGCCCCCGCTCCGAGAGCATCTTCCGCAGGGCGGTGGCGTTCTCGATGATGCCGTTGTGGACGACCGCCAGGATGCCGGCGCAGTCGGTGTGCGGATGGGCGTTCCGGGTATTGGGCGCGCCGTGCGTCGCCCAGCGGGTGTGGGCAACGCCGGTATGGGCGAGCAGTACGTCGCCCTTCAGCTGCGATTCGAGGGTCGCGATCTTCCCGGCGGCCTTCTGTACCGTCAGCCGTCCGTTGTGGATGACCGCGATCCCCGCCGAGTCGTAGCCCCGGTACTCGAGCCGCTTCAGTCCATCGATGAGGACCGGTACGGCCTTGCGCGGCCCGACATACCCGACGATTCCACACATAGGCTCACTGCCCCACTTTCCGCAGCGCGGCCTGGCCGCGCGCGATGAGGTCTTCTGCCGCCGCCCGGGAGGGCGCCTCGGCGATGATGCGGACCACCGGTTCCGTTCCCGATGGCCGGACGTGGATCCAGCGATCCACCGTTGCAAGACGCAGGCCATCCTGGAGATCCGCCGTGGCCCCCGGTATCTCCTTGCGGAGCGCCTCGTACCATGGCTCCAGGGACCCCTCCGGCCGTGCAACCTTTGCTTTAACAATAGCATAGCGGGGCGCCGAGGCCACAATGCCGCTCAGCGGCACGCCTGCCTCGGCCAGCAGCACCAGCGCCAGTGTCGCCGCCACGGGCGCGTCGCGGCCCGCGTGCACGGCGGGCAGAATGACCCCCCCGTTGCCCTCGCCGCCGATCACCGCACCCAGGGCCGCCATCCGCTCCACCACGTTCGCCTCGCCCACCGGGGCCCGCTCGAGCGCCCGGCCCATCGCCCTCGCGGCGTCCTCCACCACCATGCTGGTCGAGAGATTGGTCACCACCGGCCCCGTGAGCTTCGCCGGCACCGCGCGCACCGCGAAGGCCAGGGTGTAGTCCTCACCGATCGGGGTGCCCGTTTCGTCCACCAGCGCGCATCGGTCGACGTCGGGATCGACCGCGATGCCGATGTCCGCCCGCACGCTCGTCACCAGCGCGCCGAGCTCGCCAAGGTGCTCTGGAATCGGCTCGGGCTCGCGCGGGAACCGGCCGTCGGGCTCGAGGTGAATGCCGTGCACCGTGCAGCCCAGGGCTTCCAGCAGCCGGGGCATCACGGTGGCGCCGGCGCCGCGGACGCAGTCGAGCGCCACGGTGAAGCGGCGGGCCTTGACCTTCCCGATGTCGAGCCAGGGCAGCGCGAAGAGACGGGCCAGATGCCGCTCCACTCCTCCGGCGTCGCGGGTCACGGTGCCCTGCCGGTTCGCGCGGGGCACCTCGCCGCCGTCGACGAGCGCGAAGAAGGAGGCCGCTTCGTCACGGGTGAGAAAGCGGCCGCCCGGACCCATGAACTTCAACGCGTTCCACTCGACCGGGTTGTGGCTCGCCGTGACGATGATGCCGCCGGCCAGGTCACCGGTCTCGACCGCCATCTGCGCCGTGGGCGTGGGCACCATGCCGAGATCCACCACGTCCACGCCCGCCTCCGACAGCGCGGCGGCGGCGGCGGCGGCGAAAGCCGGACCGGATTGCCGCGAATCGCGGCCCAGCGCGACGACCCGGCCGCCCCGCGAGCGGAGAAATGCGCCGAACGCGCCGGCGTAGCGGCGCACGACGTCTTCCGTGAGGTCACGCCCGACGATACCGCGCAGGCCGGACACCGACCGCATCAGTTGGGAGGCCATCGAGGCAGTAATCTAGCGGCGCGGCGGCGGCCGATGTAGGCTTCGGCCAGTGACTAGGATACTCGACCGCGACGCCGATTTCGGCCTCGCCACACGCGCCGTCCACGCCGGACAGGTCCCGGAGCCCCTCGCGGGCGCCGTTACGATTCCGATCTACCAGACCTCGACCTACGTCCAGGACGAGATCGGGAAGAACAAGGGCTACGACTACGCCCGCACCGTCAACCCGACCCGCCAGGCGCTGGAGCGCAACGTCGCCGCCCTCGAGGGAGGCACGCACGGTTTCGCCTTCAGCTCGGGAATGGGGGCGATCCACACCGTCCTGACGCTCCTCTCCGCCGGCGACCACGTCGTCTGCGGCGAGAACGTCTACGGCGGCACCCACCGCCTGATGGACAAGATCCTCTCCCGCCTCGGCATGAGCTTCAGTTTCGTGGACACGCGGTCCGCCGACATCGTCGAGCGGGCCATCACGCCGAAGACCAAGATGCTGTTCGTCGAAACGCCGACCAACCCGCTGATGCGGCTCGCCGACCTCGAGGCGCTGGGCGCCCTGGCGAAGAACCGCGATCTCCTCTTCGTGGTCGACAACACCTTCGCCACGCCGGTCTTCCAGCGGCCCCTCGTCTTCGGCGCCGACGTCGTGCTGCACTCCACGACCAAGTATCTCAATGGACATTCGGACATGGTCGGCGGCGTGGTGGTGACCACCCGCGACGACCTCGCCGAGCGGATCCAGTTCATCCAGAAGTCGGTGGGCGCCGTGCCCGGACCGTTCGACTGCTGGCTGGCCCTGCGCGGCACCAAGACGCTGACGCTGCGCATGCGGCAGCACGACACCAACGGACGTCGCGTCGCCGAATGGCTGGCGGGCGACCGCCGCGTGCAGCAGGTGTTCTTCCCGGGTCTGCCGTCGCACCCGCAGCACGACCTGGCGTGCCGGCAGATGTACGGATTCGGCGGCATGCTGTCGATCGAGCTCGGCTCGCTGGAGCGCGCGAGCCGCCTGGTGAGCCGGACCAAGCTCTTCTTTCTGGCGGAATCGCTGGGCGGCGTGGAGAGCCTGATCGGCCATCCCGCGTCGATGACACACGCCGCCGTGCCGCCCGCCATGCGGCACGCGATGGGGCTGACCGACGGGCTGGTGCGGCTCTCGGTGGGCGTCGAGGACGTAGACGATCTGATCGCCGATCTGGACCAGGCGCTGGCGTGAAACTTCCCCTCCGCACCCGCGTTAGTGCGGTAGCCTTCATACGGGAGATGGTATGACCGACGCCACCAGCGGCCTTCCCTCGCGCCGGCCGCGCACCGTGCTGACACAGATCGCGCCGCGCGCCTGGGAGCACCCGGCCGACCGCGCGGCCCTCAACTCGCTCCGGGCCATTCCGGGCTTCGACGATGTCGTGCGCAAGGTGTACGGCTTCTTCGGCGAGCGCGGCGTGCGCCTGCTCTTCCAGGCCAACGCCGTGCGCGTCGGGCCCACGCAGTTCCCGCGCGTGAACCAGGCCTTCACCGACGTCTGCGCCACGCTTGACTGGGCCGAGCGCCCCGAGCTGTTCGTCTCGCAGAACCCCTTCGCCAACGCCGGCGCCTTCGGCATGGACAAGCCGTTCATCGTGCTGCAATCGGGCGCGATGAACATGCTCGACGACGAGGAGTTGCACGCGATCCTCGGCCATGAGCTCGGTCACATCATGAGCGGGCACGCGCTGTACCGCACCATCCTGGTGCTCATCCTGACCGTGGGCCTGCGCGGCCTGCCGTTCCTGGCGGGAATCGCGATCCTGCCGATCCAGCTCGCCATGCTGGAGTGGTTCCGCAAGAGCGAGCTGTCGTGCGATCGCGCGGGACTGCTCGCCAGCCAGGACGCGATCGCCTCGATGCGGATGTTCCTCAAGCTCGCCGGCGGCGGAAAGATCGAAGAGACGGACCTGGCCGCGTTCATGGTGCAGGCGAAGGAATACGAGGAAGGCGGCGACGCCGCCGACGCCATCGCCAAGGTGCTGATCACCCTGGGCCACACCCATCCCTTCCACACCCTGCGGGCCGCCGAGCTGCAGCGCTGGGTCGAGCGTGGCGACTACGACCGCATCCTCCGGGGCGAGTACCCGAAGCGTGGAACGCAGGACGACCAGCGGCCGATCAGCGAGGACTTCAGCGACGCCAGCCGGTACTACGGCGAGCAGATGGGGAAGACCATGGACTCCGTCGCCGACGTGGCCCGCAAGGCCCGGGACGCGTTCACCAGCGCCTTCTCCAAGGGATCCGGCGGGCGATGAGGGTACTGATCGTCGGGGGCGGCGGACGGGAGCATGCCCTGCTCTGGGCACTCCACCGCGACGCCCCCGACGGTTCCTTCTTCTGCCTGCCCGGCAACGCCGGCACCGCCAAGCTCGCCACCAACATCCCAGGCTCATCCACCGACGTCGACGCGGTCGCCACCGCCGCCCGCGAGCGGCGCGCCGACCTCGTGGTCGTGGGCCCCGAGGCCCCCCTGGCCGCCGGCCTGGCCGACCGCCTCACCAAGGACGGCGTCCCCGTCTTTGGCCCCTCGGCCGCCGCCGCCCGGATCGAGTCCTCCAAGTCCTTCGCCAAGGACCTGATGCGCAAGGCGGGGGTCCCCACAGCCAATTCCCAGGCCTTCTCCGACCTCTCCTCCGCCCTGCGCTACATCGGAAGCCAGGCCGAGCCGGTGGTGGTCAAGGCGTCCGGCCTGGCCGCCGGCAAGGGTGCCGTGGTCTGCCGGACCAAGACCGAAGCCCGCACCGCCGCCACCTCCATGCTGCGCGAGGGAGCACTGGGGCCGGCCGGAGCCGAGATCCTGGTGGAGGAGTTCGTCCCTGGCGAGGAGCTCTCGGTGCTCGCTATCACCGACGGCGAGCACTTCGCCGTGCTCCCGCCTGCCCAGGATCACAAGCGCATCGGAGAAGGCGACACGGGGCCGAACACCGGCGGCATGGGAGCATACTGCCCCGTCTCCCTAGCCACCGACGAGCTCCTGGAGCGGGTCGCAGACGAGGTTTTCAAGCCCACACTGAAGGCTCTGGCCAACGCGGGAGCTCGTTATCGGGGCGTACTTTACGCCGGGTTGATGCTCCGGGAATCCGACGGAGCACTATGTGTCATCGAGTTCAATTGCCGCTTTGGTGACCCGGAGGCCCAGGCCATCCTGGCGGCGACGCCACCGGGGCTGTTGCCCGTGCTCCGCATGGTCGCCGAGGGCGGTTGGATGCCGGGCGGCCTGACCATGGGGGCGGCCCGGAAGGCTGCCGTCACCACTGTCCTGGCGGCTGAGGGCTACCCCCATGCTCCGAAAATGGGGGCTGAGATCCGCATCCCGAGGGGCCTCGAATCGGCGCGCGACGTCCTCATTTTCCACGCCGGTACCACCCTCGATCAGGATGGCCGCCTGCGGGTTTCGGGGGGCCGGGTGTTGTCTGTGACCGCCACCGCCCCCAATGTTGCCGCCGCTGCCGCCCGCAGCCGTGCCGCTGCCGAGGCCATCGATTTCGAGGGGAAGCAGTTCCGGCGGGACATCGGCTGGCGCGAGATCGCCCGGGGCAGCGCCAAGGTGGCGCGAGCGGGACGCACCGGCGGGTAACCCGCCTCGCCTCGCCCACTCGCCTACTGGCCAACTGTCTTGCCCGAACTCCCCGAAGTCGAAACCATCGCCCGCGACGTGCGGCCCCACCTCGAGGGGGCCGTCATTCGGACCGCCCGCGTCTTCAAACCCGACATGCTCCGCGGTACTTCCCGCCCCGTCTTCGAGCGCGCGTTGGCTGGCCGCCGGGTGGTGCGCGTCGGCCGGCGAGCCAAGCACCTGGTCTTCGAGCTCGACGACGGCCGGCGGATGGTGATCCGGCCCGGGATGACCGGGGCTTTGCTCACGGACGCCCGACGGAGGAAGGCGGCCGCCAGGGATCCGTACGACGTCGTGCACCTGGATCTCGACACGGGAGAGCGGGTGCGCTATCGCGACGTACGACGGCTGGGTGGGATCTACCTGCTGACGCCCGTGCAATGGGCGAAGTACGACGCCGCCATCGGCCCCGAGCCGCTGGCGCGCGCCTTCACGCCGCGGGCGCTGTCGGCGATCCTGAAGGGCGGCCGGCTGGCCATCAAGAAGGCGATCATGGACCAGCGCAAACTCGCGGGGGTCGGCAACATCTACGCCAGCGAGGCGCTCTGGATGGCCGGCATTGACCCCTCGCGCGAGGCGCGCCGCATCGGGCCGGACGACGCCGCCCGGCTGCGGGACGCGATCGTCGAGGTGCTGCGCCGATCCATTCGGGGACGCGGCACCACGGTGCGGGACTACCGCACCGGAACGGGCGAGCCCGGCGGCTTCCAGGGCCGCCTGGCCGTCTACGGCCGGGCCGGCGAGCCCTGCCGTCGTTGCGGGCGCCGGATCGTGATGACCCACGCAATCGACGCGCGTTCTTCTTACTTTTGTCCGGGATGTCAGCGCTAGCACTCCACGACATACAGCCATCACCGGCGTCGCTTGCGGAGCTCAAGCGCCGCGTGCAGGCGCACGCCGCCCGGAAGCCCGCCGTCTACGAGCTCCTGGACCAGACCGGCGGCACCATCTACGTCGGCAAGGCGAAGGACGTGCGCACCCGCCTGCTCTCCTATTTCACGGCTGCATGGCCCGACTCCAAGAGCGCCCGGCTGATCCGGTGCGCGGCCGACCTGCGCTGGCGCTACGTGCCGAGCGAGTTCGCCGCGCTCCTCGAGGAGCAACGGCTCATCTCCAGTCTCCGGCCGCCCTACAACGTGAGCGGCAACGCCTCCCGCGCGAGTCTCGCGTTCATCAAGCTCACCAAGGCGCCCGCGTCGCGGCTCGTGGTGAGCGAATCGGCCAGGGACCCGGCCTCCCTCTACTACGGGCCGTTCCGCGGCCGCGGGAAGGCGGCCGACGCCGTCCGTACGCTGGCAGACCTTCTGGGGCTGCGCGACTGTGCCGACCGCCAGCCGATGCGCTTCGCCGACCAGCCGAGCCTCTTCGACGCCCCCATCGCCCCCGCCTGCATCCGTCACGAGCTCGGCACCTGCCTCGGCCCCTGTGCCGCGCGTTGCAGCATCGACCGCTACGGCGACGCCGTCGGCCGCGCGCGCGCCTTTCTCGAGGGGCGTGCGGCCGGGCCGCTGGACCGTATCCTCGACGCGATGGCCGGAGCGGCCGAGGCGCAGGAATTCGAGCGCGCCGCCCTGTGGCGCACCAAGTTCGACGAGCTCACCTGGCTCTTCGCGGCGCTGGCCCGGCTGCGCGCCGCGATCGAGGGGCTCGGCTTCGTCTACGCGGTGCCGGGAGCCGACGGCCCGGAGAGCGACCGGCTCTACTGCATCCGCCACGGCGTCGTGCGCGCCGTCGCGGTTCCGCCGACGACGCCGATCGAGCGCGCCGCCTTCGCCGAGACAGCGCGGCGGCTGGCCCTGGACGAGGGCCCCGCGCCCGTCGCACGCAATGGCGCCGAGATGACACAGCTGCTGCTGGTGATGAGCTGGTTCCGCCGCAATCCCGAGGAGTACGAGCGGACCACTCCCTACCGGCGCTGGATCACGGCGCCCGCATGACGGACGCCCCCGAGCCGGTCGGGCGCGCGCGCCGGCTCCTGCCCGGCGCGCTCCTTGCCTCAGCGGTTCTCCTGGGATGCGCGCGTCCGGCCGAGGCGCAGCGCGCCGGGCCGCGCGCCGGCCCAGGGATCGCGGTCACTGCGACCATCGGCGCCTACTTCGAAGACAACGACCGCGTCGGCCACGAGGAGCTGCTGCGGCTCCCCATGCCGCTGACCCTGGGCTTCGGGTCGCCCCGCAGCACCCAGCTCGAGATCGAGCCGTCGGCCGGCTGGCACTCGACCCCGGGCGGCACCGACGCGTCGGGTTTGAGCTGGACCCGGTTCCGCGGCTACCACTTCTTCGGCGCCGCGCATCGCGCCAGTACCGGCCCCGACGTCGAGATCTTCTTCAAGACGCAATCCGACTCCGCCCTGGGCTTCGGTTACACCCGGGTGATGCCGGGGTGGCAGATCGCGTATCGCTTCCGCGGCGACTTCCGCGCCACGCTCCGCGCGCGCTACGAGTTCTCGGGCGGCGAGGACCCGGGGGTCAGCGCGCTGAGCCGCATCGTGGTGCGGCCGATGGTCTTTCTGCCGCCGGCCGGCCGCTTCACCTCCTGGGCGCGCGCCGACATCGCCTTTGATCTCCATGGCGGGCCGCGGCAATACAACGTCGAAGCCAACGCCGGGCTGCACCTCGGCCCCCGGGGGCGGCTCACCGTCTTCGCCCAGCCGCGGGTGTATATCGGCGCCGCGTCGCGCACCAGCAACCTCTGGCGACTGCGGACCGGGATGACCTGGTCCCTCGGGAACCTGGTCGTTCACCATGGTCCGCACGAGAGCGACTTGCGCCAGCCAACGTTTGGGGAATCTTCTCCGTCCAAGCCGTAGCCCCAACGGAGGTTCCCGATGAAACGCAGCGTCCTCGCCGCTTTGCTCCTGCTCGCCGCCGCCTCGGCGCTCCGCGCCCAGCAGCGGAGTCCCGGAGAGCAGCTCCCGGTGGTCAAGCACGTCCTGCCTAACGGGATGACCTTCCTCTTCCTGCGCAAGCCGGGCGCGCCCACGGTCTCGTTCGTCACCCAGTTCCGTGCCGGCGGCGTGGACGAGTGGACCGGCATCTCGGGCACCGCGCACCTCTTCGAGCACATGCTCTTCAAGGGCACGCCGACCCTCGGCACCCGGAACTACCAGGCCGAGGTGGCGATGTTCCCCCGCATCGACGCGGTCGCCGAGTCGTTGACGGCCGAGTATCGGAAGGGCGATGTGGCCGACACCATGCAGCTGCGCCGGCTGCGCGACCGCCTGCGTACCCTGGAGGATTCGGCCCGGCAGTACGTGGTGAGCAACGAGCTCGACCGCATTCTCACCACCAACGGCGCGCAGAACCTCAACGCCTCGACCTTCAACGACGGCACCAACTACTTCTTCGCGCTGCCCGCCAACCGTGCCGAGCTCTGGTTCGTGCTGGAGGCGGACCGCATCCGCAGTCCCGTCCTGCGCGAGTTCTACTCCGAGCGCGACGTGGTGATGGAGGAGCGGCGTTTGCGGGTCGAAACCCAGCCCTTCGGGATGCTCTACGAGGAGTTTCTCCAGGCTGCGTTCCGCGCCCACCCCTACGGGCGGCCGGTGGTCGGCGTGGCGAGCGAGATCCAGACCGTCTCGCGCACCGCGGCGCTCGACTACTTCCATCGCTTCTACGGCCCCAACAACTCGGTCGTCGCCATCGTGGGCGACATCGACGTGGACCAGATGACCCGCTGGGCCGACCAGTACTTCGGATCGATCCCCGCCGGCGAGCCGCACCGCCCCGTCGTGACCCAGGAGCCGCCGCAGCGCGGTGAGCGCCGCATCGAGGTGGAGTACGACGCCAATCCGATGGTGATGATCGGCTACCACGTGCCCGACGCGGTGAGTACCGACTCGCGGGCGCTCGTCATGTTGTCGCGCCTCCTGACCATCGGGCGGACTTCCCGCCTGGCGTCCCGCCTGGTAGTGCGCGACCGGGTCGCCGCGCAGATCTCCTCCAGCCTCCAGCCCGGCCAGCGCTACCCCCGGCTCTTCACCTTCACCGGCGTGCCGATCGCGCCACACACCACGCAGGAAATCGAAGCCGCCGTCTACGAGGAGGTCGAGCGGTTCCAGCGCGAGCCGCCGAGCGACTACGAGATGCAGCGCGCACGCAACCAGATCGAGTCGGGCTCGCTCCAGCGGCTGGAAAACGGCTTCTCGCTCGCCCTGCAGCTGGCCAGCAGCGAAGCGCTCTACGACGACTGGGCCAAGACCTTCCGCTTCGACCGCGCCAACCTCGACGTGACCGCGGCCGACATTCAGCGGGTGGCCCGGACTTACTTCTCGCGCAGCAACCGCACCGTGGCCACCCTGGTCCGGCCCCCGGCCCGCACCGCCCGGCCGGCATCGGAGGAATGACCCCATGACAACCGTGAGATTCCGGCCGGCGGCCGCCGGCCTCGTCATGATGCTGGCAGTCGCCACCACGGCCCGGGCGCAGGACACCCGCGAGACCGTCCAGCGGCTGCAATCGCGCTTCGAGCGCCTGCGCTTCACCCCGCCGGGGCCGCACCAGGTACGGCTCAGCAACGGTGTGCAGGTCTTCCTCCTCGAGGATCACACCGTCCCGTCGGTGACGATCAACATCGCGGGCCGCCACGGCTCCGCCAATCTCCCCGACTCGCTCTGGGCCGCCGCCTGGCAGGCCGACGGCCTGCTGCGCACCGGGGGCACCACCACGTTGACGCCCGACTCGGTGGACAAGCTGATCGAGTTCTACGCCCTGGGCCTCGGATTCCAGACCGGGCAGGAGCAGTCCTCGGCCTTCGCCAATGGTCTCTCGCGCTATACCGACGTCATGTTCGACCTGCTCTTCGACATGATGCGCAACCCGCGCGACGACACCTCGCGCATCCGCGAGATGCAGGCCCAGCTCGAGGAGGGCTGGCGGCGCCGCAACGACCAGCCGGGAAGCATCCTCAACCGCGCCTGGAACCAGGTCATGTTCGGCGACCATCCCCTGGCGCGCAGCGTCGTGAAGCCGGAAGAGGCCGCGGCCTTCACCCCCGAGCTGATGCGCGGCGTCCAGGCGCGGCTCTTCTGCCCCGACCGCTTCGTGATCGGCGTGACCGGCGACTTCGTCGAGCGCGACATGGTGGCGCGCCTCGAGCGCGAGTTCCGCGGCTGGGGCCGCTGCCCCGCCGGCAATCGCGAGGTGCCGCCGGTGCACATCGCGGAAGGGCCGCAGATCATCCTCATCGAGAAAGACATCAACCAGACCAACATCCGGATGGGGCACGCCGGCGGCCTGCGCGTCTCCAATACGCCCGACTATTTCGCGGCGCAGGTGGCGGACTTTCTCCTGGGCGGCGGGGGCGGCTTCAACTCGCGCCTCCTCCAGCGCGTGCGCAGCGACTCGGGCTTCGCCTACAGCGTCTTCTCCAACTGGGGTGCCGACACCAAGCGCGAGGACCTGTTCTTCGCCGGCGCGCAAACGCGCGCCAACAAGACCGTCGCGGCGGTGTCGCTGATGCGGGACGTCATCGCTTCGATGGCCGGCCGCCCGGTCACCGCCGAAGACGTGCGGCTGGCGCAGGACAACGAGATCAACTCGTTCGTCTTCCGGTTCGAGACCCCGGCCCAGATCGTGGGCCAGCAGGTCCAGTACGTCATCGACGGGCTGCCGGCCAACTGGTTCGACATCTATCTCCAGGGCATCCAGAACGTGACGCCCGACGCCGTGACCGCGGCGGTGCGGCGTTACCTGCATCCCGACCGCATGGTCACGCTGGTGGTGGGCAAGCCGAGCGCCTTCGACGGCCCGCTCGCGGGCGTGGGAACGGTGACGCCGATGACGCTCGAGCAAATCCTACGGTAGCCAGCGGGCGAGCCGGCAGGGGGGCGAGCGGGCGGGCCGGCCTGCTCGCCCTCCTGACTCTCATGCTGGCCACTGCGCCCGGTGCCGCGCAGGGGCAGCGGATCCGGCGCAGCCAGGAAGCGTTGGTACGGCAGAAGGTCGCCGACACCTGGATCGAGGTTCACTACCGGCGGCCGGTGGCCAGGGGCCGCACGGTCTACGGTGGCGTCGTGGAATGGGGCCGCATCTGGACCCCGGGCGCAGACACGGCGACCTCCATCGCCATCAGCACTCCAGTCCAGGTCGAAGGCGAGACGCTGCCCCGCGGGTCCTATTCCATCTGGATGATCCCCGACAGCACCGGGCCCTGGACCGTCATCTTCAACAAGACGACGCCGGCGTGGCATACCGAGTATCCGGGTGCGGGCCGCGACCAGCTCCGGGTGCGGGTGACACCGGCGCAGGGCCCCCCCATGGAATCGCTGCTGTGGTACTTTCCCAACGTGGACGGGCCCGACGCGACCCTGGTGATGCACTGGGGCACGACCGGCGTCCCGCTCCGCCTGCACGTGGAGCCATAACCGACCTACCGTTTGGCGTGATGTCCCGAGAGGGTTGATGACCGATCTGCGCTACGCCTTGAGGTCGCTCGGGAAAACGCCCGGTTTCGTGACCATCGCCGTCGTCGCCCTCGGCGTCGGCCTCGGCCTCTCGACGACCATGTTCGCCGTGCTCGATGCCGTGGTGCACCCCTACGTCGCCTTCCGCAATCCCGACCAGCTGTACCGCGTCAACTGGTGGTTCGGGCGACGCAACCCGATGAGCAGCGCCGAGCTCTACCGTTACATCCGCAATGAGTCGCACTCGTTCGAAGGTGTCATCCCCGTCGGCTGGGACCGGGGAATTCTGGAGCGCAACGGTCAGAGCCAGGAAGTCCAGATTATCCGCGTCACGCCGCGCTGGTTCGCACTCATGGGTGTGGCCCCACGTCTGGGCCGCGGCTTCTCGGCCTCCGACGGCGAGGACGTGGCCGTCGTCGGCAACGATGCCTGGAAGCGGCTCTTCGGTGCGCGCGCCCGCCTGGAGGGCGCCACGCTGACCATCGGCGGCCGCCCCATTGCGGTCGTGGGCGTGCTGCCGCGCGGCGCCACCGGTGGCGTGCTCATGCCGATGTCCGGGGCCGTCGAATCCTCGAGCGTCGCCTTGCGGGTGATGCCGACGGTGCGGCTGCGCGCGGGCGTCACGCGCGCCCAAGCGGAGGTCGAGCTGAAGCAGCTCGCGCAGCGGCTCACTGAACGCTTCGCAGCGCGCGACGCCCCCTTCGCCTTCGAGATGTATCCCATCGTGGACCGGCGCGAGGAGCTGCGCGATATTCACAAGGCGATGGTGGGCTCGGCCCTCGCCGTGCTCATCATCGCCTGCGTGAATCTCGCCCACCTGATGATGACGCGCGGGTTGGCCAAGCGCCGCGAGTTCGCCCTGCGCATGGCGCTGGGGGCCAGCCGGGCCGCGGTGGTGCGCCAGATGTTCACCGAGTGCGCGATCATCACCCTCGGTGGAGCGACCCTCGGCGCCCTGGTCGCGTTCTGGGGCGCCGATATTCTCCAGAACCGGATGCCGCGCGAGGTGTCCTGGATCGGCCTCGTCCAGCCCCAGCTCAGCTGGCGGGTCTTCGCCCTGGGGGGGCTCGCCGCGGCGGCCTCGGCGATTCTCTTCGGCCTGGTGCCCGCCGTGCGGGTCGCTTTCGGCGTCAATCTCGACGACCCGCTGAAAGACGACGCCGGCACCACGACCGGCCGGGTGCGCTACCGCTACAACCCGCTCGTCGTCGCCGAAGTCGGGCTGGCCCTGGTGCTGATGATGGGCGGCGGCTTGCTGCTGCGCACCGTGCACGGGCTTCAGCGTGAGCGCGAGGAGACCAACGAGGAGACCCTTTGGCAGGGGTACGTATTTACGCGCCAGACCGGGGACACGCCGTCAGGATACGACAACTCCCGTCCCCGGCCGAGCCGCAGTGCCATCCTCAGCATCGTCTCCGCAACCCCGGGAGTACGTGGGGTCGCGCTCGAATCGACCCGGGGAGTCCGAGGCGGCGTGATCACCGGCGAGATGACCCAGGATTCGAACCGCACCTTCACGATGCGGGAGTACCCCGTCGTGTCACCCTCGTACTTCGAGGTTCGGGGGTTGCCCATACTCAAGGGCCGGGACTTCGAACCCGGCGACGCGGCTGGCAGCAGGGTCGCGATCGTGGATGCGCTCGCCGCGCAGCGGCTCTACCCGGGAGAGGAGGCCGTGGGCCGGATGGTCAAGCTGGGCGGCCCGGCGGTGGACGCGCCGTGGGTCAGGATCGTCGGGATAGTGCGCAGCCCGAGATTGCTCCAGGGTGATGCGCGCTATGCCCCGCAGCCGATGGTATGGGTCGCCATGACCGACACGACGTCGACTCCCAAACTGGTAATCCGCACTGCGTCGCCGGACCCGAAGATCGCTGCGACGTTCCAGACGAGGCTCCACGACCTGCCAGGCGTTGGCGTGAGCCTGTGGCCTTGGAACTACTCTCGGAAAGCGGAGTTGGCGTCGCGTGGGTTTCTCGCCAAGGTCTTCGTCGGCATGGGCGCGGTGGCGCTGGGGCTCGCGGCGCTGGGGCTGTACGGGGTGCTCGCCTACGCGGTGAGCCGCCGGATGCGCGAGTTCGCGGTACGCGTCGCGCTCGGCGCCGAGCCGAAGGCGCTGCTGAAGATGGTCCTGCACGATGGCTTCGTGATGCTGCTCGGCGGCATTGGCGTAGGCGCCTTCGCCGCGCTGGCGGCGTCACGCCTCCTCGATTCCGTCCTCATCGCGGTCCTGCCGTCGGACGTCACCAGCCTGGTGCTGTGCGAGGTGGTGCTGATCGCGGCCGGCCTGGCCGCAGCGCTCGGCCCGGCGCGCCGGGCGGCGCGCGCGAACCCCATGGACATCCTGCGGGCGGTGTGATGATCACGCTCCGCTACGCCTGGCGGTCCCTGGCCAAGAGTCCCGGGTTCGTCGCCGTCGCGATGCTCGCCCTCGGCACCGGCCTGGGTCTCTCGACGACGATGTTCGCCGTCATGGACGCGGTCGTGCATCCCTACGTCGCTTTCGACCACCCCGACGACCTCGCCGCGATCGACTGGTGGTTCGGCCGCCGCAACCCGATGCGCCCCGTCGAGCTGTACCGGTATCTCCGCGACCACACCCACTCGTTCGAGCGCATCGTTCCCGTCAGCTGGGGCGAAGGCATCCAGCCCCTTCAGCGTGACGGCGGCGCGCCCCTGGACATCGCGGTCCAGCGCGTCTCGCCGGCCTGGTTCACGCTCGTCGGGGTCAGGCCCGAGCTGGGACGGACGTTCTCGCAGGGTGACGAAGAGAATGTCATCATCGTCAGCCATAACCTGTGGAAGCGTCTCTTCGGTTTGCGCCGCGACCTCGCCGGCGCCACGGTGACCCTGAACGGGAAACCACTGTCCGTCGTCGGCGTGCTGCCGCGGGGCGCGTACGCCGCGGCCTGGATGCCGCTGCCGCCCACGGTCGAAACCACCAACTCGACGGCCTACGTGCGGCCCTGGGTGCGGCTCCGCGCCGGGGTCACGCGCGAGCAGGCCGACGTCGAGCTCAAGGCCCTCGCGAACCAGCTCACCCAGCGCTACGGCGCGGTCGACGCCCCCTTCTCCTTCCAGCTCAACCCGGTCGTGAAGCAGCGCGAGGAGCTGGGCGACATCCACAAGGCCATGGTCGGCTCGGCCCTCGCGGTACTCCTGATCGCCTGCGTGAACCTCGCTCACCTGATGATGACGCGCGGCTTGGCCAAGCGGCGCGAACTCGCCCTGCGCATGGCGCTGGGGGCCAGCCGCGGCGCCATCATCCGCCAGATGTTCGCCGAGTGCGTCCTCATCGCCGCCGGCGGTGCGGCCCTCGGCGCGCTGGTCGCGTACTGGGGCGCCGACATTCTGCAGAACCGCATGCCCCAGGAGGTCTCGTGGGTCGGACTGGTCCGGCCACAGCTGAGCTGGCGGGTCTTCGCACTGGGCGCGGCAGCGGCCGCCCTGTCGGCGGTGCTCTTCGGACTGGTGCCCGCGGTCCGCGTCGCGTTCGCCCTCAACCTCGACGACCCGCTGAAGGACGATGCCGGCACCACCACCGGGCGGGTGCGCTACCGCTATAACCCGCTCGTCGTGGCCGAAGTGGCTATGGCCCTGGTGCTGATGATGGGCGGTGGGCTTCTGCTGCGGACGGTGCACACCCTGGAGCGCGAGCGCTCCGACACCAACGACGACACGTTGTGGCGCGGCTATGCCTACATGGCCCAGCACGGTGTCGCGCCGCTGACGGCGCTCGATCACCAAACGGTGGCGTCGATCGTCTCCCGCGTACCCGGCGTCCTGGATGTCGCCTTTCAGGCCTACCGGAGAACGCGCGGTAGCGCCGTGAGCGCCGAGCAGACGCAGGACTCGACGCACTCGATCAGCATGGGTTCCTACCTCGCCGTGTCGCCGTCGTATCACCACGTGGTCGGCATCCCGGTACTGCGCGGGCGCGCTTTCGAGCCAGGGGACGCCGCCGGCCCTGGCGCCGCGATCATCGACGCGCTCGGTGCCCAGCGCCTCTATCCCGGCGAGGAAGCCGTCGGGCGCATGATCAAGCTGGGGAGCGCGACATCGAATGCCCGCTGGGTCCGGATCGTCGGCGTCGCCAGGACACCCTTGGAGCGCGAAGGTGACGCGCGCTACGTGCCCCAGCCCACCGTGTGGGTGGCCCTGCCAGACAGCGCCCTCGACGCCCAGTTCGTGATCCGAACCGCCTCGCCCGACCCGGCCGTCGTGACCGTCGTCGCGCGGCGGTTCCGCCAGCTCCCGGGGGTCTCCGCCTGGATCTGGCCGTGGGACGCCAGTCACCGGGCCGAGCTGGCGTCGCGCGGATTCCTGGCCAAGGTTTTCGTTACCATGGGCGGCGTGGCATTGGGGCTGGCCGCACTCGGTCTGTACGGGGTACTCGCCTACGCCGTCAGCCGGCGGATGCGTGAGTTCGCGGTCCGGGTGGCCCTCGGCGCCGAGCCGCGCGCACTCCTCAAGATGGTGCTCCACGATGGGGTCGTCATGCTGCTGGCGGGGACCGGGATCGGCGCCTTCATCGCCCTGATGGCCTCGCGGATGCTCGACGCGGTGCTGATCGCGGTGCTGCCCTCCGACGTCGTGAGCCTGGTCGTGTCCGAGGTCGTGCTCGTCGGCGTCGGCCTGGCCGCGGCCGCGGCGCCCGCGCGCCGCGCCTCGCGCGCCAATCCCATGGACATCCTGAGAGCCGTGTGATCACGCTCCGCTACGCGTGGCGGTCGCTGTGCCGCAGCCCCGGCTTCGTCGTCATGGCGGTCCTGGCCCTTGCCTTCGGGCTGGGCCTCTCGACCACGATGTTCGCCGTTATCGACGCGGTGGTGAATCCTTACATCGCCTACGACGAGCCCGACCGAGTCATCGGCATCCGCTGGTTCTACCGGGCGCCGCTCCTGGAGAGCGCGAGTGACCCCGAGCTCTACGCCGCGCTGCGCAACCACGGTCACGCTTTCGAGGCCATCGCCGCCTTCCGCTTCGAGACGATGGCGCTCCGCGCCGGCGCCGAGAACCGTGAGATCGGCATCGCGCGGGTGGAGCCGGGCTACTTCCAGTTGATGCGCGTGCGCCCGGTGCTCGGGAGGGCCTTCACTCCAGGCGATGGCGCGGACGTCGTGGTGCTGAGCCAGGCGGTGTGGCGCAGGGTCTTCGGCATGCGCGCGCGCCTCGATGGCGCGAGCGTCTTTCTTGGCGCGCAGGCTTACCACGTGATCGGTGTCCTGCCCCGCGGGGCCGACTATCCGAACGGCGCGTTGGCCTGGATTCCCTTTCCCCCCGAAGACCAGCTGCACGGGCGGTTCGACGCGGTCGCCCGCCTGCGCACCGGCGTCACCGAGGCGACCGCCTTCGACCAGCTGCACACGTTGGGCGCGATCCTCACCTCGCGCTACGCCCCGGCGGCGCGCGCGCCGGTCGCCTTCATCAACATGGGCGGCGTGCGCTCCCGCAGCGAGCGATTGCGAGAGATCCACTTTGCCATGGTCGGCTCGGCCATCATCGTCCTGTTGATCGCCTGCGCCAACCTCGCGCACCTCGTACTCGCTCGCGGCATGGCCCGCCAGGGCGAGCTCGCCCTGCGCATGGCGCTCGGCGCCTCGCGGGCCTCGGTCGTCGGGCAGATGTTCCTCGAGTGCGCGGCGATCACCCTCGCCGGCGCCGCCCTCGGCGCGCTTATCGCGCTGTGGGGCACGGACGTCCTGGCAAACCAGATGCCGCAGGAAATCAGCTGGGTCGGCCTGGTCCGGCCGAGGCTGTCGTGGCGCGTCTTCGGGTGGTCGGCCTATGCGGCGGCTGTCGCGGCCACGCTATTCGGCCTCGTTCCCGCGGTACGCGTGGCGATGCGCGTCGACATGAACGATCCCCTCAAGGACGCCGCGGCGACGACGACGGCCCGCGTGCGCCACCGCTACAACGTGCTGGTCATCGCCGAAGTCGCGCTCGCCCTGGTGCTGCTGATGAGCGGCGGCCTGCTGGTGCGAACAGTGCGGACCCTGGCGCGCCAAGCCGACTACGGGTTCGACACCCGCACCCTCTGGCGCGCCGACGTAGGGATCAGCACCGGGTGGAGGGCCCGGCTGAAGGCGCACGGATCGTATGTCGACACCATAACGCCGAGACTTCGCGTGGATGCGCTGGCGGCCGCGCGCAATGTCCCGGGCGTTCTGGGCGCCGCTTTTGAGGGCACCGGCGCGCCTCCGGGCGCTTCGGTCAGCGGAGAAATGACGGCCACGGGCGGCGTCATCACTATGCGTACCTATCCCGTGGTGTCGGGCACCTACCTCCAGACACTTGGGCTGCCCGCGGTGAGCGGCCGCCTCTTCCAGCCGGGGGACGGCGAGGGCTCGATGGTCGCGGTGATCGATCCCGTGGCGGCCAGCATCCTGTACCCCGGCCGGAATCCTGTCGGAAGAATGCTCAAGCTCGGCTCCCCTGCGTCCGGGGCCGGCTGGGTCCCGATCATCGGTGTGGCACGCAACCCGCGCGTGCTCACCGGCAGGGACGAACCGCCCGCGCCGTACGTGTGGATCGCGGCGCCGGCCGGCGCGATACGGGGCAGTATCGTCTTTCGCACCGAGGGGCCCGATGCCCGGGCTGTGGTCGAAATGCGACGCCGGCTGAGCGAGCTACCAGGCGTGCGCGTGACCGCCATTAATACTTTCACCTACGCCCGTGATGCCGCGCTGGCCTCGCGCCGGTTCTTCGCGGGCGTCTTCGTCCTGATGGGTGCGGTGTCCCTCGTGTTGTCGGCCCTGGGGCTCTATGGTGTGCTCGCCTACGCCGTGGGCCAGCGGATGCGGGAATTTGCGCTGCGAATCGCGCTGGGCGCTGAGGCGGCACGACTGTACCGGATGGTTCTGCACGACGCGGTCGTCATGCTGCTGGCGGGAATCGGTATCGGCGCGATCGCCGCGATGGTGGCGACGAAGTACATCGATAGGGTCTTGCAGGGTGTCTACCGGACCGATGCCGTGAGTCTCATCCTTGCCGAGCTCGCGCTGCTGGTGGTCGGGATGGCCGCTGCGCTCGTGCCGGCGCGACGCGCGGTGAAGGCCGATCCGCTCCAGATCCTCCGCGCGGTCTGACCGCTAACGATTCAGCGCCGCGATCCGCTCCTCGACCCGCCTGACCGCGGGCCGCAGCTCGGGATCGGCGTCGCGCCAGAGGGCCACGAAGGCGCGATAGTGCGCCTGCGCACCCGCCCGGTCGCCCTGCCGGTCGAGAATCTCCGCCTGCCCCAGCTCACCGGGAGCCAGGTAGACCAGGTCGAAACCGTTCGATATCCAGCCCGATCCGTACCAACGCATCGCCTCGGCCGTGCGGCCGAGTTCGGCCAGCGCCCGGGCTCGCAGGAACCGCTCGTACGACTGCGAGAAGAATGGCGAGCTGTAGGCACGCTGCCAGGTCCGCGCATACCGCCCCCGCAGCCCGCTCCGCTCCAGCGCCTTCAACCCGTCGGCCGGCTTGCCCCGCGCCAGCTCCAGGTCTCCCTGGACCTCGCTCGCCAGTGCCCGGCCGATGGTGCCCTGGGCCGTCGTGGTGTCGAAGCGCTGGAGCGCGCCCGCATAGCGCTGTGCGGCGTCGGCCTCCGCCAGCCGCGCGCTCAGGGCTCCCAGCAGGTAGAGGCGGATCTGCGGGTGCAGGCTGTCGTGCGGGGCCACCCAGGCATTCGAAATCCCGGGACGGACCGACGCCGCGTTCCACCGCTCGATCCGCGCGCGCAGATTCCTGATCGCCGAGTCCGGCGTCTGGAGCCAGGGCAGCAGCGCGAGCAACCCCCGGTCCTCGAGCGTCGCGGCGGGATCGAGCGAATCCGCCGCAGCCAGCTCGCGGTTCGCGGCGCCGATGTGGCCCACCGCGAGCGCGAGATGCGCCGCCATGAGATGCCCGAACGCCCGCGCCTCGGGCTCCCGCCCCGGCGCGGCGAGGAGCGCGAGCGCCAGGCGCTTGGTGCCGCGCGGGTCGCGCAGCGTCGCCGCCATGTTGACCGCCAGCAGCCGCTGGAGGTCGTCCATCGAAGCCTGCTGCGCGATCGCGCGCGCTTCGGCCACGGTGTCGCCCCGCGCGAAGGCGCGCAGGATCCTCCACACCGGCGCGTAGGCACCGCCCGTGTCCTGCGCGATGGATTGCGTCGTCACGCTGTCGAGCAGGGCGCGTCGCCCGTCCAGCGCGGCCGCCCACGGCAGGTGCAGCTGGGCCTCCGAGTGGTGCGGATCCAGAAACAGCACCCGCTCGAACGCCAGGCTGAGTGAATCCATCGCGAGCCCCGCGAGCGGACCGAAATGCAGCATCACGTCACCGCGGCCGAACCACCCTTCCACGTCGTCCGGGTAGTCGTAGACGATCGACCGATAGAGCCGGTCGGCCTGCTCGGGGTCCACCTGGATTTCGGCGCCCAGCGCTTCGGCGAGGCGCCGGTCGCGTTGCGACAGGCGATCCCGCAGCGCCAGGGCGCGCATGATCGGGACTTCGGCCGCGCCGGGAGTCTCGGTGAAAATGAGCGCGTAGGCCTGGCGGAACCAGGCTAGCGCGAAGAGGCTGTCGGCCGCGACGGCGCGGCCGAATGCCTCGGCGGCCGCGGGGTAGTCGCCCCGGCGGCGGGCCGATTCGCCCTTGAGGTATTCGTTGAGCGCGACGATCGACGCCGTGCTGATGGACTCGAGCCGCCGCGGCGACTCGGTGATGTCGAACGCCGAGAGCAGCTGGACGGCCAGGTCGTTCACCATGCGGAACATCTGCCCGCGGGCGTTGCCTTCGACCGTGGCGCGTTTGACCTGGCCGCCGGCGTCGTAGGCGGTCGCCGTAATCGTGAACTGCTCGGCCGCGCCCTCCACGACGTCGCCGATCACGAAGCGGCCGGCCCCCAGCCGCGCCGCGATCCGGCGGGCGTGCTCGGGATCGGGCGCCGCGCCCGGATCCTCGCCGGTCGCCGCGAACACCGCACTGGGATCCACGGCGTGCAGATCGCCGACCCCGTCGAGCACCGAGCTGAGCAACGGCACCAGCGCGCCACCCACGCCGCGGCCGCCCGCACCGCCATGAAAGCCGAACGGCATCACCGCGACCCGCGTCGCCGACACGCCGGTGGCACGCCCGCGCCCCCGCCACAGGAACGCGCCGACCAGGGCCAGAGCCACGAACGCGGCGCCGCCCGCCATCGGGATCCAGCCGGGCCGGCGGCGGGGCGCGGCCGCCACGACACCGGGCCCCCAGGTCGTCACGGGACGAGGCGGCCCGGCCGGCGGCGCGGTCGATTGACTGGAGCGGCGGGTGCTCAGGGCGATGGCCATCTGCCCCGCCGTGGCGAAGCGATCGGCAGGCACTCTGGCCAGCGCCCTCCGAATCACGGAGTCGATCTCTTCCGGCACTTCGCGCACGGTGGTGAGCTGAGGGACCGGCTCCGAGAATCGTTTCGCCATCACCGACTGCGCGGTCGGTCCCGTGAAGGGCGGCTCACCCGCCAGCATCTCGTAGAGCACGCAACCCAGGCTGTAGATGTCGCTGCGCCCGTCGGGTGTCTGGCCGCCGCTCGCCTGCTCGGGACTCATGTAGGTCGGCGTGCCGATGGCGATGCCGGTGTCGGTGATCCGCGAATCCCCGGACGCGCCGATCGCGCCCGCGATACCGAAGTCCGCGACCAGCGCGTGCCCCTCGTGGAGCAGGATGTTCTCCGGCTTGATGTCGCGGTGGACCACGCCCTGGCGGTGCGCGTAGTCGAGCGCCCCGGCGACCTCCTTCGCGATCTGCACCGATTCTTCGAGCGGCAACTGGGTCTCGCGCAGGAGCCGGTCGCGCAGCGACTCGCCCTTCACGTACGGCATGACGTAGTAGAGCACCGGCGTCGAGCCACCGGGGACCTGCACTTCGCCCGAGTCGTAGAGCGCGAGGATGTGCGGGTGTTGCAGGGAAGCCGCTACCGCGATCTCGCGAAGGAAGCGCTCGGGGCCCACACTGGCGGCGATCTCGGGGCGCAGCACCTTGACGGCCACGTCGCGCTGGTGCTTCGGGTCCCGCGCGAGGTAGACCGTCGCCATCCCGCCTTCGCCCAGGCGGCGCTCGACCGGGTAGCGATCGCCGAGCGCGATGCGCACCCGCTCCATCGCGACGGAATCGCGCGCCTGCGTCTCCATCGACGCCCCGCAATGGAGGCAGAACGCGCCGCCCTCGGGGACGGTGCCTCCGCACTTCCCGCAGGCGGCCAGGGCCGTCACTGGAGCTCGTCGACCCGCAGCTTCACCGCGGGGTCACCCAGGATCACGTAATTCTGGGCATCGTTGCACTCCGTCAGCAGCCGATGGTACTCCTCGGGGTACATGTGCTGGCCGGCTTCCATCTTCTGCTGCACGCAGACCAGGTAGACGCACAGTGCCGCGTACCGGTCCTTGAACTCCTTCATCGCCCGGCCCACGCTCTGCCCGCGGAACAGCCGCCGAATGGTTTCGCGGAAGGGGCCGATCTGGTCGCCCGCGCTGGGCGTCTGGAACGAGTAGGACCAGACCCGGTCGACGTGGCCGATCACCGCCAGCGCCCCGCCCTTGGGGTGCGCCATCATCCGCTGCGGAAGCCGCGCCACGAACGGCCGCTCGGCGATCTGGAGCGGCTTCCCGCCCGCACCGGGCGTGAAGTTGTCGAACAGCGGCGTCCCCGCGCCGAAGCAGGCGAAGTGGAAGCCGATCATGCCGTGGATCCGCGCCTCGGCGCTGATGTCGGGGGCGGAGACGTAGTGCTCGCGCTTCAGGCCCGCGATGATCGTGTTGGGGCCCGCGCCCGGCGGAACGCCCGGCCATTCCTGGCACACCAGCGCGCCGTTGCGCTCCCGCGCGTGCAGGTGCGCGAACGGGTAGGCCGCGCCATGCGTCGCGGTGAAGAGCAGCGCCGGACCCAGCGGCTCGTCCTTCCCGTAGAGCATGCCGAGAAGGTTGGGCTTCGTCGCCTCGGCGCGCAGGAAGCTGCGCGTGCGGCAGAGCCACGGCTCGGCGGCGAGCGGTGTCACGAGGTGCTCGGCGCTGCCCTGGGTCGCGCCGTCGTTGTCGTGCGCCGTGCCGAAGAAACCGGCCCACTTCCCCTGTGCGACCGTCGGCGCGGTCTCGTACTTCACGACGCTCTCGGCGTAGGCGGCATATTCGTCGGGCGACTCGAACGCGATCCGGCCCACGGCGTATTCGACGCCCATCAGGTACTGGAACCCGTAGGGGATCTTGTCGGGACCGCCGACCAGCGCGACGTAGTAGGGGATCTTGCTGGTGTCCAGGACGCCCGGGATCGCATTGTGCACGCCGAGCCAGTCGAGCCAGGCACAGCCCTTCACGTACGGCTCAAGCTCGCGGAAGCCGGGCCCCGCCTGGCTGCGGCGATGGGCGATCAGCGGCGCCAGCGCCCGCCTCACCTCCTCGCTTTCGTCGTCGGCGAAGAGGATGCTCCAGCCGGTGCGCGCATCGATGTGGCTGTCGTCGGCGCCGATCAGGCTCATCCGGCCCAGGCGTGGACCCTGCGGCATCGACACTCGGCGCGTGATGCGCGCCGTCGGCACGACCCGGGGCGCGGCCTGCGGGTCGGTGAAGGCGGTAAGTTCCCGCGGCGAGTGCAGGTACACACCCGTCGCGGCGTTGATGCCGTTGAGGTAGACGACCTGCGTGGGACGCCCACGCTCGCCCATGGCGCGTCCTTCCCAGGAGGATGAGCTGGCTAGCCGGGGCCCTGCGCCGGGCGTATGTTGGCTCCGGCCCGGCGATTATCGAGCGTGGCCAATGTACCCGCGGAACCCCGATCCCGATACCCGCCCGCCGATGCCCGACCCACCGCATCCCGAGCCGACGAGGCACTCGTTCCGACCTGATGCTGCAACGCCCCAGCCTGAAAGACGAACTTCGCGTCCTCGTGCTCTACGGCGAAGGCGCCGTCCTCCTGTCGGACGGCGGCGAGCGCGTGCTGCACGGCGCGCTGTACGCGCGGCTGGCTCCGTTACTCGACGGACGCCACACTGACCTGATCGTCGCGCAGCTCGAGGCGGAATGGGACCCCGCCGAGGTGTTCTTCGCGCTCCTGCGCCTCGAGGCCGAAGGCTGCGTGGCGGAGTTCGAGCCCGACCGCCGGCCGGCGACTGGCGCGCCGGGCCTCGTACTGGGCGGGACGGCGGGCATCACGCTCGTCGTCACCGACAGTTACCTGCGGCCCGAGCTGGCCGAGGTCAACGCGCGCCAGCTGCGCGATGGCCAGCCCTGGCTGCTGGCGCGTCCCCAAGGACCCGTGATCTGGGTCGGTCCACTGATGCGCCCGGGCCGGACCGCCTGCTGGAGGTGCCTTGAGCATCGCCTTCGCCGCAACCGGCCCTTCGAGTACCGGCTGCTCACCCACCCCGGCGCGGCGCGGCTGGTTCGCGCTCCGCACCGCGACGGTGCGGATGGCGCGGTCACGCTGGGAGAGCCCGAGATCCTCGGTCTCGAGGACACCCTCCTGACGATCGACACGCGCGACGACACGCGGCGCAGCGAGCGCGTGACGTGCCGGCCCCAGTGCCCCGCCTGCGGCGACGTCGGGCTGTACGCCCGGCAGGCGGACCGCGCCTTCACGCCCGCGAGCCAGAGGAAGCGGTTTACCGCCGATGGCGGCTACCGCAGCGTGCCCCCCGGGGAGACCGTCGCGCGGTACCAGCGGCTCGTGGGACCGCTGCTCGGCGTGGTGCGAGACGTGCAGGCCGCACCCGTCGGGGACGGCGACGAAATCCAGGTGTGCAGCGCGCACTATGGCACCGACCCCGAATACAACGACCGGCCGGCGATTGAGCGCGGCGTGCGCCTCGCCAGTGGCAAGGGGATGACGCGGCACCAGGCGCTGGCAAGCGGACTGGGTGAGGCGATCGAGCGATATTCGTGCGTCTTCCAGGGCGACGAGCCTCGCATATCGGCGTCGCTCGACGCCCTGGCGCACGAAGCCATTCACCCCAACCTCTGCATGCAGCTCAGCGACACCCAGTATGCCGAGCGCGAGTCGCGCAACCGCGAGAGCACAAGATGGCAGTGGATCCCGAGACCGATCGACCCGGCCGAGCAGTTGGAGTGGACGCCTGTCCGGTCGCTGACGACATCGGCCCGACGGTACCTGCCCGCGATGCTGCTCTACGCCGGCTATCCGTCGGAGGGGAGCGACCCCTGCTGCCTTTTCGACCCCAACGGCAACGCGGCCGGGAATACGCTCGAGGAAGCGGTGCTCCAGGGTCTGCTCGAGTTGATCGAGCGCGACAGCCTCGCGATCTGGTGGTACAACCGGCTCGCCAGGCCCGGAGTGGATCTGGCGGGCGCGGGGATCCCGTACGTGCACGCACTCCAGGAGCGTTACCGGTCCCTGGGCCGCGACCTCTGGGTCCTCGACCTCACCACCGATCTCGCCATTCCTTCGTTTGCGGCGATCTCACGGCGGACCGGCGAGGGGCCGGAATCGCTGCTTCTGGGCTTCGGCGCCCATCTCGACGCGCGTATTGCCCTGACGCGCGCCCTCACCGAGATGAACCAGGTTCTCGGACACGTGCTGGATGCGGAGCGCGAGGGCAGGGCCATGGAGGTGGTCCTGACCCGCTGGCTGCGCGAGGCGACGCTCTCCAATCAGCCCTGGCTCGCCCCCGGCGGCGGCCCGTCCACCGCCCTGTCGGCCTGCCCCGACGCCCCTTCGGACGATCTCGCCGACGACCTGCGACTGTGCACCGGCCGACTCGCCAAATGCGGCCTCGAGGCGTACGTTCTCGACCAGACGAGGCCGGATATCGGCGTTCCCGTCGTAAAGGTGATCGTGCCCGGACTCCGCCATTTCCGCGCGCGGTTTGCGCCGGGCCGGCTCTACACCGTGCCGGCGGCCATGGGATGGCTCGACGCACCCCGGCCCGAGACGGCCTTGAATCCGATCGCGTTCTTCTTCTAGCAGGAAGGAAGGCGACCACTGGGATGGTCGCGTCATCTCACCGAAAGGCGGTACACGACGATGGCTGACAAGCGGATGCAGTACAACCAGATCGTTGCGAAGGCGTGGGGCAACGAGATGTTCCGCAGCAAGCTGATCCGGGACCCGCTCGGCACCCTGAAACAGGAAGGTGTGGATCTGCCTCCCGGCGTCAGCGTGCAGGTCGTGGAGGATACCGAGAAGGTGGTGCACTTCGTCCTTCCGAAGAAGCCGGCGGGAGGGGAGCAGGCCGAAGACTTCGCCGTCTGCTGACCTCCAGCACCGCTTCCAGGGCGCCGGTCAGATTGCCGGAACCGGCGCCCAGCCCCGCACCACCCACGCCGCGTTCACCCTCTTCCGCGATGGACCAGCCAGGCCCCGGCTCGATCACGTAGGCGCCGTCGCGCCGCAGCGTCTCCACGTTCCGCTGCACCGCCGCATGGCGCCACATCGCCGCATTCATGCTCGGCACCACCACGACTGGTGCGCATGTGGCACACGCGACGAGGCCCAGCAAGTCCGAGGCGGCGCCGTGCGCCAGTCGGAAGATCGCATCCGCGGTGGCCGGTAGGACCAGCAGCATTTCGGCCGCGCGTGCCAGGTGCACGTGCGGCACGGCGATGTCGCCCCGCTGCTCGAAGGGATCGTCCCAGACTCCGGCACCCTGCGCGGCGATCGCCCGACCCTGGACGAACTCCTTGGCCGCGCTGGTCAGGATGACGTCGATCCGATCGGCGAACTCGACCGAGAGCCGCCGCAGCTGCTGGGGCACCAACGCCGCCTGCACGGCTCCCGTCACACCAACCACCAGGTGACGGCACCGCCGATCGCCGCGATGCCCGTGGTTCTCACCCTGCCAGTCGCGGAATTCCTCCACTGTGCCGCGCAGCACGAACGCCCGGGCGATGAGGGTTTCCAACAGGCCGGCAAGCCCGGGCGGATCCGCGGAAGCCCTGGCCTCCAGCTCGGCTCCGCGCCGGGGCGTGGCGAGAAGTTCCCAGGTCCGCGCGACGGCTGTCGCATCGACGTCGGGAGCGTGGTACGGCTCCTCGCCGGGCATGAGGAAGAGCACGCCATCGGCGCTGGTGACGGCCGACGCCGCGGGGTTGCGGACGTAGTGGCGGCCGGGCTCGACGCTCATGCGAGCGGAACGATCCGGGCCCGGGGCGGAATGCCGGGCTCCGTCTCCATGACGGCCACACTCACCGGCAGATCGAATCGCCGCGGTCCCGCGGAACCCGGATTGAGCGCGACGGAGAAGTCGGGGAAGTTGTGGATCAGTGGCCGGTGCGTGTGGCCGTACACGATCACGTCGGCGTCGGGGAACATCCCCTTGAGCCCGTCCGGTTCCGGCGAGCCGAGCTGGTCGCCGTGCACCACGACGAACCGAAATCCGTCGATGAGCTGGTGCGCGATTTCCGGCAGGTGGGCCCTCAGGGTGCCGCCGTCGGTGTTGCCGAAGACGGCCTGCACCGGTGCGATGAGCCCCAGCTCGTCGAGAATGGCTGCGTCGCCCACGTCTCCGGCGTGAAGAATGCGGTCCACTTCCTTGAACACATCGTGGACCTCGGAACGCAGCAGGCCATGGGTGTCCGAGATGATCCCCAGCCTCACCGCCGCGCCCTGCGCGCTTTCGCCGACCCGCCCCGGGGCTTCCCCGCATCTCCCCACCTCGGCGCGATCGTGACGTCGAGTCCGAGCTGATCGATTACCCGCTGCACGATGAAGTCCACCAGCTCCGCGATGGCCCGTGGCCGATGGTAGAAACCCGGTGCCGCGGGCAGGACCACGGCCCCCGCCTCGCTCACCGCCACGATGTTCCGCGCATGCACCAGAGAGAGGGGTGTCTCGCGGGGCACCAGGATCAGCTTCCGGCGCTCCTTGAGCGTGACGTCGGCCGCGCGCTCGACCAGGCTCCGGCTGTTGCCATGGGCGATCGCAGAGAGCGTGGCCATCGAACAGGGGCAGATCACCATCCCTGCCGTCCGCGCCGAGCCCGACGCCGGCATCGCCCCCCGATCGGAGTCGTCGAACAGCTCGATTGACAGCCACTCGCGCTTCCCGCCGGTGGCCGCTCGAAGGTCGCCGATCCCCGGGATGCCGCATTCCTGATCCAGGAGCCGCCAGCCGTGGCTGGACACGATCAGCCAGACCGGGACCCGGTTTCGCGCCAGTACCTCGAGGAGCCTCACCGCATACGGAGCACCCGAGGCCCCGGTCACGGCGAGCACGACAGGCATTGGGATCACGAACCACGCCGGCCCGGGGCAGGTTTCCGCACTGGATGTGGCATTGGACGCGCCGGCGGAACGCGAGATGGCTTGGGTGGCATGCCAATCGGCTTGGGGCGCTTCCTAGATGAGGGAATCAACGATTGCCCCCAATGCCACCACTGCCGAGATCACCCCGTTCATAGTAAAGAAAGCGCTGTCGAGTTTGGAGTAGTCACCCGGGCGCACCAGTCTATGCTCCCAAGCCAGAATGGCTCCTGCCACCGCCACCGACAAACCGAAAACCCAACCAAAACCCGAGCCCAGCCAGAACGCCACAAACAGCACTATGGCAATGAGATGCAGCAGGCGTGCCACCAGGATAGCATTCGATGTTCCAAGGAGCACCGGTATCGATCGAAGTCCCGAACTGCGGTCAAATTCCTCGTCCTGGAGGGCGTAGATGATATCAAAACCTCCGACCCAGCATGCCACCGCGGCGGCCATCGTAACCAGGAGCCACCATGGGGTGCTCCACTCCCCGGCAATCGCCAAGTACCCCCCGACGGGAGCAATGGCCAGGCCCCATCCCAGCCACAGGTGGGAGAGATGGGTGAACCGCTTGGTGAATGAGTAGCCTGCTACCCACGCCAGGGCGACCGGCGAAAGCGCGAAGCAGAGGGGGTTGAGCATCGCCGATGCCACGATGAAGAGCCCCCCCATCAGGGCGACCAACACCCATGCCTCCAGGAGGCTCATCCGGCCGGCGGGGAGCTCGCGGCCGGCGGTGCGCGGATTCAGGGCATCGTACCGCACGTCCACGATGCGGTTGAATCCCATCCCGGCGAACCGGGCGGCGCCGAACGCCAGCACCGCCAACCCCACCGAACGCGCGTGCACCGGGTAGTGCCGGCTGGCCGTCACGATCCCCACGACGGTAAACGGCAGCGCGAAGATCGTATGCGCGACCTTGACGAAGTTCGCGTACGCGGCGAGCCGGCCGGCACCCTTGAGCACCTGGCCGTCCACACCCGCCAGCGCCGGCGACGGCGTCATCGGCCGGCCCGCTCCGTTGCGATCATGGAAGGCGGATCCCCAGCTGCGGCCACTTCGCGTCCACCTTGCGCCGGGTCTCTTCGTCCATCGTGATGATGCCGGGCCACTCGCGCGTGAAGCCCTCTTCCGGGAGCTTCTTCGTCGCGTCGAATGCCATCTTCGACCCGTAGGTGAAGCCCCGGCTCGAGTGGTCGAGCACGTCCATGGGGCCCATGGAAAACCGCACGTCCCGCTCCGGGTCGATGTTGTTGAGCGCTACCCACCACGCCTCGTCGGCGTTGCGCACGTTCACCCACTTGTCCACTACGACGATCACCTTGGCCAGCGACATCAGGCCGGCACCCCAGAGTCCATTGGCCACTTTCCAGGCCTGCCCGGGATACTGCTTGTCGATGCTGACGAAGACCAGATTGTGGAAGATGCCGTAACTCGGCATGTGGTAGTCCACCACTTCCGGGATCGTCAGCCGGATCAGCGGCAGGAAGATCCGCTCCGTCGCATGACCCAGGTAGAAGTCTTCCATCGGCGGACGGCCCACGATCGTCGCCGGGTACACCGCGTCGCGACGGTGGGTGATCGCCATGACGCTCAGCCGCGGATAGAGATCGGCGAGCGAGTAGAACCCCGTGTGGTCCCCGAACGGCCCCTCCATGACCAGCGGCTCGGCGGGGTCCACGTAGCCCTCGATGACGATCTCCGCCTCGGCTGGGACTTCGAGATCGTTGGTCAGGCATTTCGTCAGGGCGACCGGCGCCTTGCGCAGAAAACCCGCGAACAGAAACTCATCCACGTTGGGTGGGAGCGGCGCCGAGGCCGCGTACATGGAGGCGGGATCGGCACCCAGCACGATGGCCACCGGCATCTTCTCACCCCGCTCCGCCATCTCACGCCAGTGCGCCGCTCCCACCTTGTGCCGCTGCCAGTGCATGGCGAGTTCGCGAGGCCCCTGAACCATGACACGGTACAGGCCGACATTGCGAACCCGGGTGGCGGGGTCCCGCGTGACTACCATCCCCCAGGTGATGTACGGACCCCCATCCTCGGGCCAGCAGACGAGGTGCGGGAGCTGGCGCACGTCGGCCTCGGCACCATGGAGCACCACACTCTGGCAAGGCGGGGCCCCGGTGGCTGAGGTGGGGGGGAACATCGCCACCTCCGCCAGCTTTGGGAGCATGGAGAGTTTCCCGCCGATTCCGTCAGGCACTTGCATCCTCAGCAGGTCGGTGATTCGGGCACCGATGTCATCGAGATCTGGTGCTCCCAAGGCCATTCCAATGCGCTGGGTTGACCCGAACAGGTTGATAGCCAAGGGGAACCGGCTGCGTGCTCCATCTGGGAGCACCGGGTGCTCGAACAGGAGCCCGGGGCCCCCACCGGGGCTCTTCATGCAACGGTCAGCGACCTCGGTGATCTCGCGGATGCACGAAACCGGCTCCTTCACACGCACCAGCTCCCCGGCCTCGTCGAGTGCCCGGATAAAATCGCGCAGGCTGTCCAGCGTCATCGGACTCCCCAGGTGATCGCGGCGATACCGCCGCTCAGAAGTTCGTGCTCACAGTGCGAGAACCCTGCTGCCTCCATCTGACGGCCCAGGTCTTCGGGTGGCGGAAAGTCCCTCACCGAGTCGGGCAGGTAGTTGTAGGCCGTCGCGTGACCCGAAACGAGGCGCCCGACCAGCGGCAGGAGCCGGCGAAAGTAGAAGAGATAGACAGCCCGAAGGGGCCCGAAATGCGGTGTGGTGAAGTCGAGAACGACAAGCCGGGCTCCTGGCTTGAGGACCCTGGCAAGCTCGGCCAGGCCCTCGCCGAGGTCCGTCAGGTTCCGCACGCCGAACCCGACGGTCGCCCCGTCGAACGCCCTGTCGGGCAGCGGAAGCTGAAGGGTGTCGGCGACCGCCGCGGACACGGCGCTCCCGCCGCTCTTCCGGGATCCCAGCCGAAGCATCGGCAGCGCGAAATCGGTCGCGACGATGCGTCCGCGGAAGGCCGGCCGGCGGGCCAGCGTCAGGGCCAGGTCGAGGGTGCCCGCGCAGGCGTCCAGAAAGACACCGCCGGGGCACGACTCCCAGGCCAGCCGAGCCACGGCGCGCTTCCGCCACGACCGGTCTATGGAGAGCGACAGGATCCGGTTGAGGCGGTCGTAGCGCGGCGCGATGTTGGAAAACATCTCACGGACGTAGCGGCGCTTGTCCGGAGGCACGGGCTTCAGGGCCTGGGCGGGCATCAGAATGGGCCCGTCGGTCGGCAGGGCATTGGGAGCGTAGATTACCCGCCGCATGGCGCTAGGGAAAGACCTCCAGACCCTCTCCGACCAGGAGGTCGTCGCGCTTGCGCGCGCCGGCAAGGATGCCGCCTACCGCGAGCTGTTGCGCCGTTACGAGCGGCCGGTCTTTTCCCTCATCTTCCGGATGGTCCGCGACCGGGCACTGGCCGAGGACCTCTCGCAGGATACCTTCGTCAAGGTCCTGAATGCGCTCGACTCGTACCGTCCGGAATTCAAGTTCTCGTCGTGGGTCTTCAAGATCGCGAACAATGTCGCGATCGATCAGCTGCGGCGGCGCGAGCTCGACACCCTGTCGCTCGACGGTGCGCCGGATGCCCGCACCAAGGACGAAGTCGCGGCCACGGCGCTCCAGGCGGTGGACCGAACCGAATCACCGCTCGCGGAGCTCGAGTCCCGCGAGCTCGGGAGCATGATCGAAGAGGCGATTGCCAAGCTCCGCCCCGAATACCGGTCGTGCATTCTGCTCCGGCACGTCGAAGGCCGTTCCTACGAAGAAATCGCCGAAACCCTCGATCTGCCTCTGGGAACCGTGAAGACCTACATTCACCGCGCCCGGCACGAATTGCGGGAGTACCTGGATCCCTACCGGGAATGAAACCCCCGCCCAAAACAGCCCGTAGGGCCCAAAGAAGGAGGTAGGCGTGTGAGTCGTAAGCAGTTGACTGATACCGAGTTGGACGCTCTGGTCGTGCGGTCGTTGTCGAGGCTGCCGGTCCGTGCGCCATCCCGCGGGTTTTCCAAGCGGGTCATGGATCGCGTGCAGCTGCCTTCGCCGCGACCGGTGCGGGCCTTCCAGCGCGTTCGCTCCTGGGTAGCACAGCCGCGCCGAGCATTGGCCCTGGCTGGCGCGTATGTGGTCGCCGCGACGGTGGCCCTGGTGATCGCCGTGCCGTGGCTTATCACGCACAGCCCGGCAATCGGGTTCGTCTTCAACTGGATGGCGGCGCGCGGAAGCACGCTCGCGCGCGACGTCGCCGTCAGCGCGGCTCGGTGGGCAGTTTCATCGGGCTTCGCTGAGCTTTTCGGCTCGGTACCACTCAAGACCACGCATGTCTGGATACTCGCCTTCGGCGCGACGGCCGCCTACGCGGGTTGCGCGATCGGCCTCCATTTCCTCCTGCGCGCTCCGAGGGAGAAGCATGTTCCAGCTCACGTTCAGGCATAGCGCCCTCGCTTTCGTGCTCGCCGCCGCCCTCCCCGCGGCGGCCCGCGGCGCGGACCTGCGTCCAGCCGACGACCTGCGCGGCGACGGCCAGGCGGCTCTCAATTCGAGTCTCGCGCTCCTGCGCCGCGTGCTCCACCTCGGTCCCCAGGACGACGTCGTCTCCCACGCCATTTCGATCAGCAATCGCGAAGCCACGCTCGAGCTCGAGCTCGCCGGTGGTCATACCCGGACGCTGTCGCTTCGCGGCGGGCACGTCTACGTGGACGGCGAGGCGGTGGGCAGCTACGCGCCCGGGGGCGCGCTCGACCGCGCCTGGCGTCGCACCCTGGCCGACGGCGGAGCCCTGGACACGCGGGCGCTGCTCGTGGCGCTGCGCTCGTGGCGCGGCCAGTCACTGACCGGCGACGAGGCCGCGGCCAAGGTCCGGATGGACGAGGCCCTGCGTGGAATGGAGGTCAAGGGGGCGGCGCGGCAGGCGGTGTCCGCCGAAGCCCGCGGCCGCGTCGAGGCCGAGGCCGCGATCGAGAGCCATGCCACCGTGCGACTCGGCGACCTGGCCGCCCTCGACACGATCGGCCGGCAACTCGATGCGCTGGACGATGCCGGCGGGGGAGTGGCCGACGTGGTACGCAGCACTCCCGTCCACCTGGGCAACTTCACCGTGCCCACGGCGATGCGCATCAACGGCGACCTGGTCGTCTACAATGGTGCCGCGGACGTGTTCGGCGAAGTGACCGGCAACGTGGTCGCACTCTTCGGCGACGTGACCTACCATCGCGGCGCGCGGATCGGCAAGAACGCGGTATCCATCGGCGGATCGGTGAACAACGACGGTGGGACGGTCCGCGGCGAAATCAAGACCATTTCGCGCGACGACCTCGACCGGACCAGCCCGCACGACGGGTCCCCGGTCCTGGCCGCGCCGCGCCGCGCCGCACCGGGCGCCATCGACCGCGTCTTCCACGACGTGCGCGACGTCGTGGCGATCTTCGTCGCCTTCGCGATGCTGGGGTTCGGGACCGTCTTCTTCGGGCGGCGCTACCTCGAGGTGGTCGCCGACACCGCCTCGCACTCCTTCGGCCGGTCCTTCGTCGTGGGCCTCCTGGGCCAGCTGCTGCTCCTGCCGACCTTCGCGATGATGATCGTGGGCCTGATCTTCACGCTGGTCGGGATCCTGCTGCTTCCCTTCGCGATCGTGGCGTTCGCCGTCGCGGCCATCCTGGCGATGGTGGGTGGCTATCTCGCCATCGCCCACGCCATCGGCGAAACCGTGACGCGCCGCCGGATGGCGAACGGCGCCTTCGTCCGCGCACCGAATGCGTATGGCTATCTCTTTGCGGGTCTGCTTGGCCTGCTCGGGCTGTGGGCCGCCGCCGCGCTGACCGGCTGGATGGGCCCCGTGGTGATCGTCTTCCGGGTCGCCGCCGTCATCGTGACCTGGCTCGCCGCCACGACCGGCTTCGGCGCCGTGCTGCTGTCGCGCGCCGGCCTGCGTGAGACCTTCGCCGGCCGCCACGTGGGCGAAATGTCCGACGAATACCTCTGGGCCACGCCGCCCGCAACACCAACGGCGGCCAGGATGAGGATGGACCAGAAGTGAGGCCCGCCCGCCTGGCATCGATCGCCGCGCTCACCGTGTTCGCGGCGCATCCCGCCGCGGCGCAATCCTGGCGTACCATCACCTCCGCGCGTCAGCTGCACGGCGAGCGCGAGATGAATGTCGAGGTCCAGTACGGCGCCGGGCGCTTCCGGCTCACGCCCGGAACGCAGGACGAGCTGTACCGGATGGAAATGCGCTACGACGAGGATCGCTTCACGCCGCTCCGCGAGTTCGACGGCGACGCCGGCACGTTGCGCCTCGGCCTCCGCTCCCGGGACGGCACCGGCATCCGCGTTTCGCTCGGCGACCGCCGCCGCGGCGGCCAGGTGCCTTCGATGGAGCTGGCGTTGTCGCCCGACATTCCCCTCAGCCTCAACCTCGAGCTCGGCGCGGTCGACGCCGACGTCGAGCTGGGAGGCCTCGCACTCAAACGCATCCACTACGCGACCGGCGCGTCGGAGACCCACCTGCATTTCAGCCGCCAGAATCCCCTGGCGTGCGACGAGCTGTCGATGGAAGCGGGCGCAGCGGAGTTCGACGCCGCCGAACTGGCCAACGCCAACTGCTCCCGCGTGACCTTCCGTGGTGGCGTGGGCGAGGTCACCCTGGACTTCGGCGGCACCTGGCGCCGCTCGATGACCGCCTTGGTCGAGGTCGGGATCGGATCGCTGAACCTCAAGCTGCCGCGGGACGTCGGCGTGTCGGTCCGGCTGAACCGGTTTCTCGCCTCCTTCGACGCGGCGGGCTTCGAGAAGCGCGGCAATGTCTACTACTCGGCCAACTTCAACGGCGCGCGCTACCGCCTCACGATGGACGTGAACGCGTCGATCGGCGGCGTGGACGTAGCGTGGGTGGAACCCTGATACACTAGGACAGACGACGACCGACGGAGACAACCAACGACGGTAGACGCTTACCGTCGTTGTCTATTGTCTCATCTCCACCACCGCGTCCGCGCCCCGTCCCAAGCCCAGCGCCGAATCCGCCCGGCCGTCGCGCACCGCGATCTCCACCGTCCCGCCCGACCCCACGAACGCCACCAGCTCGCCCGGCGCGACGCCTCCGAATGTGGCGTGCAGGGCGATGTCATACGCGCCGACCCGGACCATCGCACCGGTCGCGACGCGCGCGCCGGGGAGATTGGTCACCAGGGTGCCGAAACGGTCCACGTGAATCACGGCGCCGAGCAGCCTGGTGCCCTGCCGCTCGAGTCGCGGCACCGGGAGGCGCACCGGGTCGGTGACGGGATCGCCCATCTCCGAGGTCGCGGTGCCGCGCGCCAGCGCCGCCGCCGCCGGAGCGAAGAGGTCTCGTGCGTGAAAGGTCGCCGACGCCCCGGGCGGTGTCGGCAGGGAAACCAGCACCTCCGCGCCGGCGAGCAGCAGCCCGGTCAGGAGACCGTTGTCGGGCGCGACGAAGCGGTGACCCCGGATCTCGGCCGCCAGGGCTCGGCGCGCCGTCCCCACCCCCGGATCCACGACCGCCAGGTGCACCGTTCCGGCCGGGAAAGTGCGCCACGCACGCCCCAGCGCGTACGCGGCCGCCGCGACGTCGCCGGGTGGGATGTCGTGCGTCAGGTCCACCAGTCCCGTTCCCGGAGCGAGCTGGAGGATGGTGCCCTTCACCTCCGCGACGTAGCCGTCCGCGGTGCCGAAGTCGGTGAGCAGCGTGACGAGCGTCACGGGCCGGCGGCCGTTGGCCGCGCGGGGCCGCGGCTCACACCGGCACCCGCTGCCAGCCGTCGCCGCGCCACAGGAGCGCCATCGCGACACCGCGGGCGACGGCGGTGACGCCCAGGGCCCACCAGACTCCGGCGACGCCGAACGCACCGGCGAGCCAGGCCGCCAGCGGAATGCGCGCCGCCGTAAAGAGCCCGTTCCAGAGCATCGGTCGCACCGTGTATCCCGCGCCGCCCAGTGACGCCTCGAGCACGATCTCCAATCCCATGGTCACCTGCACCGCCGCCATCGCGCGCAGGTAGAGCGTACCGTCGGCGATCACCGACCGGTCGGTGGTGAAGATGCCCACCATCAGGTCGGGGAACACCAGGAACGCGAACGCCACGACGGCGCCGGCCGCGCAGGCGTAGGTCGCCGTCGTCCAGCCGGCGCGTCGCGCGCGATCGATCCGGCCGGCCCCGATATTCTGGCCCACGATCGCCGCCGACGCGAGACCGAAGCCCGTGGCCACCATGTACGACAGCCCCTCCAGCTTGTGGCCGATGCCGAGCGCGGCGAGGGCCGGCACGCCGAAGCGGGTGGTGATGCGCGTCAATCCCATGTACACGACGCTGAAGAAGACACCGTTGGCCGCCACCGGCAGGCCGACGCGCAGCGCGCCGAAGGTGGCGCGGAAGTCGAAGACGCCGAGGCGCACCAGGCGTCGGCGCACCAGGATCACGAATCCCACCGCGAAGACGCCGCCCCGGGTGAGCACCGCGGCGAGCGCCGCGCCCGCGATGCCGAGGGCGGGCAGCGGGCCCGCGCCGGTGATCAGGAGCGGGTCGAGCACCAGGTTGAGCGCGACCGACGTGGCGAGCAGTAGCAGCGGCGTACGCGTGTCGCCGGAGGCGCGGAAGGTCGCCTCACAGGCGAAGAACCCGAGGATCAGCGGCGTGCCCAGCAGGTAAGTGGTGAGGTACAGGCGGCCCAGGTCGCTGACGTCGGCCGGGGTCTGCATCGCGGCGAACAGCGGAGGCACCAGCAGCCAGCCGCCGGCCGCGATGACGAGGCCGAGCGCGAGCGCGACGCTGAGCGTCGTGCCGGCGACCGCCGCCGCGACGCCGTGCGCGCCCTCGCCGTGGCGGCGCGCCACGACGGCCGTGAGCCCGACCGCGATCATCTCCGCGAGCGACGCGAGGATCCAGACCGCGTACCCCGCGGTACTCACCGCCGCCAGGGCCGCAGGTCCCAGGATGCGCCCGACCCAGAAGACGTCCACGAGCAGAAAGAGCAATGTGAGCAGTGTCGAGCCGACGGCGGGCAGCGCGAGACGCAGGATCGTGCGCGACAGCGGACCGCCGACCAGCGCCGCGGGCGGCACCGCGGGCGCCAGGGCGCCCGTCACGGCTCCACGGTCGCCGGCGGCTGCGGCCGCCGGAAGACCGGGTTTTCCGGGAACTGCGCCGCCAGCTCGGCCACCCGGCGCAACCCCTCCTCCCGCACCGCGACGTCACGCACGCCTTCGCGCAGCAGCGCGCTGGCGTACACCCACCGGGCCTCGGTGCGCGTGAGCGTCCCCTCCTCGCTGGCGCGCCGCATGCGGACCAGCGCCCGCTCCGCGTCGCCGCCCCCCAGGCCGAGGATGCGGGCGGCAAGCCGGGCCAGGGCGCTGGCCCGGGCCATGGCGTAGTCGTAGACGCCGAGCCCGAGGAGACAGTCGACGCAGGTGGAATCGAGGGCGATGGCGCGCTCCAGCGCCGACTGCATCGCGCGGGCATCGCGCGCGGCGCGCCAGACCCTGCCGCGCAGCTCGGCCTGCCGCGCGCGGTAGGCGTAGGCCGTGCCCATCCAGAAGAGCGCCGCCAGCCGGTGGTCATCGTCGGCGGCGCTGTCCAGCGCCGCCTCGCCGCGGCTCGCGGCCAGGGTGAGGAGGCTGTCGATGGCCTCGACCTGGAAGGACTCCTCGCCCCGCGCTTCACCCCACCAGATGAGCGCCGACGCCTCCAGCGCGGGGCCCGCGGCGTCGCGGGGGAACTGCTCCGTGAGATCGGCGAAGTAGACCTGCGCCGCGCCGAAGCGGCCCCGGTAGATGAGCTCCTGGCCGGAGACGATCTGGGCGGGAGTGGCCTGCGCGAGAAGGGGGACGGCGGGACCGAGGGACAGCGGGACCGTCAAGAAGACGATCCGTTCCACTGTCCCCCAGCCCCACCGTCCCCCGTTTCTCACCCAGCCACGATCGGCAGTGTGACCGACCGCGCAACGACCTCCCGTTCGACCTGCTCCGCCAGCCGGCGCATCGCCTGCGCGGGCAGCGAGTCGGGCTCCTTCAGGACGACCGGCGTGCCGGCCTCGCCCATCTCCTGCACCATCGTGGCCAGCGGCACCTCGGCGAGCAGCGCCACGCCGAGCTCCTCCGCGAGGCGCGCGCCGCCGCCCTTCCCGAAGACGTACTCGCGCGTCTCGGTGCCGGGAATCACGAAGTACGACATGTTCTCGACGATGCCGAGCAGCGGCACGCCGACCTTCTCGAACATCTTCGCGCCGCGCAGCGCGTCGCCGACCGCGACCTCCTGCGGCGTCGTCACGATGATTCCGCCCGCCACGTGCACGCTCTGCACCAGGGAGAGCTGCGCGTCGCCGGTCCCCGGCGGCAGGTCGACGATGAAAAAATCGAGCTGTCCCCAGTCGACGTCGGCCAGGAACTGCTGGATGATCTTGGTAATGATGGGACCCCGCCAGATCGTGGCGACGTCACGCTCCACCAGGCTGCCGAGCGACATCACCTTGACGCCGTGGGCCAGGAGCGGCTGGATGCGCTTGTTCACGACCGGCGGCTCCTGGCCGATGATGCCGAACATCCGGGGGAGGTTGGGGCCGTAGATATCGGCGTCCATGATGCCGACGCGGTGGCCGCGCGCGGCCAGCGCCGCGGCGAGGTTCACGGAGACGGTGGACTTGCCCACGCCGCCCTTGCCGCTCGAGACCGCGACGACG
This sequence comes from Gemmatimonadota bacterium, assembly GCA_041476105.1. GTDB lineage: Bacteria > Gemmatimonadota > Gemmatimonadetes > Gemmatimonadales > JACORV01 > DASXPG01. Next base: position 57,802 of record JBGOSS010000016.1, read on the forward strand.
CGGCCCAGGTGGGGCAGCTCCCGGGGCGTCGGCGGCGGGACCGTCTTGGGTGTGGTCTGGGGGGCCGGCATGCCCTTCACTTCGACGCGCACCGAGCGGATACCCTCGACCTGCTGGACCGCCCGGCGGGCCTCCCGCACCAGCGTACCGGCATCGTCGGGGCCCAGCGAAAACTCGAGGAGCACCTCGGCGTCGTCACTGATCGCGATCGACGTGATGGTGCCCGCCGAGATGACGTCGGTGCCCGCCCGGGTGTTGGTGACGCCCGTGAGCGCCGCGGCCACGCGGGCTTCGAGCTGTTTGCGATCGACCATGCGGGTAATCTAGCGGGCGACGGCGAGCGCGGCGCGGGCCGCCGAGAGGACCTGCGCCTGCACCTCCTGGATCGGCCCGGCGATCGACGCGCCCGATGCCTTGGCGTGCCCCCCGCCGCCGAACTGGTGCGCGAATTCGGCGACGTCGAAGTCGCCCACCGAACGGAACGACACCTTCACCCGCCCATTGGCCAGGTGCCGGAACAGCAGCGCGAGGCGCGTGCCCTGCACCGACCGGGCGAACTCGACCAGGCCGTCCAGGTCGTCGGCCGATACACCGTGCCGCTCGAGCGCGCCGTCGGGCACCGTGACCCACGACAGGCCGATCGCCGGCTCGACAGCCAGCGTTTCGAGCACCTCGGCCATGAGGCGGATCCGGCCGGCCGGCGCGGTCGCATAGACCTGCTCGTAGAGCCGCTCGGGATGGACGCCGGCTTCCAGCAGCGAGGCGGCGATGCGCAGCACCCGCGGCGTGGTGTTGCCGAAGCGAAAGCCGCCCGTGTCGGTCATCAGCCCGACGTACAGCGCGCACGCCGCGTCGGACTCGATCGGCCAGCCCGCGCCGCAGGCCAGATCGTAGACCAGCTCGGCGGTGGCCGACGCGCTCGGATCCACCAGGCGCGGGCCGTCGGGGAGGGTGCCGGGGGAAGCGTGGTGATCGACGCAGGCCACGGTGATGCCCGTGGCGCGGATTGCTTCGGCGAGGTTGCCGAGCCGGCCGAGGTCGGAGATGTCGAGGACGAGGAAGAGGTCCGAGGCGCGGATCGCCGCCGTCGCGTCGCTGCTCCGGTCCGCACCGAGGATCGGATCCACGAGGAAGCCGTAGCGGGCGGGCACCGGTGTCGGGTTGACGATCACCGCCTCGCGGCCCTGCGCGCGAAGCAGGTGGACCAGCGCCACCTCACTGCCGAGGCCGTCGCCATCGGCGTTGACGTGCGTGGTCAGGACGACGCGGTGGGCGGCAAGGAGGGCTTCGGCGACGGCGCGGACGCCCGGCATGCGCACGGGCGGCACGGCTTCCAAGTGCTCGGGGCGGCTCATCGGCGATGAAGGCTACCGACGAGCCGCCCCGGGGGCAACGGACCCGCCCGCGTTACTTCGGCACCGTCCCCGCCTCGCGCTGCTGCTGCAGGACGCTGTGGGAACGGCTGTAGCCGAAGTAGATGACGAAGCCGATGATCAGCCACACGACCAGCCGGATCCAGGTGTCGCCGGGCAGCGTGAGCATGAGGCCGAAGCAGCAGAGGATGCCCATGATCGGCACGAACGGCACCCACGGCGTCCTGAACGGACGCTCGAGGTCGGGGCGTGTCTTGCGCAGCACCATCACGCCGATGCAGACCAGCACGAAGGCGAGCAGGGTGCCGATGTTCACCAGCTGGCCGAGCAGCTGGAGCGGCAGGATGCCCGTGGCGAGACCGACGGCGATGCCGGTGAAGATGGTCGAGAGGTAGGGCGTCCGGAACTTCGGATGCACCGCACCCGCCCACTTGCCGAGCAGCCCGTCGCGCGACATCGAGTAGAACACGCGCGACTGGCCAAGCAACATGACCAGGATGACCGAGCCGAGGCCGAGCACGGCGCCAACGTCCACCGAGATGCGGACCCAGGTCGGTGCGCCGATGCGCTCCATCGCCAGCGACATCGGGGCCGCGACGTTGAGGTCGGTGTAGGGCACCATGCCGGTGAGAATGGCCGACACCACGACGTACAGGAAGGTGCAGATGGCGAGCGAGCCGAGGATGCCGATCGCCATGTCCTTCTGCGGATTGCGCGCCTCCTGCGCCGCGGTCGACACGGCGTCGAAGCCGATGTAGGCGAAGAAGACCAGCCCGGCGCCGCGGAGGATACCCGAGTAGCCGTAGGTGCCCCACTCGCCCGTGTTCGCCGGAATGAACGGCTTCCAGTTGGCCGGGTTGATGTGGCCCAGGCCGACGAAGACGATCAGCAGGATGATGGCGAGCTTCAGCATCACGATCAGGTTATTGACCGACGCCGACTCCTTGATGCCGATGACCAGGATCGTGGACATCAGCGCCACGATGAAGACCGCCGGCGCGTTGATGAGCGCACCCGTCAAGTTGAGATTGGCATGGGCGCAGCCGGCCACGTGCGTCGCGACTTCGTTCGCCGTGCACCACTGGGTCGGCGAGGCGGTGAGGCGTTCGGGCAACACGATGCCGAGCTGCTTGAGCAGGCTGACCAGGTGCCCCGACCAGCCGACCCCGACCGTCGCGGCGCCCGCGGCGTACTCGAGCACCAGGTCCCAGCCGATGATCCAGGCGACGAGCTCGCCCATGGTCGCGTACGAGTAGGTGTAGGCGCTGCCCGCCACGGGGACCGCGCTCGCCATCTCGGCGTAGCAGAGCCCCGCGAAAGCACAGGCGATGCCGACCAGGATCATGGAGATGGGGACCGCCGGACCCGCGTGCAGCGCGGCCGCCTGGCCGGTCAGCACGAAGATCCCCGCGCCGATGATGGCGCCGATGCCGAGCGTGGTGAGGTTCAGCGCACCGAGGGTCCGCTTCAGCGTTTTCTCGCCGACCTCATCGGCTTCCGCGCGCAGCGCGGTGATGGACTTCGTGGCCCACAGGCTCATGCAGTCTCCCGACTCGAAGGGTTAGACGCTGTAGTTCGGCGCCTCGCGCGTAATCGTGACGTCGTGCGGATGCGACTCGCGCAGGCCGGCGGAGGTCTGGCGCACCAGCTCGGTGTCGGTGCGCAGCTCGTGCACCGACGCGCAGCCGCAGTAGCCCATTCCGCTGCGCAGTCCGCCGACCAGCTGGTAGAGGACGTCGGCCACCGGCCCCTTGTAGGGCACCCGGCCCTCGATGCCCTCGGGCACCATCTTCGCGGCCGACGACTCGCCCTCCTGGAAGTAGCGATCCGCCGAGCCTTCCTGCATCGCCCCCAGCGAGCCCATCCCGCGGATGACCTTGAAGCGCCGTCCCTCCATGAGGAGCGACTCGCCGGGGCTCTCCTCGGTGCCGCCGAACATCGAGCCCATCATCACGCTCGAAGCGCCGGCGGCCAGCGCCTTCACGGCGTCGCCCGAGTACTTCACGCCACCGTCGGCGATGACCGGCACGTCGCCCGCGCCCGCGACCGCGTCGAGGATCGCGGTCAGCTGCGGGACGCCGACGCCGGTGACGACACGCGTGGTGCAGATGGAGCCGGGGCCGACGCCGACCTTCACCGCGTCCACGCCGCGCTCGACCAGCGCGCACGCTCCACCCTCGGTGGCGACGTTGCCGCCGATGATCTGCGCGTCGGGGAGCGCGTCGCGCAGCTCGGCGATCGCGCTCAAGACTCCCTCGCTGTGTCCGTGCGCCGAATCGAGGCAGAGGACGTCACACCCCGCGTCGACCAGGGCGCGCGCGCGGACCACCGTGTCCTTCGTCGCGCCCACGGCCGCGGCCACGCGCAACCGGCCGTGCCGGTCCTTGTTGGCGTCCGGGTACTGCAGCCGCTTGAAGATGTCCTTGACGGTGATCAGGCCCTTCAGCGTGCCGTCCGATCCCACCACCGGCAGCTTCTCGACCTTGTGCCGGGCCAGGATGCGCTGGGCCTCCTCGAGGGTGGTACCCACCGGCGCCGTGATCAGCTCGTCCGCGGTCATGACCTCCCGGATCGGGCGGCTGAGGTCACGCTCGAACTGGAGGTCGCGGTTGGTGATGATGCCGACCAGCATGCGCCGCTCGTCCACGATCGGCACGCCGGAGATCCGGAACCGGGTCATGAGGTGCATCGCGTCGCGGATCGGCCGGTCCGGCGGCAGCGTGATCGGATCGAGGATCATCCCGCTCTCCGAGCGCTTGACCCGGTCCACCTCCGACACCTGGCGGTCGATCGGCATGTTCTTGTGGATGACCCCGATGCCCCCGTGCCGCGCCATCGCGATCGCCATCTCGGACTCGGTGACGGTGTCCATGGCGGCGGCGACGAACGGGATGTTGAGGGGGATGTCGCGGGTCAGCCGGGTAGAGACGTCCACGCGCCGCGGATGCACCGTCGAGTGGCGGGGGACGAGAAGGACGTCGTCGAAGGCGAGTCCGTCCCGGGGGCGAATCCGGCTTTCCATGGCGGAATGTACGGCTCGGCGGTGCGCCGGGTCAAGCAGATCCGGTCTGCGACTCCGGCGGCGTTTCGCCCTTTTCGGGGAGGCGCGTCTCGCTCGACGAGGGCGGCGTTTCAATGCGGTGGGGATCGTCGGGTCGCGCCACCTGGTCCACGACCGACTTGCCCGCCGCGGCCAGCCCGCCCATCACCCGGCCCGCGGCGCTCATCGCGTCCATGGTGCCGCGAATGGCCGAAACCGACATCCGGCCCGCGCGCATCGTGTCCTCCACCGTCTCGGCGAGCTTCTGGAACGCCGACGGCTCGTCGCTGCTGCGCGCGGCGTACTTCGACTCGAGGAATTCGATGTAGTCCAGCACCTGGTAGACACGCTCGTCGGGGAGCGCTTCCAGCTTGCGCTCGATGCGCTTCCTGAGGAACTCGTTCATGGCAGCTCCACCAGCTCGAGAATCGGATTGGCGAGGTAGGCGCTGCGGCCGTTGATCACGCGGGCCACCACCGTGACACTCGCGAGCGGCTCCAGGCGCTGCACGTCGGCCAGCTTGTCGGCGGGGACGGTGATGTAGACAAAGGCATACTCCGGCGCCGGGCCGCGCGCCAGGATGTAGCGCTGGCCGGGCCGGAAGTCGGAGCGCAGCTCGTCGGCGGTCTGGAGCGAGAGGAACTGGATCGTCCAGCGCAGCAGCTTCCCCTTGAATTCCTCGGGGGCGCCGCGCAGCTCGGCGGCCGACAGGCCGGTAAGGATGCCGGCGTCGGAGGGGCGAATCTCGTTCTCCCGCACCCAGGCCTGCGCCTCCACCCGCACCCAGTCGCCGGCGCGCGCCGTGATGCGCACCGGCGTGCCGGCCTCGAGCTGCCCGATGGCGGTGGAATCGGGCGCGCGGTAGAGCTGCATGCGACGCCGCACCACGGCCCGGCGCGGATCGGCGGCCGCCGGCGAGTCCTGGGAGGCCGAACGCGGGGGGGACGGGCGGATGGCCGACGGCGGAGAAACGGGAGGCGCCGTGACGGCAACCGGCGGTTGGCGGTTGGCGGTGGGCGGCGCTGCCACGACGATTGGCAGTTGGCGGCTGGCGGCTGGCGGCGGACTTGCCGCGGGGGCGGGATTGCCGGCAGCCGCCGGCCGCCGCCCGCCATCCCCGCGCAATGCCGCGGTCTGCACCCAGACACTCCGCCGCACCTTCACCCACTGGCCGCGCCGCTCCACCTCGTCGAGGAGGAAGCCGTGCACCAGTTGCGCGAGCACCCTGCCGTTGGGGGCGTCGCGCAGGTTCTCGATCGGGGTGCGATTGACGGCGAGAGTATGGCCCTCGCGGTTCACACTCTGCAACGAAGCCCGGAAGACCCAGCCTTCGAGCGTGATCTGGGTATGGTTCGCACGGCTCGGGCCCGCGGCGAAGCTCGCTCCCTCGGTAAGCTGGCCGAGTCGCGCACCGCCGATGTCGCCGACGAACGGCTCGGCCGCGCGGGCGATGGTCGCCGCCTGCTGGGCGCGCGCCGCGCGGCCAGTCCATGACGCGAACACACCGATGAGCAGAAGGAAACGGGCGGCGCGTGCGGCTGGTAGGTGACGCCGGGCTGGGGTAGATTGAGCCGGTCGATCCCGCACGAAAGTCATTGTAGAACATGGGAGTAGCGATGTCAAACGAGACGGCTGGAGGCTTGACGGCTTGACGGCCAGACGGTACACACGCGGCGCAACAGTTGCCCTCGCGGCGGCTTTTCTCGCCGTCAAGCCATCAAGCGGTTTAGCCCAGGTGGGGCACGACCCCGCCCGCTCCCCGTTTCTCGACATCGGCACGCGGCAGCATGTGGCATTCGTCGTCGGCAGCTTCTCCGGCAACACGGCGAACGCGGGAGTCGGCGCGCAACGCGGCACGGCCATGGGCGTGCGAATCCGCTCGCGGCTCTCGGGCCCGCTCGACCTCGTGGTCGGTACGTCGCTGATCTCCAGCCGCCGCCTCGTCATCGATCCCACCCTGCCCGACTCGACACGGCGGTCCGGGCCGGTGGACTACCAGCTGGTGTCGGCCGACATCTCGCTCCAGCTGACCCTCACCGGCGACAAGACCTGGCACGGCCTCGCGCCCTGGGCCTCGTTCGGATTCGGCATCGTCTCCCCCACCACGACGACGATCGATCCGGGCGGCTACCGGGCGGCGGTGAACTTCTCCGTCGTTCCCGCGGTCGGGGCGACGCTGTTCCTCTCGCGCAAGCTCGGCATCGAGGTCGAGCTGCGCGACAATACCATCCGCTACGAGTGGCCGCTGGCGTACTTCATCCCCGGGACTTCGCCGCCGCCGCCGGTCCTCGATCCGAACAAGTACCGCGCCCGGCAGATGACGCACAACGCCACGCTGTCCGCCGGCCTGTCCTACCACTTCAGCTTCTAGCTTGCCGTGACCTGGCCGCAGGCCGAGATCCTCGGGATCGCGGCGCTGTCGCTGCGGATCGCGCTGGTCGCGACAGCCGCGGCGTGCGCCATCGGGATCCCCGCCGGCGTCTGGCTCGGCGGTACCGCTTTCGCCGGCAAGCGCACCGTGCTGGTCCTGCTGAACACGGCGCTCGCGCTGCCCACGGTCGTCGTCGGACTGCTCATCTACCTGCTGCTCACCCGTCACGGCCCCCTCGGCGCCCTCGGCATGCTGTTCACCTGGCGCGCGATCGCCCTGGCCGAGATCGTGCTCGCCGTCCCCATCGCGGCCTCGCTCAGCGCCGCGGCGGTGCAGTCGGTGGACCCGCGGGTGCGCCGCACCGCCCTCACCCTGGGGGCGGGGCGGCTCCGCGCGGCCTGGGCGGTGGCGCGGGAGGCCCGGTTCGCGCTCGCCGCGGCGGTGGCGGTCGCCTTCGGCCGCGTGCTCTCGGAAGTCGGCGCCGCGCTCATCGTGGGCGGCAACATCCGCGCGGAAACCCGCACCCTCACCACGGCGATCACCCTCGCGACGTCGCAGGGGAACTTCGGCTTCGCGATCGCGCTGGGACTGGTGCTGTTGGCGCTGGCCCTCACGGTGAACGCCGTCCTCCAGCTGCTCCAGGGACGCGGCGATGCCTGAGGGCGCCGGACCGATCCTCGAGTGCCGTGGCGTCCGGCAGCGCTACGGGAAGCGCACCGTCCTCACTCTGGACGACCTGGTGGTCGGCGGGCGCGAGCGGCTCGCCATCGTCGGGCCCAACGGCGCCGGCAAGAGCACGCTGCTGCGCATCCTCGCCTTCCTCGAGACACCGGTCGAAGGGACGCTCGCCCTGGCCGGCACGACCGTCGGGACGGCGGCGGCGCGGCGCGCCGCCCGCCGGCGCGTGACCCTCGTCGAGCAGCGCCCCTTTCTCTTCCGCGGCCCGGTGCTCGCGAACGTGGCCTACGGGCTGCGCGCGCGCGGCCTGACCCGGCTCGAGGCGGAGCGCGAGGCGCGCAACGCGCTGGCCCAGCTCCAGGCGCAGTCGCTCGAGCACCGCGACGCCGCGCAGCTCTCGGGGGGCGAGGCGCAACGCGTCGCCGTCGCGCGCGCGCTTGCCTGCGCGCCCGACGTGCTGCTGCTCGACGAGCCGGTCTCCGGCGCCGACCGCGCAGCCCAGCACTCGCTCTACGCGGCGATCGTCGCGGCGCAGGCCCGGCGGCCGATGGCGGTCTGCGTGGCGACCCACCAGCTGGAGGACGCCTATCGCTGGAGTGACCGGATCCTCGCGCTCCACGAGGGGACCCCGGCGCCGGTGACGCCCGAGAACATCTTCCGCGTCGACCTGCCCGGCGGCGGGCCGATGCAGCAGGTGCGTGTCGGCGACGTGACCTTCGACGTCGTGAGCGACCGCTCCGGCCCGGCGACGCTCGCGATCCCTCCGGAGGAGATCGTCCTGTCGCTCGAGCCGCTCCACTCGTCGGCGCGCAACCGGGTGGCGGGACGCGTGATCCGGGTGGCCGAGCAGGGGGCCGCGATGCGGGTGACGCTGGAGGGCGGCGTCGAGCTGGTGGCGCTCGTCACGCGGCGCAGCTTCGAGGACCTCGGATTGGCCGTGGGGCGCACCGTGTATGCCTCCTTCAAGAGTGTCGCCGTGCGCGTCTTCTGAGGTATCTTGCGCCCCATGCCGACCGCGTACCTCACGCGCATCGTCGACTTCTCCGCGACGCACCGGTACTTCCACCCGGCCTGGAGCGCCGAGCGCAACGCCGTGGCCTTCGGTGCCAGCACCCACGAACACCAGCACGCCTACCGGTGCGTGGTGACCGTGAGAGGCACACCCGACCCCGAGACGGGTATGGTGATCGATCTCGCCGCGCTGGACCGCCTGCTGTCGGAGGAAGTCGTCGCGCGGTTCGGGCGACGCCGCATCCACGTGGACGTGCCGGAATTCGCCGACGGCGGCGCGATGCCGACCGGCGAGATGCTCTGCCTCGACATCTGGCGGCGCGTGGCGGCGCGCCTGCCCGCGGGGTGCAGCCTGGCGCGCGTGCGGGTGCAGGAAGATCCGACGTTGTATGCCGAGTACCGGGGAGAAGCGTAGGCGAGCCATGAGCCACGAGACGACGGCCGAGCTGGCGGCGGTGGAGGAGCAGGTGGTCTGGCTCGAGGTCAACCACCAGCCGGCGGTGACCTGGATGTGCACGCCCGACCAGCTCGAGGAGCTGGCCGTGGGCTGGCTGCATGGCGAGGGCTACATCCGGAACGTCGCCGAGCTGCGCTCCTTGCGGCCGTGCGCGACCGACCTCGGTTTCTGGGCGGAAGTGCCGGAGGAACGCGTCGCCGCGGTGGCGGGCGACGACCGGCGCCGGGTGCTGGCGTCGGGCTGCGGCGCGGTGACCGTGGCGCTGGCCGAGCCCGAGACACTGCGTCGCGAAGCCCCGCGCGGTGAGCCGCCGCCGGTCGAGGCGATGCGGGCGCTCTTCAAGGAGCTGTTCCACCGCGGCGCGCGCTATCACGAGACGGGCGGCATCCACGCGGCGGCGCTGGCCGACGGCGCGACGCTCATCGCGCATGCCGAGGACGTCGGCCGGCACAACGCCGTGGACAAGGTGATCGGCTCCGCCCTCCTGGCGAAGCGCGACCCGACCGGCCTGGGGCTCCTGGTGACGGGCCGGATCTCCGCGGAGCTGGCCTTCAAGGCGGCGCGCGCCGGCCTGTCGTGGGTCGCCACGGTGTCGGTCCCGACGACCTTGGCGGTCACCATCGCCCGTCGGGCGGGGGTGGTCCTGGTGGGCCGCGCCGTTTCGGGCACCCCGCAGCTGCATCATCCCTGATGGAGACTTCGACCGGAGGTGCCGTGCGACTTCTTGCGACGATTGCGGCGCTCGCCTTGTGCATCGCACCGGCGGCGCGCGCGCAGAGCCCCAGCGAGCCGAGCCTCGCCTTCACCATCAGCGGAGGCATGAGCCAGGGCGGCCCTCTCTGGACCATCGACCGGCAGCCGCTGAGCGCGCCGGGCGGGCCGCCGCCGGCTTTCGACACCGTCACGATCGGCCGGAAGCTCCGCAATGGCGTCAGCGCATCCCTCGCCGTGTCGCTCTACCGGTCGCCACGGTTCGGAATCAATGCCGAGGTCGGGTACTTCGGCGTGGGCAGCGAGCAGCGGTGCTCGGGCCCGCCGCAGTATGCCCCCGATTCCCTCAACATCAACCAGCAGGCCTGCGAGCGGGGCAACGGACAGCACGTGGCGACCAGCCTGGTGGCCTTCCTGGCCGGCGGTACGTACCGGTTTCTGCCGGGGTCCAGGGTGCAGCCGTTCGTCCGCGCCAACGCCGGCCTCGCGTTTCTCAGCAATGCGTTCGTGGAGACGTCGGGGCTGGTGGCCTACCCGCAGTGCAGCCCGGTCAGCAACGTCTGCCTCTACAACATGATCGCCGAGAAGAACCGGCCCAGCATGACGTGGGTCGTGTCGCTGGCAGGCGGGTTCAGCGCGTGGCTGGGCGCGGGCTACCGGATCCGCATGGAGGCCCGCGATCTGATGACGTCGTTGCCGGTGGTCAATTCCACCACCATGACGCCGACCGGCCTCGTCGCCGAAGGGCGGATGACGGTCAAGCACGTCCCGGTGTACATGATCGGCCTCGACGTGCTGCTCGAGAGCCGGCACCCCCGCCGCTACTGAGCGTCACCGGAGCGGTGATCGCCGGCGGCGCCGCCACCCGGTACGGCGGCCAGCCGAAGGGCCTGCTCGACGTCGGAGGCCGGCGGCTGCTCGATCGGGTGGCCGACGCCCTGGCGGACGCGACGGGCCTGCCGCCCATCCTCATCGCCAACGACCCGGGGGCGGCGGCCTGGCGACCCGGCCTCGCGGTCCATCCCGACGTCCTCCCCGGGCTCGGCTCGCTCGGCGGGATCCTGACGGCTGTGGAAGCGGCCGGGGCGGTGCTCTGCGTGGCGTGGGACATGCCCTTCGTCCCGGCGGGGCTGCTGAGGGAGATGGCGGCGATGCTCCAGGAAGCGGACGCGGTGCTGCCGGAATCGGACTCCCGGCGGGGCGTCGAGCCCCTGTGCGCCGCCTACGGTCCCGCCTGCGGACCCGCCATCCGGGAGGCCGCCGCCCGGGGCGACCAGCGGGCGATCGCTTTTCACGGTGGGGTCCGCGCCGTCCGGCTGCCCCGCGAGCGCGTGTTGCAGTACGGCGACCCGGGCGTACTTTTCTTCAACGTCAACACGCCAGCAGACCTGTCGCGCGCGGAGTCACTATGCCGGGTCCCCGGCTCATCTCGGTAGTCGGCAAGAAGAACGCGGGCAAGACCACGCTCGTGGTCGCGCTCGTGAAGGAATTGGCGCGCCGTGGCAACCGGGTAATGTCGATCAAGCACGGTAGCCATCCCTTCCAGATCGACGAAGAGGGGCGCGACACCTGGCGCCACATGCACGAGGGCGGCGCGGAGCGGGTGGTGATGGAAACGCCGGAGATGCGGGTGCTGATCGCGAAGACCCAGGAAGCGCTGGGCCCCCGCGAGTTGGCGGCGCTCTACCTGTCGGACGCGCAGTTCGTGGTGGTCGAAGGATTCAAGGACTCCGACGTGCCGAAGATCGAAGTGTTCCGGAAGGCGGTGCACGCCGACCCGCTGTATGCGCCGGGCACGCCGGGGGCCGAGCTCTTCCTGGCCGTGGTGACCGACAACCGGGAGTTCCGCGCCTCGATCCCGGTCCTGCGCTTCAGCGACACCGCCTGGATGTACCGCCTCGTCGACATCGTGCTCCAGGGCGCGAAGTGAACCGGGCGGTGCGCGCGCTCGCCGCGATCGTCGTGGCGGGCTGCGCGGCCCGCCGCTCGCCGCCGCCGCTCACTCCCGCAGTCCGCCAGCTCGACGCCGAGCTCGACTCCGCCTTCGCCGGCGTGCCCTTCGCGCGCGCCTCGTGGGGCGTGGTGGTGCAGTCCCTCGACAACGGGCAAGTGCTCTACCGCCGCAACGCCGAGCACCTCTTCATGCCGGCCTCCAACCAGAAGATCCTCACCGGCTCGGTGGCCCTCGCCCGCCTCGGCGCCGACTTCCACTGGCGCACGCCGGTGCTGGCGCGCGGCACGCGCGGCGCCGACACCCTGCGCGGCGACCTGGTGGTGGTGGGCCGCGGCGATCCCAGCCTGTCGCAGCACGGCACCGGCGGCGCCGACATCCTCGCGGCGCTCCGCCCCTGGGCCGATTCGGTCAAGGCGCGGGGCATTCGCGTGGTGACCGGGCGGGTGGTCGGCGATGCCTCCTTCTTCCCCGACCCCGTACTTGGTGAGGGGTGGATGTGGGACGACCTCCAGGACTCCTACTCGGCCCCGGTCGGCGCGCTCCAGTTCAACGAAGGCTTCGCGTCGATCGAGGTCACGCCCGGCGCGCTGCCCGGCGATACCGCGCGGGTGCGGCTCCTCCCCTCCGACGCGCCGCTGCGGGTCTTCAGCACCGTGACCACCGCGCCCCGCGATTCGAGCATCAACCAGGTCCGCTACACCCGCGTCTTCTATACCGATTCGGTGGTGCTCTCGGGGCGCCTCTCGGCGGGCCACGCGCCGGTGACCATCGAAGCCGCCGTCACCGACCCGACCCGCTACTTCGAGAACGCCTTCACGCAGGCGCTGCGCGAATCGGGCGTCAGCGTGCTGGGCGCGCGGCTGCCGCCCGCGAGCACCATCGTGGCGATGGCGCCGCCCGCCTGCGGCTGCTGCGGGTGTGGTATGGCGGCGCCGGCCGCCGGCGGGGATACCCTCTTCACCTGGCAGTCGCCCGCGCTCCGCGACGTCCTCCCCCTGCTCGAGAAGCCGAGCCAGAACCAGATCGCCGAAGGGCTGCTGCGCACCCTGGGCGGCCTGCGCGGGGTGGCGTCGGTGGACAGCGGGAAGGCGGTCATCGCCGAGACGCTGACGGGCTGGGGGATTCCCCAGGACGCGTACGTCTACGTGGACGGGTCGGGCCTCTCGCGCTACAACTACGTCGCGCCGGAAGCGATCGCGCAGGTGCTGGTCTCGGTCTCACGGCACCCCGACTTCGACGTCTTCTTCCAGGCGCTGCCGATCGCCGGCGTGGACGGCACCATCGCGGCCCGGCTGCGCGGCACCGCGGCCGCCGGCAACGTGCATGCCAAGACGGGCTCGATCGCGAACGCGCGCAGCCTGTCGGGCTACGTGACCACGGCCGACGGCGAGCGCCTGGTCTTCGTGCTGCTGTGCAACCACTTCACCGCGTCGCGGCGGGTCGTGGAGGCCGTCCAGGACCACGTGGTGGAGCGGCTCGCGAACTTCACGAGACGGCCGCAGCACTGAAGCGGGCGAGCGGTACCAACGTGTCAAGATCTCGCCCCCGCGAGTAAGACTCGCGGCTCGGCTCTGTCGCTGATAGCGACGACAAACGAATCTGGGCGGCTGTCAGCCGCCGGCGCCGGGCAGCGGCTATCAGCCGCTGGGCGCGACATCGGCGAAGGACATGATCCCGGTACGCGAAGCGATCGAGCGCATCCTGGCGGGAGTTTCGGTGCTGCCGGTCGAGGAGGTCGCCCTCCTCGAGGCGCGGGAACGCGTTCTCGCCGAAACCGTCGACTCGCCGATCGACCTGCCGAGCCGGACCAACTCCGCGATGGACGGCTACGCGGTGCGCGCGGTGGACGTGCGCGGCGCGTCGAAAAGCGCGCCCAAGCGGCTGGCGATCGTCGAGGAGCTGCCGGCCGGCCGCCTGCCCTCAAAGCCCGTGGGCGCGGGGACCTGTGCGCGGATCTTCACCGGCGCGGCGCTCCCCGAGGGAGCCGACTGCGTCATCCGCCAGGAAGACACCACGCGCGAGGGCGACGTCGCGGTGATCCTGGACGAGCGCGACGCGGGCAAGAACTTCCGGCTCGCGGGCGAAGATCTGAAGAAAGGCATGCGGGTTTTCGAGCCCGGCACGCCGCTGGAGGCCGCGCAGCTCGGCGTGCTCGCCTCGATGGCGATGGCGAGAATAAGGGTCTACGGGACGCCGCGCGTTGCGATTCTCGCTTCGGGCGACGAGATCGCGGAGCTGGAGGAGCGCGACGCGATTCTCGCCGGCGAGAAGGTCGCGACCAGCAACTCCTACACCCTGCACGCGCTGATCGAGGACGCCGGCGCGGTGCCGGTGCCCCTCGGCATCGCCCGCGACACGCTGGCCGACATGCGGACGCACTTCGAGCGGGGGATCGCGCAAGCCGACATCATCGTCTCGACGGCGGGAGTGAGCGTCGGGGAGCACGACTTCGTGCGGGACGCACTGGCCGCGCTGGGCGCGCAAATGGACTTCTGGCGCGTCGCCATGCGGCCCGGCTCGCCGCTGGGGTTCGCGCAGGTGGGCGGGCGGCCGTGGATCGGCCTGCCGGGCAACCCGGTGAGCACCATGGTCTGCTTCGAGTTGTACGTGCGGCCGGCGATCCGGAAGATGCAGGGACACCGCGCGCTGCACCGGCGGACGGTGCGGGCGGTGATGGAGGAGGCAGCGAAGACGCCGGGGCGGTTGACGCATTTCCTGCGCGGCATCCTGCGCGAGGACGGCGGCGCGCTGAAGGCGAGGTTGACGGGACCGCAGGGCTCCGGCATTCTCACTTCGATGGCGAAGGCGAACGCGCTGCTGGTGATCCCGGAGGGGCGGGATGCCGTGCTGCCCGGCGAGACGGTGACGGCGATTCTGCTGGGCGATGCCCAGGCATTTGGGGAGCAGATGCCGGTGTGACGGTCGACAGTCGACAGTCGACAGTTGACAGTCGACGACGGACGACGACATGCGAGTTTGGAGAAGCGATGAACGTGACGATTTCGCAGACCATGGTGGACGCGCTCAAGACGTTGAAAGACGTGCCGGACACGTTGCGGAAGCGGTTCGATGCCATCGCGCCGGCGGACGGGGGCTACGCGCTGAAGCTTGACGACGAGGATTCGATCGCGCTGGCCGAGCTGGTACAGTGGCACATGCGAACCGACCCTGCGACGGGAAAGCCGACGCCGCAGTCGGCCACATTCGGGGAGCTGATCCGGTTGATCGACGAGGCGCAGTTCTAGGCGACTCCGGGCTACGATCTCGCAGGATCATGATTCATCTTCGTCATTAGGATCGCGCCCGCCCAGCAAACGCAAGGCGACTGCGAGCAGACTGCCACCGGAAAGCACTACGACAGCAGCGTCCGACCAGCCCCGCACCAGCACATAGCCCATGACCGGCCCCATCAGCAGCATCGTCAGTATGGCTGATTGACGGTACCGCAGCTGACGAGCCGGCCTTCCGGTCCCTATGGTCCGCATGCGAAGTAGAGATGCTGCGGCCATGCCGGCGCCGACCAGGCCACCTACCGCTGATACGATTGCCACCAACAGTCTCATAGCGCCTCTCCCAAGCACTGGCCCAAGGTTTCGCCCAAGCGAATGACTGTGCCCAGATATGGCAGGTTGCGTGCGAGGCTGTACGGCATAGAGGAATCCTCGCTGGCCGTTATCAGCCCAGCAGCCGGCCGCAGACTGGCCTGAACGATCCCCTGACCTACCATCCTTGTGGCTCGGGTGCCTCTCAAGCCCGCCTGAATCGAGAGGGACATTCCCGTTGCCGTCCCAGGGAAGCGACCGGCTCCGTAGGCGAACACCTCCGCGGTGTTTCGAGCGGCGAGCCCACGCCCTAGTGTGCTCACGCCCCGGAAGAGGCTGGCCCCAATCACATCAAGTCCGAGACTAACAAGCGTGCCCGCAATGTCCGCCTTGCATTCCGTGGACAAGCCGTCGGCAGGTTCAGGCGGCGTGGGAGTTGAACGGGTTCCACCCCCGCCCCTACCGCCGCCGCTCCCCCCACCACCTGCTTCCCAGTTACCATTGTGGCAACTAAGCGTTCGGCCGTCTTCCGCGGTCACTGTCTCGCCTTCGCCAGCCTCCCGCACAATCTCATTCGTGTTGCCTTTGTATATGGTGCAAAGCCCGAACGGGTCCGCCCCATTCACGGGGTCATCCGAGGAAAAAGCGTACCCATTTATCCCACCTGCGAGCCCGATTGGATCTTCGCTGAGGAAACGGCCAGTCGTGGGCTCGTACCATCGGTTCCGCATGTAGTAAAGATCAGCCTCGGGACTCATCCACAAGGCCCCCTTCCACCTCGCCCGGTCCGCGCCATTGAACCGGAGATAGTCCGTACCGGACCTGAGCGCTCCCCACGAGTCATAGGCATAGTCGCGACGCAGTGACCCGTCAGTGAGCGCGATGGTGTTGCCGCGCGAGTCCTGGTGGGCGTAGTAGGCTGTCGCGCCAATGACGAGCGCATGCAAGTGGTCGATTGAGTAGTACGAGTACTCCGCAACCTTGCCTGTCGCGCTCACGTTCAGTTCGGCCAGTAGGTCATCGCCATCCCAAATGAAATGTCGCTGGGCGCTTCCAGCCGAATCCCGACGCACTAACCGGCCTGCGGCATCATACCTGAAGGCGATACGCGCACCAAGCCGGGTCAGGCTGTCCAGGCGCGACTCAGCCGACCAGTAGAACCTCGCGGAGTCGGCACATGCGGTTCGCGAGGTGATGTTGCCGTCCGCATCGGTCGCATATGTGCACCCGTTGAAGGCAGTAACGCGGTTGCCGGTGGAATAACTCCCCGAATGATCAGTCCGGTTTCCCATCGCGTCA
>JBGOSS010000017.1:0-70904 GCA_041476105.1 Gemmatimonadota bacterium
CTCTACCGACTGAGCTACGCGAGCAAGCGGGCGACGGGGCTCGAACCCGCGACCCTCAGCTTGGAAGGCTGACGCTCTACCAACTGAGCTACACCCGCAACCGCCTCCGGCAGCAGTGGTGGGGGAAGGATTCGAACCTTCGTAGGCGCATGGCCGGCAGATTTACAGTCTGCTCCGATTGACCGCTCCGGCACCCCACCAGCGTCTGCGCATCCCGTCCCCGCCTTGTCGCTTCACGTCCGCTGAACAGACCACCCCGCGGTGCGCTCTCGCGGGGTGGTCGGTGCGGCGGGTACCGTCTCCTTCTCCACTTGGAGCTGACGCTGGGACTCGAACCCAGGACCTGCTGATTACAAATCAGCTGCTCTACCAACTGAGCTACGTCAGCGCGCGATTAAGAAACCGGACCTCGCGAGCCTTGAAGCATAACGGACCGTTACAGGCGGGTCAAGTCTTGAAGGCACGGGCAGTTAAGGCCTGCGACCCAGCACGGCCCCCGGGGCCGCGGGCTCGACGGAAAGCGCTTGCCCCGCAAGATGTTACGGCGGACCACTGAGGCGCCGCAGCTCGTAACCGCCGTCCTTGGCGTCGCGGACCTCGATCCCCTTCTCGAGCAGCGCCTTCCGGACCTCGTCGGCGCGCTTCCAGTCCTTCGCCCACTTGGCCCGCTTGCGCTCCTCCGCCATTTCGCGCGCCCACAGCATGAGGCTGTCGTCGCCGCCGGCGTGACGGAGCTCGGGCACGATCTGGAGGACACCCGTCGCCCGGTTGAACGCATCGAGCGCCGCCTCGCGCGCCGGCGCGGTCGCGCCCTCGCGATCGATGGTCGCGTTGGCCTCGCGCACGAAGGTCATCAGGGTGCCGATGGCCTGCGGGACATCGAGGTCATCGTCCATCGCCGCGCGGAAATCGGCGTCGAGCTTTCCGGCCAGCTCGACCAGGCCGGTGCCCGTCCCCGCCGGCAGCCGGGCCAGGCGCACGTGGAACTCGGCGAGCCGCTGCGCCCCGGCCGCCGCGGCCTTCAGCGCATCGTCGGTGAAGTTGAGCTGCTTGCGGTAGTGGGTCTGCCCGAAGAGGTAGCGGATCGCGGCCGCGTCCCAGCCGCCGTCCTTGAGGTCGCGCGCCGTGAGGAAGTTGCCGTAGCGCTTCGACATCTTGGTCCCGTCCACCTGGAGAAACTCGGCGTGCATCCAGTAGCGCGCGAACGGCTTGCCGGTGGCCGCCTCACTCTGGGCGATCTCGTCCTCGTGGTGCGGGAAGATCAGGTCCACGCCGCCGCAGTGAATGTCGATGGTATCGCCCAGGTACTGCTGGCTCATCGCCGAGCATTCGAGGTGCCAGCCCGGCCGCCCGCGGCCGAAGGGCGCGTCCCACGCGGCGCCCACGGCCTCGTCCTGGGGCTTCGCCGCCTTCCACAGCACAAAGTCGCGCGCGTCCTCCTTGGCGTACTCGTCGGAGTCCACGCGCGCGCCCGCCTTCAGCTCCCGGCTCTCGACCTTCGACAAGCGGCCATAGGCCGGGAACTTCGCGATGGCGAAATACACCGATCCGTCGTCGCCCCGGTAGGCGACGCCCCTCTCGAGCAGGCGCGCCACCAGCTTGATCATGGCGGGGATGTGCTTGGTCGCGGCGGTGTAGTGGGTGGCCGGCTCGATGCGCAGGTAGTCGCGGTCCTCGAAGAACGCCTCGGTGAAGGGCCGCGTGTGCTCGACCAGGGGCAGCCCGGCGGCGTTCGCCGCGCTGATGGTGCGGTCGTCGACATCGGTGAGATTCATGACCTGGGTGACCGTGTAGCCGAGGTACTCGAGGTACCGGCGGAGCACGTCCTCGAAGACGAAGGTCCGGAAGTTGCCGATGTGCGCGAAATTCCAGACGGTCGGTCCGCAGGTGTAGAGCGCGACCGCGGGCGGGTGGAGCGGCGCGAACGGCTCGAGCGAGCGCGAGAGCGTATTGAAGAGGCGGAGCGTCATGGAACCGGAGGTTAGCGGTGGCCCGGGCGCGCGGTCAACGCTCAGGTCACCGTCGTGCGACGCTGCTCGACCAGCCAGTCGAGCGCCGCCCCCAGCTCCTCGAAGCCCTGGAACGAGCGCCGCGACATCCCCGCCACCAGCTGGCGCACCCCGTCGCGATGGCCGGCCGCCCCGACCACGGCACTCGCGATCACGTAGGGCTTATTGTCCGCCGCCAGCACGCCGAGGGCGCGCACCACCTCGGCGTCCACGTAGCTGTCGGTCACGTCGGTCACGATGAGCAGCGAGCCGAGGGGATGCCGCGTCACTTCATCGCGCGCGGCGGCGATGCGCTCGAGCGTCTCCTCCCGGCTGCTGGTGCGCGTGAAGTCGAACGCCAGAATCTCGACGCCCTGGTGCGTCAGGAAGCGGTGTGCCGTCATGGTTCGCGTCGCCTCCCGTGACCAGGCCATGCTGCCCGAGAGCGCCAACCTATCGTGGCGGCGGCCTCGCCGCGAGCCGGACCCCGGCGCCCTTCCGGCCCGGCGCGCCGGGGCGTTCCTTTACGAACGATGCCCCGCAGCGCTCTCGTGATCGGCGGAACCCGCAACCTCGGCCCCGACCTGGTCGCCGCCCTGCGCGCGCGCGGCGACCTGGTCACGGTGCTGAACCGCGGCGTGACACTGGACGACCTGCCGGCGGACATCGAGCGGCTGCGCGCCGACCGGTCCGACGCGGCGACCCTCGGAACCGCCCTGCGCGGCCGCTCCTTCGAGCTGGTCGTCGACACCACCCTCTACACCGGCGCCGACGCCGCCGCGATCGGGACGATCCTGGAGGGCCGGACCGGCCGCTACATCTTCTGGAGCACCGGCCAGGTGTACCTGGTCCGCACCGGCCTCGCGCCGCCCTTCCACGAGAGCGACTATGACGGCTCGCTGATGGCGGACCCCGGAGCGGAGCGCGCCCTTGACCGGGAGAACTGGCTCTACGGCATCGGGAAGCGCGACGCGGAAGACGCACTCCGTGCGGCATGGCGGCGGAGCGGATTCCCCTGCGTGTCGCTGCGCATGCCGATGATCAACTCGGCGCGCGACCACTATCACCGCCTGGCGGCCTACGTGTACCGCCTGCTGGATGGAGGCCCGATCCTGGTGCCCGACGACCAGCACCGGCTGCGGCTGCGGCACGTGTTCGGGGGTGACGTCATCGCCGCGACGCTGCGGGCCGCCGACCCGTCGGTTCCGGCGGGCAGCTCGCTGAACATCGCGCAGGATGAGACGCTCACGCTGGAGGAGATGCTCGCACCGGTCGGCGCGGCGCTGGCCCGCGTGGTGCGCCTGGTGAGGGTCCCGCGCGCGACGCTCGAGGCCCGCAGGCTGTTGCCGTCGTGTTCGCCGTGGAGTGGCCGCTGGATGTCGGCGCCGGCGAACGAGCGCAGCAAGGCAGTGCTCGGGCTCCGCTACACGCCGGTCCGGGACTACCTGCCGCCGCTGATCGAGGCGGCGCGAGGGGTGCCGCTGCCGCTGGTACCGGGATACGCGCGGCGGGCGGAGGAGCTGGGGCTAGGGAATCTCCACCCAGGCGCTGCCGAGTGAGGCGGGCCACCGTGGTGTCAACGCGATGCCCTGCTCCGTTTCGTCGAACCCGCGCTCGCTCTTGGCCACGGTGGTGATGGGGTAACGCCAGAGGTCGCCGCCCGGCGCCGTGCGTAGCGGCACGTCGCGCGCCAGCGAGAGCTCGGGGGCGAACCACGCCCCTTGGGGAACGGCCGCCGGGTCCCAACGGTAGGACGCGCGCAGCGCACCCTCCGCGGTGAAGGCGAGGATCTTCTCGAGCCCGCCGCCGTGCAGGGTGATGACGACGGCCGCTTGTTCCACGCGCCGCTCGATCACGTCCATCCGCACCATCGCCCACGACGTCAGCGGCCGGTAGGCGCCGCGCGCGTAGTCCGGCTCCTCGAGATCGCCGCTGAGTATCCGGTCGACGAGCAGCGCCCGCGGCTCCGCATCCACCGGCGGCAGCGTGACGAGTCGCGCCGCCTGCTCGACATGGTGGTAGACCTCGCGCCGGCGGGTGAGCGCATCCGCGAGATTGCGCTCCTCGCCGAAGCGCGTCAGGACCTCGACCGCCCCGCCCCGGCGGGGGCTGACCACCGCGGAGAAGGAGGACGAGTGGATCCAGAGCTCGTCCGCGCCGTCGCCGTCCAGGTCGAGCACCTCGCAGGCCAGACCCTCGCCGCGCCGCAGCTCGCGCTCGGCGATGGCGAGCTGGCGCCAGATCGCGTTGCGCAGCACCGGGAGGTAGAGGCCGCCGAACACGCCGTGCCAGTAGGCGTCGTTGCACTGGGCGCGGCTGATGGCGCGGCGCGCTGCCGGCGGATCGCCCCGCCCGCGCGACAGCCCCGAGAGGGCGACCATCGTCTTGTGCATGCGGTTCGACTCGGCGTACTTCACCAGGAAGTTGCGCCAGTGCGCGCCGCGCACGATCCCGCCGTCGGGACCCTGGAGCCGCTCGGGTCCCAGCTCCTCCTCCAGCCGCATCAGCTCGCCCTGCGCCTCCGCCGGGAGCGCCCAGCCTTCCATCTCGCGGTAAGAGGCCGTGGGCAGGTACGCCAGGCCGCCGCCCGGCACTTCGCGTACCGCCTCGGCTCCCGACACCACCTGCATCTCGCCCGCCGACACCAGCTCGCTCATGACGCGCAGGAAGTGGTCGAGCCAGCCCTTGCCGAAGACCCACTCGAGGGTGCCCGGCCATCCGCCGAACTTCTCGCCGTCGTCGGCGAGGACGGCGAGCCGATGTCCGTCGGCGCGGAGCTGGCGCAGGTAGGCCGCGGTTTCCTCGGGCGGCCGGAAAGGCACCAGGTAGCGCAGGCGCTCGTCGATCGCGAGCAGCGCGAGACCGCGCCCGTCGCTTTCAGTGCGGTAGGGCACGTGGAGCTGGTCGCGCCGGAAGCCGCTCACCAGGAAGTGCCGGTCGTCGACGAAGGCGTAGCCGACGCCGGCATCGGCGAGGTCGGCCGCCAGCTCGGGCTCCCAGACCCGCTCGGTGAGCCAGAGCCCGGTGGCCTGCGCACCCAGGCGCCGGAGCAGGAATTCGCGCATCCGCGCGATCTGCTCGATGCGGTCGGGGCGCGGCAGCGACGCGAGGATCGGCTCGTCGAAGCCGGCGAGGAGCAGCTCCAGGCGACCGTCGGCGACCAGCCGCGCCACCGTGTCGAGGAACGCGGGTTCGTGGACATCGATCCACTCGAGGAGCGGCCCGGAGACGTGCAGCGTAAGCGGCCCGAAGCCCGCCGCCACGGTGTGCTCGAGAAACGGGCGATAGGCGTCGCGGAGATGATCGGCGAAGACGTGGTCGAAGTTGCCGACCGGCTGGTGCAGGTGTACGCCGAAGACGAAACGGATCGGTCCGCTCACACGGGCTGCTGCGAGGCGACGACGCGGTAGAAGTCGCGCGCCGTCCCGACCGTCCGGTCGTTGCTCACCGCGCCGTCGAGACGCTCGAGGAAGCCGGCCTCGAGCCGGGCCCGCTCGCCGCCCGCCTGCTCGATCGCTCGCGCGGCGTACCGCAGCACCTGGCGGCCCTCGAGGCCTCCGAAGTCGTCGAAGAACCAGCCGCAGGAGGTCATCGAACGCAGCGCGCTCCGGTCCATGTCCAGCAGGCGCGCCAGCTCGGCACCGACGTCCGGCACCGGGCCCGACGCGCCGGACCCGTCGCGCAGGGCCCAGGCGTCCAGGCCCCGCAGGCGGGCCGCGCGCTCGTAGAGCGCATCCGCCTCACCCACCAGCCAGGCGATCGCCCGGCGCAGCGGCGCGCGCCACGCCTGCTGCGTCGAGCCGTCGCGGGCGATGCGGCATCCGCAGTCGGCGCGCCATCGCTCGACGCCGTGGGCGCAGCTCCAGGAGCTCGGCGCGACCAGCTCCAGCTCGGCCGTGGCGGGATGGGCGGCCAGGACCGACGCGAAGTTTTCGAGGCGCACGCCGCGCCGCGACGCGAGCCGCCGCAGCAGCGCGCCGAGGGCCAGATCCCCGTACTTGTGGTGGTGGCCGTACGACTCGCCGTCGGTGGCGATGCTGGCCAGGCTCCGCTTGGGCGGCGCCAGGATCCGGCGCTCCCACTGGACGGCGTCCTTGAGCGAGGCGCCGAAGGCGACGTCGTGCGACAGGGCACCGTCGTACACGAAGGCGGCGATGCTCCGGCCGCCGCTGGTCCGCACCCGGCCCGCCAGCCCGTCGGCCGGGGACTGCGCCACCTGGTTCGGGGCGAGCACGGTGAAGGCGATCCCCTCCTCCGCCAGCACGTCGAGGGTCTCCTGGTCCACCGCGGTCTCCGGCAGCCACAGGCCCTCCGGCTCACGGCCGAAGCGGCGATGGAAGTCGGCGATGCCCCAGCGGACCTCGGTCTGCTTGTCCCGCCGGCTGCTGAGCGGGAGGATCACGTGGTGATACGGCATCGCCATGGCGTTGCCGCGGCCGAGCCGCTCCCGGCTGTGCCGGTCGCCGCGCAGGATCGCCTCGTAGGTGGGCCGCGCCTCGCGCGTCATCCACTCCAGCAGGGTCGGGCCGAAGTCGAAGCTGAGAAAGTTGTAGGCGTTGACGCGGTGCGGATCGGTGTCGTTGCCCAGCGGGATGGAGGCCAGCGGGGCGTAGCATTGGTGCGTGATGCGCGCGTTCCAGTCGTGGTCGGGCGCGGCCGTCGGCTCGGCGTCGATCGCACCGGTCCACGGGTTCTCCCGCGGGGGCTGGTAGAAGTGTCCATGAATGACGACCGACGTCACCGAGCTCACCCGAGCGCCCTGGCGATGGCGTCGCCCACATCCGGGAAGAGGTTGTCGCGCGGGCGCAGGGCGTCGGCGCGGCGGACCGCCTCGTCGAGCGCGCCGTCCGGAGCGTCGGGCCGCAGCGCGGCCAGCAGCTGCTCGAGGTCGGCGCAGTGCTGCGCGAACCGGCGCTCGGCATAGTCGGTGGCGGCGCCGGTGGAGATGATGAACTGCCAGTCGGAGGATTGCGCCAGGAGGAGCGAACGCGCCGCCTGCTCGAGGACGTGTCGCTGGCGCGGGCCGGCGCCGAGGGCCCGGCGCGCCACGCCCCAGAAGGCGTACTCGAGCGGCCAGAGCCGCTGCCAGGTCCACGCCGTCTGGTCGTTCATCCACATCGAGAAGTCCCCATTGGCGCCCCACGAGCCTTCGCCGAGGCGCACGGTGGCGCGGGCCGGCCGGGCCGCCATGTGGTCGCGCGCCGTCACCGGGCGGACCGCCGCGCCGGGCAGGGCGCGGTAGAGATCGGCGAGAAAGTCCACGCCCTCGAACCACCAGTGGCCGAAGAGCTCGGTGTCGAACGGGGCGACGATCACGTCGCCGCCGGTCTCGGTCCGCGCGATGTCGCCCAGGACGCCCGCGAAGTGCCCGGCGTGCGCGCGGGCGCGATCTCGCGCCGCGGCCGGCTCGTAGCGCCGCTTGGTGCCGAGGTCCACCCCGCTGCCGGTCACCCGCCACAGCTTGAGGCCGCCGGGCCAGCGGATCTTGTGGAACTCGAGATACCACTCATCGCCGGGATAGCCCCGGTGCCGGCTCCAGACCTGCGGCGTGGAGCGCGGATCGCGCACCAGCGCGGACAGCGCGGGGGCGCGCGGAGCGCCGGGCATCCGGTAGGCGACGTAGGGTGAGCGCACGGCGGTCCGCTCATGCTCGCCCGCCGCGCGCGCGACGGCGTCGTGGAGCACGGCCTCCCGCGGCTCGCCGCCCGGCGCGACCTCGCCGTAGAGGCCCAGATACTCGCCGGCCTGCGGCAGGTGGGCGTCGACGAAGAAGTAGCGATAGCCCGCGTCGCGCAGGTGCTCGGCGGTGCCGCGCCGGTAGGCCCGCGCCCGCGCGCCGGGCGGGTGCCAGGGACCGGAGGGCCGGAAGGCGCATTCGGGCAGCCAGCATCCCGTCGGGTCGCGGCCGAAGAGCCGGCGATGTTCGGCGCGCCCGGTCGCGAGCTGGAGCCGGATGCTCTCGTCCCGGCCCAGCAGGGGCAGGAAGCCGTGGGTTGCCGCCGAGGAGATCAGCTCGAGGCGCCCGCGCTCCTCGAACCCCCGGAAGGCGCTGATGAGGTCGTTGTCGGCGTCGTGCAGGACGTCGCGCAGCGCCGTGAGACGGCCGCGCCAGAACGACACCAGGGGCAGCAGCTCGGTGTCGCCGGTGGTGGCGAGCGAGGCGGGCGCGGCGTCACAGGCCATGAGGCGCTGGGTGATGAAGGCCTCGAGCTCCGCGATGAAGGCGGGATCCGCGAGCTGGGCCGCGAGCACCGGCGTGATGCCGAGCGTCACCGGCGCGGCGACGCCGTCGCGCTCGAAGCCCTGGAGCGCCTCGAGCAGCGGGAGGTAGGTGTCGACCGCGGCCTCGCAGAGCCAATCGCTCCCGTGCGGCCACCGGCCATGGTGCAGCACGTACGGCAGGTGGCTGTGGAGGGCGAGGACGAAATCCATCAGCGGGCGGCGAGCACGCGGCGATAGCACTCGACGTAGCGCGCCACGGGCTCCTTCCACGAGAAGTCGAGCCGCATCGCGGAGCGGGCGTGCTCCAGGTAGCTCGGCTGATCGGCGTAGGTCGCCAGCGCGCGGTCCAGGGCGAGGTCGAGCTCCTCGGGCGTGTAGACGTCGAAGAGGAATCCCGTGACGCCGTCGATGATGGTGTCGGCGAGCCCGCCCACGCGCCGGGCCACCGGCAGCGCGCCGTAGCGCTGCGCGCGCATCTGGGTCAGCCCGCAGGGCTCGTAGAGCGAGGGCATGAGCAGAAAGTTGGCCCCCGCGAGGAGGCGGTGCTCGAGGCGGTCGGTGAAGTCGGTGTTGACGCCGATGCGCTGCGGATGCTGCGCCGCCAGCGCGCGCAGCGCCTCCTCGTAGCGCTCTTCACCGGCGCCCAGGAAGATGAACTGCGCATCGGCGCTGGCCACCCGCGCCGAGCCCACGACGAGGTCGAGGCCCTTCTGCGTGACCAGCCTCGCGCTCATCCCGAAGACCGGCACCCGGGCGCGCACCGGCAGGTTCCAGGCGCGCTGCAGCGACGCCTTGCACTTGGCCTTCGGTCCGAGGTTGCCGGCGTCGTAGTGGCCGGGGATCTCCGCGTCGGTGGCGGGATCCCACAGCTCCGTGTCGATCCCGTTCCGGATGCCGACGAACCGGTCGCCCAGGCGCTGGAACCGGTCGTGGAGGCCGAAGCCGCCCACCTCGGTGCGCATCTCCACGGCGTGCGTCGGGCTCACCGTGGTCACCAGGTCGGCGAAGCAGAGGCCACCCTTGAGGTAGTTCAGCCGCCCGTACCACTCCATGTAGTCGACCGACCAGAGCGAGTCCGGGAGACCGATCGCCGCGAGCGTCGCCCGCCCGTAGTGCCCCTGGAATCCGCCGTTGTGCACGGTGAGGACGGACGGCATGCGCTCCAGCTCCGGCCGGCCGGGCGGCCGGACCCGCAGGTAGACGGGCGCGAGCGCGGTATGCCAGTCGTGGGCGTGAAGGACCAGCCGCGGACCGGGCAGCCGCGCGGCGATCTCGAGCGAGGCGAGGCAGAACAGCGCGAAACGCCGGTCGTTGTCGGGGTAGTCGACCCCACCTTCGCCGTAGATGCCGTCGCGGTCGAACGACGGCGGATGGTCCACGAACAGCGTGCGCGGCTCGCCGGCGCGGCCGCGTTGCTGCCAGCACTGCACTTCCTCCCGGACGTCACCCATCTCGACGACGAAGGGCTCGCCGAGCGGCTCCAGGGTGGTGATGTGCTCGCGCGCCATCCGGTAGAGCGGCATCATCACGCTGGCCGGGATCCCGTTCCGCGCCTGGTAAGCCGCGAGATCGGCGACCGCCTGGCCCAGGCCGCCGGTCCGCGCGTAGGGCCACAGCTCGGCCGTCAGGTGGAGGACGCTGAAGTCCGGCCGGGGCGGCATCGCCTCAGGCCGTCGGCGGGTCGTCGTCCGGCAGACTGCCGGAGGCGGCCGGAAGGTAGTACTCGTCCACGTACTGCCGGAGCATCCGCCGCGCGGTGAAGCGTTCGCCCGCGGTGCGGATCGCGTGCTTCATCATGGTCACCCATTGCACCGGGATCCCGCGCGCATCGCGGTCGTAGAACCGCGGCACCACCTCGTGCTCCAGGAGCGCGAAGAGATGCTCGATGTCGGACTCGTCGGGGTCCTGGTCGGGCCCCGCGAGCGGGATCGCCCAGCCGTTCGCCCCGGTATAGCCCTCGGCCCACCACCCGTCGAGGGTGCTCAGCTGGGGCACGCCGTTCAGGGCCGCTTTCATCCCGCTGGTGCCGCACGCTTCCAGCGGCACGCGGGGGACGTTGAGCCACAGGTCCACGCCCTGCACCAGTTGGTGCGCCAGGTGGAGCTCGTAGTCCTCGATGAACGCGATGCGGCCCATGTACTGCGGGTCCTCCGCGGCCAGGTAGACCCGCTGGAGCACACCCTTGCCCGGCTCGTCGGCCGGATGCGCCTTGCCCGCGAAGACCAGCTGGACCGGGCGGCGCGGATTGACGAGCAGGCGCCGCAGGCGCTCGCCGGCGCGCAGCACCAGGTCGGCGCGCTTATAGGTCGCGAAGCGCCGTGCGAAGCCGATGGTGAGGGCGGTGGGGCTGAGCAGCGTCCCGGCCACGGCCAGCTTGGCGGGGTCTTTCCAGTAGTCGCGCCAGCGGTGGCGCGCGTCCTCGCGGATGTAGCTGTGCAGCACCTGCCTGAGGCGTTCGTGCGTCCTCCAGAGCTTCTGGTCGTCGAGCCCCAGCACGCAGTCCCAGAACTTCGGCTCACTCTGGCGCTCCTCCCAGTCGTCGCCGAAGTGCTCGGCGAGCAGCAGCCGGATCCGTTGCGCCATCCAGGTGCCCAGGTGGACGCCGTTGGTCACGTGACGGATGGGCACGTGCCCCGCGTCGCGGCCGGGCCAGAGCTCGCGCCAGATGCGACGCGACTCGCGTTCGTGGCGCGCGGCGACGCCATTCACGCGGCCCGAGAGCCGGAGCGCGATCACCGTCATGTGATACTGGCCGGGATCGCCGGCGGGATGGCGGCCCAGGCGCGCGAAGGCGTCCCGGTCCATGCCCATCTCGTTCCAGAACGGCCCGGCCACCCGCTCGACGTCGTGAAAGGGAAAGGTATCGTGTCCCGCGGCGACCGGCGTATGGGTCGTGAACACGCTGGTGGCGCGGATCTTCCGCACGCCCTCGTCGAAGGGCACGCCGGCGGCCGTCAGCTCGCGCAGGCGCTCGACCAGCATGAAGGCGGCGTGGCCCTCGTTCGCGTGCCAGACCGCCGGATCGATGCCGAGGGTGCGCAGCAGGCGGACGCCGCCGACGCCGAGGATCCACTCCTGCTTGAGCCGCAGCTCCGCGTTGCCGGTGTAGAGCTTGTGCGAAAGCTCGCGGTCCTGCGGAGCGTTGCGCTCGAGGTCGGTGTCGAGCAGGTACACGCTGACGCCGCCGGCCGCGAGGCGCCACGCCCCGATCGCGAGGTCGCGATCGGCGGTGCGCAGCGTGAGCAGCGACGGGTCGCCGTCGGGGCCGAGCACCGGGGTCAGCGGCGTGGTCGTGGTGCTGATGACCTCGTCGGAGTCCTCCTGCCAGCCGTCGGCGCGGATCCGCTGGTCGAAGTAGCCCTTCACGTAGAAGAGGCCGACCGCGACGAGCGGCACGCCCAGGTCGGAGGCTTCCTTGCAGTGATCGCCGGCGAGGACGCCGAGCCCGCCGGAGTACACCGGGATCGAATTGTGGAGCGCGAACTCGGCGCAGAAATACGCGATCGGGCGGCCGGCCCCGGGATGGAGGCGCGCGTACCAGGAGCCGCTGCGGTCCATGGCGCGCTCGAAGGCCGCCAGCACCTCGTCGTAGAGGCGCAGGAACTCCGGATCCTGCGCACAGACCTGGAGGCGCGCGGGGTCCACGCGCTGGAGCAGCTCCAGCGGGTTGTGGCGCGAGCGCTGCCAGAGGTTGGCGTCGACGCTGCGGAACAGCTCGCGGGCCCCGATGTGCCAGCTCCACCAGAGGTTGGTGGCGACGGTGGCGAGCCCCTGAATGCGCTCGGGTAGGTAGGGAATGAACAGGGCCGGCGAGGTCATGCAGCCATCAAGTATACACGCCCTCGACGGCGGCGGTCATGGCGGGCCGGGCCTGACGAGGCCCGCCACGACGCCCTACCGTGGGAGTCGGGGCTGCTCGGGCTCGGGAGGGAGCCTCCTGCGCCGGCGCAGCCAGGGCCCCAACCGCAGGCCTCCGACCTCCGCCGGCGCGAGGAGCGCGATGAAGGCACCTGCCGTGAAGGCATGCCGCATCGCGCCGAATCCGATGCCGGTGATGAGACCGGCGTAACCGATGCGCTCCAGGATCTCCGTCAGGTCGGCCTCACCGCGCCGCCACCGGCGGTATCCCGGCACCAGCTCGCGCAGCGCGCTGATGCCCGCGACGAGGGGAGCCAGGATCATCCAGGTCATGATGTCTCCACACCATGCGCGGCGGCGTCACCGGAACATCACCGGCAGCGGACCCGGCAACCTGGTCAGGCGCCCATGCAGTTGTACAGGGTGCTCCACGCACCGACCCAGTTCGCCACCGCGCCGGCGAAGATCACGAGGGCGCGGCGGCTGCCCCGATTCCGCTGGAGGTACATCCCGGCGGCGATCAGCTCCCCGGAGGCCAGGATGTAGGCCTGGATCGCGTCTTCGCAGGGGAACATCATCTGGAGCGGGTCACCGGGGTTCCCGGTCTGCACGCCGGGTTTGACGATCGGTTGCGAGGGGAGGCCGTCGGTCTGGGCGAGGAACTGATCCTGGACGATCGCGCCATCCTCCAGGTAGGCGACGTCCTCGCCGCCGGCGGCGGGCCGGATCTCGGCGAACGGTACTCCGTCGCGCGAGTGCCGGACGACGTTGACGGTGCCGTTCGCATCCACACCGAACACCACTTCGTAGCGGTGACCCTCCGCGTCGGTGAAGGTGAGCGGGCCGCTCGCATCGCCGAACGGAACGAGCCCCGGATCGGGGTTCACCCGGGCCGCCTCCGGTGCGCGGCCGGGGCCCGTCGCCCCACCGGGGCGATCCTGCTGGCATCCGGCGATCGCGCACAGTCCCGCGAGCGCTCCCGCCGCCAGCACAAGCTGCAACTGGTTCTTCATGGCCGTACCTCCTGCAACTGGGGGTTCGGCGGATGTACCGTCCGCGCGACGACGCACGAGGCGACGACGCCGATGCGGCGCTCGCGGCAGAACGCGAGCACGCTCTCGGGCGTCTCGCGCCGGCCAATCGCGACCAGCACCGAGCCGGTCTCGCAACGCACGTGCGGAAAGCGCTCCGCCAGGATGGGAGCGGCCTGCCGCGCCGGGCCTTGCGTCACGAGTACGAGGGTGAGGGATCGTTCCATCGTGTCCTCCACAGGCTGAAGGCAGGCGGGCACGACAGGCCGCGCCGCCCCGGACCATCCGAGGCGGCGCGAAGATAGAAATTAAGGCGGGTAGCTCCGGTATCCGCGCGCGGCGGCGCGGCGCGATTCTACGCGGGCGCGGCGCGCAGCGCGCGCCAGGCGGCGTGCGCTTCGACCACGGCGTCCACCAGCGGCTTCGGATCGAACCGCACCGGGTCGGTCGCCGGGAGCCCGGTGTCGCGCGACGCCTCGGCGACGGCGGCGCGCGCCGCGGCGGCGTCGAGGTCGTAGGTGTTCAGCGCGACGGCGATGACCTTCGAGGGATGCACCGGTCGCGCGGCATCCTCGTAGATGCGCACCAGCTCGCGCAGCGGCGGAATCTCGAGCCAGGCATTCCGGCCGCCGTAGTCACCCACGTATTTCCGCGAGCTCTGGTGGCAGAGAATCATCCCGCTCGGACAGGAGCCGTGCAGCAGGCCCAGCGTCACCCCCGAGTAGCCCGGGTGAATGAGGCTGCCCTGCCCTTCGACGAGCACGACGTCGCTCCCCTGCGCGCCCTCGAGCACCAGCTGCTCCGCGGCGCCGCCGATGAAATCGGCGACCACGGCGTCCACGGCGATGCCCCAGCCGTCGATGAGCATGCCGGTCTGGCCGGTCGGCGCGAAACGCGTGGTGAGGCCGCGCGCCCGGAGGTCGCGCACCAGCTGCAGCTGGGCCGTCATCTTGCCCACGTTGCAGTCGCTGCCGACGGTGAGCACCACGTAGGCGTCCACGTCCTTTGCCCTGGCGGTGGAGACGGGGAGCTGGGCCGGCGGCTTGCGCGCATCGGTGATGGTCACGCCCCGCGCCCGGGCGCGGGCCGCGAGCTCCGGGTCGTCGCCCAGGTAGGTGTGCAGGCCGCTCCACACCGGCAGGCCGCGATCCAGGGCCGAGAGAATCCAGCCGCGCCACTCCGCCGGCAGGCGGCCTCCGGCCGGTGCGATACCGATCAGCACCGCGCTCGGCTGCCGCGCAAACCCCTCGTCGATGGTCCGCACCACCGGGATCGCGCCGCCGAAGCCCAGGACCTCCTGGCAGGTCCGGCCCGTGGCCGTGCTGTCGAGCACGCCGACGACACGCTCGGGGAAGTAGCGGATCGCGGAATTGGCGGTCTTCGAGGTCTCGGGGCCGAACGACCCCTCGGCGAGGATGAGGTACTTCGGCAGCGCCATAGGGGCGGGAATCTACCGGCGCGGGATGACGGAGGGCAGATGGCGGAAGGTCAGCCGTCACCCACCGCGGCCAGAGACGGATGCGAGGGCCGCAACACCGCGTGGAGCTGCTCGGTCCCCTTCGGCAGCTCGCCGTACACCTGGTAGATCAGCACGTGCCGGACCACGACGATGGTCGTCGCCAGGAGCGGCACGGCAACGATCATGCCGAGCAATCCCGCGATCGCGCCCATCAGCAGCACGGCGAGAATGGTGAGGGCCGGCGGCAGCGCGACCTTGTGATGCATGATGATCGGGTGCACGACGTTGGCTTCGACCAGGTGCACGACCACTCCCACCGCCGCGACGGCCAGGGCCCCCAGCCCGCCACGCTCCGGCAGCACCAGGAGCGCCGGCAGGAGGGTGGAGGTCATCGACCCGAAGAAGGGCACCAGGACGGCGAGGCCGGCGAGGAGGCTGAACGCCATCCAGTACGGCACGTCGAGGACCAGGAGGCCCACGCCGGTCGCGATCGCGAGCACCACCATCGCGAGCAGCTGCGCCCCGACCCAGGCGCGGAGCGTGGCGCCGATGTCGGTGACCACCGCCTGCGCGGTCGCCCGATGCTGCGGCGGGACGACGTGCAGCATCCCGTCGACGTACGCCGACGGCCGCCACGCCACGTAGAGGGCCATCGCGATCACGGCGAGTCCGTCGATCAGGAAACGCCCGGTCCCGGCCGCGTAACTCAGGAAGCTGTGGCGCACGTACGCCATGGCATCGTTCAATGCGGTGGTGACGATCCCGCCCTGCGACGAAGCGATGCTAGTCCGGCGGAAGACCTCCGAGGTCGAGGCCAGCTGGCGGACCATGTGGTCCAGCGCGGTGAGATAGCCCGGCACCGCGGCGATCAGGTCTTCGGTCTGTGCGAAGACGGCCGGCGCGACCAGCATGCCGATGCCGACGATCGCCCCGAGCGTCAGGAAGAGCGAGAGCAGCAGCGTGGGGCCGCGGCGGAAGCGGGTCAGCCGGCACAGCAGATCGGTGAGGCCGCCGAGATAGACGGCGAGGAGAATGGCGATGAAGGCGACCAGCAACAGGTCGTGCACGTACCAGAACAGCAGGGCGAGCCCGGCGGCCACGAGGACCGCTCCGAGGCTCGCCCGACGCGGGGCCGGGGCGGGCCCGGTCACGCCGCGTCAGGCCCCGGGCTTCGGCTCGTCGTCGTCCACGAGCTCGGCGTCAGCCACGTCGCCCTTCCCCGCCCCGATCTGCTTGGCGGGCTGGTTCTTGCCGGCGCCCAGGAGGCCCATCTTCTGCTTGAGCTGGAGCAGCTGGGTGTCGGCGTCGGCCTTGTACTCGAGCTGCGAGAACTGCTTCTGGAGCTGGTCGCCCTCCAGCTCTTCCGTCAGCTCGGCGTTGGCGAGCGCCTTGCGCTCATTCTGCTCGATGCGCTCGCTCATCCGCTCGAAGGTCTCGAAGGCGCTCTTGTCGCTCATCGACGACATCGTCTCGTGGATGCGCTGCTGCGCCTCGGCGCGGCGCTGGCGCGCGATGAGGATGTTCTTCTTGCGCTTCGCCTCCTCGATCTTGTCGTTCAGCGTGCGCAGGGAATTCTTGAGCGACTCGGTCTCCGCGGCGTGCTTGCGCCAGGTCTCCTCGAGCTGCTGGGCGTTCTGCATGTGCTCGGCGTGCCGCAGGAGCGCCTGCTTGGCCAGGTCGTCGCGCCCTTCCTGGACGGCCAGCATGGCGCGCTTCTCCCAGTCCTCGGCGAGCTTCTTTTCCTGCTCCGCCTGGGCCTGGAGCCGCTTCTCGTCCGCGATCGCCGCGGCCACCTGCTGCTTGGCCTTCGCCAGCTGGCTGCGCATGTCCAGCACCAGCTGGTTGAGCATCTTCTCCGGGTTCTCGGCGCGCGAGATCAGGTCGTTGAGATTCGACCGGATCATCGTGGTCAGACGGTCAAAGATTCCCATGACAGATCACGCCTGGCGGTAAGGGGCCAGCGTCGCGAGGTGCGACGCCAGGGCCAGCATCATCGAATCGTAGCTCGCCTGGAACTCGGTAAAGTCCAGGTTCTCCAGCTCGAGCGCGTCGGTGAGGACGACGTTGTCGCCGTCGATGCCGTACGACCCGTGGATCAGGTCCGTCGCGTTGAGCTTGAGCAGGTGCTTGTAGAGGTCGGCCTTGGAGTTGTTAGGCCCGAGCTCCATGACCTTCACCCGCAGCACCAGCACCGGTGGATTGTAGTGTATCACGAGCTCCGGGCTGTCGGGCGCGCTCGACAGCACCCAGAGCCCCTTGCTCAGCTCCTTGGCGTGGATGCCTTCGCTCTCGAGGCGGGTAATGAACACCTCGACGCCTTCCTTAGTTACCATGGATCGCTCCTTAGTATCCCTCGTACGCCGGCGGCGTCCCGGAGGTTTCACCCGGCAACATCGGATGCGCCAGGGAGCGCGCGGTCCTTGCGAACCTGCGCCAGCATCCGTTCCGCGAAGTCCTGCCGCTCGGCCAGCTCGCCGAGCTGGTGCTGAATCGCTTCGAGCCGGCTCACGATCTCGTCGACGTCACCCGCCTGGAGCGCGGCGGCGTCACGCTTGTGCCCGCCGAAAAGGTGGCGGACGATATCCCCCAGGGCCCGGCCGATTGGTCCCAGCACCACGAAGCCGCTGATGATGATGGCGGTCAGCATCCCGAAGATCGGGATGATCTGGCCGATGATGAGATTCGGATCGGGCTGGGGGCTCTGCATCACGACACCGCGTCCTTCGCCGGACCCAGCGCGCCCTTGTCGCGCTGTTGCGCCAGGAGACGCTCCGCGAAGTCCTGCCGCTCGGCCAGCTCGCTCATCTGTTCCTGCATGCTCTGCAGGTGCGCGCGGATGTCCTCCAGCTCCTCCGACGGCAGCGCCTCCGCCTGCCTGCCCCGCACCCGCTCGGCGATCGCCTTCCCGATCGGGCTGAACGCGATGACACCCAGCATGCCGGTTCCGAACACCATGACGATGGCGATGATGTCTTCCACGCCTCAGGAGTCCTTTCCGGCGCCGAGGGCACCACGCTCGCGCGTCTGGGCGAGCATGCGCTCGGCGAAGTCGAGCCGCTCCAGCGTCTCGTCGAGGTGGTGGCGCATCGCGGCGACCTCGCCGGACATCTCGTCCAGGCGCGCATCGTCCCGCACCACCGTGCCGGGCGCCGGGAGCTTGCCATGCAGGATGCGGCTCCCGATGGCGCGCGTAAGCGGGCTGTATGCCAGCAGTACGAACGTCGTGCCGACGATCAGGCCGTTGATCACATTCTCGAGGACGTGCAGCGCTTCGCCCGTCATGACTGCCGCACTCCCGGCAGGGCATCGCGCGCCTTGTTCTGGGCCAGCATGCGCTCCGCGAAATCCAGCCGCTCCTGCTGCTCGTACATCGCCTGGCGCAGGGCGGCGACCTCGCCCGAGATGTCCTCGATGCGGGGATCCTCCTGCACCGTGCCGGGGACCGCCACTTTCCCGTGCATGATGCGCTTGCCGATGGCGCGCGCGATCGGGCTGTACGCGATGATCCCCGCGCCGAACACGAAGAGCAGCGTCTGGATCAGCTCGAAGCGGTGGAACTCTTCCATTCAACGCGCTCCCGGCAAGGCGGTCTTGTCCTTCTGGGCCAGCACCCGTTCGGCGAAATCGAGGCGGCTCTGCAACTCGTCCACTTCGCCCAAACGGGCGCGCACCAAATCCAGCTCGGCGCGCAGCTCGTCGACATCGGCCTGGAGCGCGCGAAGCTCGCGCGTGGCTTCGCCATCGGGGCCGCCGCCGCCCAGCCGCCGCGCGATTGCGCGGCCGATCGGTGTGAAGGAAAAGCCCACCGCCCCCGTGACCAGGAAGAAGGCGAGTGGAATGAGAATCTCAGGACCGCGAATGGCAGTGCCTCCTGTTTGGGGTGGCCCGCTCACGACGACGCGAGGGGACCCGAAGTTTCGGCTAAACGACGAATCTAGGAGGACTTGGACCCACCCGCCACCCGCCGGCACCGCTGCTTGCCGCAACTCTCGCGGGACGCTAAGTCTGACCCCGCTTACGCCGCCCATCCCGGGCGGAAGGGAGCCCTCACACGTGCCGCTGTCGCCTCGCGCTGCAGTCACCGCGCGCACCCTGCTCGTTGCAGGCGCTCTGGCCGCCGAGCTGACGCCCGGATGCGCCCGGGCGCAGGAGCGGCGCGCCCCCGATGACGGCGGACTCACCGGATCGCTCGGACAACCGCTCAACTGGCACTGGCAGGCGGGCCTGGGCGCCGGCGCCTTTCTCGAGGGTCCCTCGAAGGCGGTCATGGTGCGTGCCGAAGGGGGTGTCTCGCGCGGCGTGCGCAGCTCCCTGATCGGGCTGCTCGAGCTGGGCGCCGAAGGGTACGTGGGAGCGCGCGGCAGCCGCGCCGACGGCGGCCTGCGGGGCCTGCTGCGGCTGGCGTACTTCGGGATGGGCATCGGCCTGGACTACAACGTCCGGGGCGGACGCACCGACATGCTCGTCACGGCGCAGACGCCGGTCCGGCGCGGCGGGTTCCTGACCCGTGGCACCATGCTGCGCCTCGACTGGTATCCGATGCAGAACCACAGCTTCACCATCGGCGTCACGGCGCCCATCGGTGACCGGCTGGCCGGTCGCAACCGACCGCTTGCGGACTACGTGGTCGTCGCCGAGCGGTTCCCGCCGCCGGTCCGTCACGCCGCTTCCGATACCACGCTCCGGCTGGCGCTCGACAGCCTGCGGGCATCGGCCGAGTGGATCCGCCGGGAGGTCGCGCCTTTTCTCGACCACGACGGGCGCGACGCGCAGGCCGCCGTCGCGCGGACCCGACGCTACCTCGACGCGATCGGGGCGCATCTCGCCGGGCGCAGCGCCGACGCCGAGGTGCGGTTCTTCCACGCGCAGCTGCTCCAGGCCTTCACCATCGCATCCGGCAGCTCGGCGCTCGGCGAACGGCTGGCCGGCGGCTGCCGCGCGATCCTGCTCGACGAGGTGCTGCTGCCCTACGACCGCCTGCTCGGTCGCAAGAAGCGCGACGACACGCTGCGCGAGCTGGCCATCGCGGCGCGGGGGCGGTTCGGCCGCTGGATCGCGGGGCCGGCGGGCGTGCCGGAGACCCGACGCGAAGCGACGCTCTTCGCCTTCCAGACGGTGACCGACATTCTCGAGGAGGTCCGGCGCCGGGCCGCGCGCGAGTGGGACGATCCCCGCCTGGCGTGGCTGCCGCTCCAGTACGCGCTGCTTCCCGAGGACTACGACGAACAGTCCGAGCTGGAGGCATTGATCGAGCGGGCCACCGGCGTGGCGTTCACCGAGAACCACCTGTCCTACGTCGCGAATCTCCAGTTTCACCACGAGCTGCTCGGCATGATTAACGGCACGCGGTCGTATCATGTCCTGTGGATCCACGACTTTCCGGCGGTCAGCGACGGCCGCCTCGACCCGGCGTCGTTCGACCAGGTCGTGGACGGGTATCTCGCGGCGCTCACCGCGCGGGCCAAGGAGTACGACTCGACGGGCACGCTGCCTTCCTACTTCATCTTCCTCGACCAGCACTACTACGAGCTGCGCCGGTCACGGATCCTGATGACGGTGCTCGAGGACCCGTTGCGCGCGCCCCCGCACCTGCCGTTCGCCTCCGCCGACCAGAACAAGCGGCTCTCCGACGCGCTCGAGCATCTGCGCACCGCGGTCGAAGGGTCCCACGTGCTCCAGACGGCGGCGCGGGAATACGGTGCGGACTGGCTGCACGACCGCATCAAGGTGCACGTGAACATCACCAACCGCGCCGATGCGTCCTTCTGGAGCGGCGGGCTGGTCTCGACCATCTTCGGCTATCCCGACGACGTCATGCGCGACCACCGCAAGATCGCGTTCCGCGACGTCAGCGAGAGCGACCCCGACGGCGGCCGCGCCATTCTCACCGGGATGGGCGTCGGCCGGCAGTACATCGGTCCCGGATGGGACGATCGCTCGCTGATCATGGAGGGCCGCATCGTGCTCGAGCTCCGCGGCGCGGCGCGCGACCTGCTCCTGAGCCAGGGCCTGACCGAGGCCGAACTCCCGCTCTCGTTCCGTAACGGCTCCGCGGCCGCGCCGACCTCGGGGCCGCCCGCGCCGCCCGTCGACCCGTCGCGCTACGATGCCCGGGCCGCGGCGCTGATGAACGGCACCGGCTACCTGCCCAAGCCCCTCAACGTCGCGCGCGCCCTCCTGTACTCGCTGATGCCGGCGGGCTCCGTCCTCAAGATCCCCGACTCGCTCTGGAATGCGCCGTTCTACGGAGGACTCCTGGTGGGTGCGTGCCTGCGCGGGGCGCACGTCATGATCATCGCGCCGTCGCTGGCCAATGCGCCGAGCAGCGGCTTCCCGCAGATGACGCGCGCGCACGAACTCTTGACGCGGCTGCTGGTGGCACGACGGGTACTGGGCGACGCGATCACCTCCTCCGGCGGCGAGCTGCGGGTCGGTCTGTATTCCCTCCCCGCCGACGACAGCGGATTCGCGAGCCGAGTCCTGCGGTGGGCGGGGCAGCCCCACGACAGCACGTTCCCCAGCTCGCTCCTGCCCTTCGCCGATTCCCTCCGTCCGGTCGTGGCGGATGCGGCCCGGCGCCTGCCGAGGCCCGATCGGGCGTCCGCCGACACCGTGCCCCACCTTCACCAGAAAGTGCAATTCCTGGCGACCCGGGATTTCTGGGACGCCGTGACTGGCTCGCCGGAGCTGCCGCGGTTCTTCGCGACCTACCTGCGCTATCGCCAGGCCACCTATTCCGCCGAAGGCGCCCTCGCGCCGGCCCGCGCTCTCGCCGACACGCTGGAGCAGATCGCGCGCCTGGTCTTGGTGCAGACCCAGGGGTCGCCGCGGGCGGCGGGCTTCGCGATGGTCGGCTCCCAGAACCAGGACTACCGCGGAATGTTCATGGACGGTGAGGTCGCGGTGCTCTTCTCGGGTGCCGCGTCGCTCATGCCGATGATCGACCTGGTATTCATGGCGGGGATCGTCACGTGGATCGAAGACCAGGAGACGCTCGACGCGCTGCTCCCGCCGGTGGGCGAGCTGCGGCGGCGGATCGCGCGCATCACCAAGGACGGCGTGTGACGCGCTCCTCCGCGGCGTTGCTGATCGCTCTGGTGCTCGTCCCCGACACGCCGGCGGGGGCGCAAATCGCCGAGCTTCACATCGGGACTGTCGGCAGCTACGGCAGCGCCCACGCCTACGGCCCCGGGGGCGGCCTGGTGCTCGGCCTGGCGGCGGGCCGCCTGACCTACGTCGGCCTGCGCTGGACGACGTTTGCCGGCGCGACGACGACGGACGGTCCATTCTTCGCGATCTGCTGCACCTACTCGAGGTGGGTGCGGACGCGGGTCCAATCGTTCGCCGCGGATCTCGGCTTTCTCATCCCGGCGGGGCCGGTGGAGATCATTCCAGGGGTGAGCCTCGGCGCGCTGCGGTTCGTCCAGCGGCAGCGGCTGATCGATGACACCGGGGTGCTGCTCGCGACGTCGACGCGGCACGCGGTGGAGTTTCTGGCGTCGCCCGGCGTCTCGGTGGAAATCCATGCCGGACGCTTCGCCGTGATCCCGGAGATCCAGTGGAGCCTGTCGGGGAACCCCGACCTGCCCTTCCTGGCTGCGCACAGCGGGCCCGTGGTGTCGCTCAGGCTGGTGCGGTCACTCGAGATCGGCCGGGTCCGCCGCTAGCGCGCCAGCACAGCCCGCAGCGCGCGTCCGGTGAAGGACGCCACCGTCTTCGCGACGGCCTCCGGCGGACCCTCGGCCACCACGGTTCCCCCCGCCTCGCCGCCTTCCGGCCCGAGATCGATGATCCAGTCCGACGTCTTCACGACGTCGAGGTTGTGCTCGATCACCACCACGGTGTTGCCCTTGTCCACCAGGCGGTGGAGCACCTCGAGGAGCAGCCGCACGTCCTCGAAGTGGAGGCCGGTAGTCGGTTCGTCGAGGATGTACAGGGTGCGGCCGGTGTCGCGCTTGCTCAGCTCCTGCGCCAGTTTCACGCGCTGGGCCTCGCCGCCCGAGAGCGTCGTGGCGCTCTGGCCGATGTGGATGTAGCCGAGCCCGACGTCGTTGAGGGTCTCGAGCTTCTGCCGGGCCCGCGGCTGGCTGGCGAAGAACTCCAGCCCTTCGGCCACGGTGAGATCCAGCACGTCGGCGATGTTCTTGCCCTTGAAGCGCACCTCGAGCGTTTCGCGGTTGTACCGCCGCCCGCGACACACCTCGCACGGCACAAAGACGTCGGGCAGGAAGTGCATCTCGATCTTGACGAGGCCGTCGCCCTGGCACGCCTCGCACCGACCGCCCTTCACGTTGAAGGAGAAGCGCCCGGGGCCGTAGCCGCGCATCTTGGCCTCCGGCAGCTCGGCGAAGATGTCGCGGATCGGGGTGAAGAGGCCGGTGTAGGTCGCGGGATTGGAGCGCGGCGTGCGGCCGATGGGGCTCTGGTCGATGTCGATCACCTTGTCGATGTGCTCGAGGCCCTCGATGCGGTCGTGCGCTCCCGGGATCAGCTTCGCGCGGTAAAAGTGGCGCGCCAGCGCCTGGTAGAGGATGTCGGTCACCAGCGTGCTCTTCCCCGAGCCGCTGACCCCGGTCACGGCGATGAAGAGCCCGAGCGGGAACTCCACGGTGAGGTTCCTGAGGTTGTGGTGCCGCGCGCCGACGACGCGTACCACCTTGCCGGGGTCCACGGGCCGCCGCGCCGAGGGCACCACGACGCGCAGCTCGCCCCGCAGGTAGCGCCCGGTGAGCGACTCGGGCTGCCCGATCACGTCGGCCAGCGAGCCGGAGGCCATGACGTGGCCGCCGTGCCGTCCGGCGCGCGGCCCGAGGTCGACGATGTGGTCGGCGGCGCGGATCGTCTCTTCGTCGTGCTCCACCACGAGCACGGTGTTGCCCAGGTCGCGCAGCTCCTTGAGGGTATCGAGCAGGCGGCCGTTGTCGCGCGCGTGGAGGCCGATGGACGGTTCGTCGAGGATGTAGAGCACGCCCACCAGGCGCGAGCCGATCTGGGTCGCGAGCCGGATGCGCTGGGCTTCGCCGCCGCTCAGCGTCCCCGCCGAGCGGCTCAGGGTGAGGTAATCGAGTCCGACGTTGACGAGGAACCGCAGCCGGTCCTTCACTTCCTTGAGGATCGGCCCGGCGATGTCGGCGTCGAGGCCCGGCGTGCTGTTGCGCCGGATGGGCAGCGCCTCCACGAAGGCGAGCGCCGCGCCGACGGAGCGATCGGTGAGGTCGCCGATGCTGCTGCCGCCCAGCATGACCGACAGCGATTCCCGCCTGAGCCGCTGCCCGCCGCACGCCGAGCAGGGCCGCTGCACCATGAACTCCTCGAGCTGGGAGCGTACGCCGTCGGAGATGGTCTCCTTGTAGCGCCGCTCGACGTTCCGGAGAATCCCTTCCCAGGTGGACTCGTAGTCGCTCTTCCGCTCACCCTCGAGCTTGAAGCGGTAGGTGCGCTCCCCGGTGCCGTAGAGCAGCGCCTTGCGGGCCGCCGGGGGGAGGGTGCCCCACGGCGCGTTGAGGTCGAAGCGCAGCTCGCGCGCCAGGGTGGGCAGCAGGGAGCGGCGGAGGAAGCCCGCCGGCTCGCCCCAGGGCAGGACCACGCCTTCGAGAATGGAGATGGAGGGGTCGGCGAGGGCAAGCTCCTCACTGACCTCGCGCCGGGTGCCGAGGCCCGCGCACTCCGGGCAGGCGCCGTAGGGCGAGTTGAAGGAGAACTGCCGGGGCTCCAGCTCGGGGAGCGAGAGGCCACACTTGGGGCAGGAGTATTTCTCGCTGAACATGTGGCTTGATGCTGAAGGCTGAAGGCGCACCACTTCGATCACGCCGTCCGCGGTGCGCAGCGCCGTCTCGATCGAGTCGGCGAGACGCTGGCGGTCGTCGGGCGTCACGGCGAGCCGGTCCACCACGATCGCCACGTCGTGGTTCTGTTTGCGATTGAGCTTGGGGGCGGACTCGAGGTCGTAGACGACCCCGTCCACGCGGGCCCGGACGAAGCCCTGCTTGCGGGCCTCCTCGAACAGGTCGCGGAACTCGCCTTTGCGGCCGCGCACCATGGGCGCGAGGATCTCGATCTTCGTCCCCTTGGGCCAGGTCAGGATGGTGTCGGTGATCTGGCTCGCGCTGGAGCGCTGGATCGGCGTGCCGTCGTTGGGGCAGTGCGGCGTGCCGGCGCGCGCATAGAGCAGGCGCAGGTAGTCGTAGATCTCGGTGATGGTGCCGACGGTGGAGCGCGGGTTCTGGCCGGCGGTCTTCTGCTCGATGGCGATCGCCGGCGACAGGCCTTCGATCATGTCGACGTCCGGCTTTTCCATCAGGCCGAGAAACTGCCGCGCGTAGGCGGAGAGCGACTCGACGTAGCGGCGCTGGCCCTCGGCGTAGATGGTATCGAAGGCGAGCGACGATTTCCCCGAGCCCGAGAGGCCGGTGATGACCGTCAGGGATCCGCGGGGGATCTCGACGTTGATGTTCTGGAGGTTGTGTTCGCGGGCTCCGCGAACGATGAGGCTGTCAGAAGGCATCCACGTAGGATAGCGGGTTCACCGGGGCGGATTCAACAGGGACGGTCGCTACGGCTCCGGGCGGCCGGCCTCGAGCAGGGGACCGATCACGGCGTCGGTGCGATAGCGGTCGAACACGGGGAACTGCGCGCCATACCAGCGCAGATGACCCGCCGGCACCGTCCCGAGAATCCGGATCAGCGCGTCGCGCTCGCCGAGCATGGCACACGCGGAGGCGAAGTTCATGAGCTCCATCGATCCCGCGCTCGAGAGCCGCGCCAGTTCGCCCGCCAACGCCGCGTGCGCCGCCACCGTATCGCCCTGGACCACGTCGCGGAAGATCAGGAGGCCCTCGCGCTCGTATCCCGCGGCCAGGGCGGCGGCCGCATCGCGCCGCGCCGCCACCGTATCGCCCAGCGCCAGTGCATTGCCGGCGCGCGCGTAGTACGCATGCAGCAGACCGGGCTCGAGCGCGATGGCGCTGTCCAGCGTTCGCCGCGCGCCGGCGAAGTCATGCACCAGGGTTCTCAGCTCGGCGCGATACACCAGCGAGATCGCCCGCGAGGGATCCAGCTGCAGGGCGCGATTCAGCGCGGAATCCGCCGCGGCGAAGCGCCCGAGATAGCCGTACAACTGGGCGATCTGGTGCCACGCCTCGTCGTTCCGTGGATCCAGCCGCACCGCGCGCTCCATCGCGGAGGCGGCCGGCCGCTGGTCCATGGGATTCTGGACGGACAGCAGCATCGCCCGCCCCATCCAGGCGTTCGACGATGCCGAGTCCAGCCGCAGCGCGCGGTCGGCGAGCGCGAAGCCTCGCATCAGGCCCGAGTCGCGCGGCAGCACCCCCCACCACACGGCGAGCGCGCGGGCGTACGCTTCGAGCGCCAGTGCGGGGACGTAACCGGATTCGAGCCGCAGCGCCGCATCGAACTCGGCGATGGCGGAGAGCAGCGCCCGCGAGCGCTGACCCATGAGGTAGGTGCCGCGCCGATAGTGCTCCTCGATCCGCGGATCCAGCGGCGTGCCGGCGGCGACGCGCACCCGCTCGGCGGGCAGAAGGCGGCCGACCACCTCGCGGGCGACGTCTTCGGCGATCTCGGTCTGCGCACCGAGCAGGTCCGAGCCGGTGCGGTCGTAGTCCCGCGCCCAGGCCTGCACGCCGTGGTCGGTGCGCACCAGCCGGAGCGAGGCCCTGACCCGGGTCTCGCTCCGCTGCACGCTGCCCTCCACGAGGTAGCGCACACCCAGCACCCGGCCCAGGACCACCGCGTAGTCCGCACGATGCTCCCGAAGCGCGCGCACCGCGGCGCCGCGCGGCCGCTTCACCTCCAGGCGCCGGATCGCGCCGAGGCGCGTGGCGATGCCGTCGGCCAGGCCGTCGGCGAGGTACGCATCGGCGGTGTCACGCGAGAGATCGTCGAAGGTGAGTACGGCGACACTGAACCGCGATGGCACGGGTCCGCACGGCGGCGGCGACCCGTCCGGACACTGCGCGTGGATCGCCCGGGACACCAGCATCAGCAGGACGAAGGGGATCCCCCATCGCATGCGTGCCAATATGCCGACCCTGCCCCGCTGCCACAAACCGCGGCCGCCCGCGGTCAGCGGGCGGCTGGACGCCGCAGGGGCGTCCGCGATCCGCGGACGC
The DNA here is from genome assembly GCA_041476105.1 of Gemmatimonadota bacterium. GTDB lineage: Bacteria > Gemmatimonadota > Gemmatimonadetes > Gemmatimonadales > JACORV01 > DASXPG01. The sequence continues at coordinate 26,690 of JBGOSS010000017.1, forward strand.
CCCCGTGTTCAGCAACGAAGCCCGCGGCGCCTAGTACTTCATCCGCATCGGCGCGATGCGCTCCTCGAGCTCCTCGATCGACAACTCGAGGGCATCGGCCTTCTTCCCCGTGGCCTTCTTGATCATCTCCTGCTGCTCCTTGGTGAGCGTCAGGCGGAACGGCGGCTCTTTCTTCTTGCTCGGCATACAACCTCCGGTTGGGTGGAGTCCGTGATCCGTGATCATGCGGCCGTACGGGTGCTGTTGTGCAGGGTATCCGGGCCGCGTGAAAAGAGCGTGAATCCTCATGAATCCTAGGGACGGACCACGCCCCCGAGCGGCCGGGCCGGCATCATCGCGCGATCACTTCGGCCACGAACACGTCGCTCTGCCGGTCCTCGATGGCGAAGAAGAAGCCCCGGGCATCGGCGGCGAAGTCCCTGCGGCTCGACTGGCGGCCCGGGTCGTTGAAACGCACCAGCAGCCGCGGGTTTCCGCCGGCGGCACTCACCGCCCAGAACGACGCGCGTCCCTGGCTGTCGTGGGCCTTGTAGTAGACGGTCCGGCCATCGACGCTCCAGATGGCCTTGTCGGCGAGTGGCGCGCTCGCCGACGGCTGAAACAGCTGGCGCCCCTGCCCCCCGGAGGCGGGCATCACCACGACGGGTCCCGGATAGGCATCGGACTCGGTGTTGACGAGCACCATCGATTGCCCGTCGGGAGACCAGGCGGCGTCGACGGCGCTGCTGGCGAGGAGGGCGGGCGGCGTCCATCGCCCGCCCTCCGCCCGATGGGTGACGTACGATGCAAAGGGCCTGGTCTGGTCGTAGAAGGTGAGCGACCGGCCGTCGGGTGACCAGGTCGGGTAACTCTCCTGCGCCGGCGTCGCCGTGACGCGCTCGACCGGTCCGCCGTCGAGCGGCCGCACTTCGATATCGCGCGTGCCGGTGCGCCACGAATGGTAGGCCACGGCCCGGCCGTCGGGGGAGAGGTCCCCGGCGAACTCGTCGGCCGAGTCGCTGGTGAGCTGCTCCGACGCGCCGCCACCCACAGGAATGCGATAGATGTCGGCATTGCCACGGAGGTCCGAATCGTAGACCAGCCAGCGCCGGTCGCGCGACAGGCGCATCGACTCGATGACCTGGCTGCCGCTGGTGAGCGGAGTCGCCAGGTCGGCGCCGACGGGCGCGCCGGTGGGGATGGGCAGCGACCAGATGTTGGCCCGCGCCGAATAGACCGCGTACGCGAGACGCCTGCCGTCGGCGGAGATCGAGATCGAGATGGCGCCGAGGCCGGTCGTGAGGCGGGCCGGCGTACCCCGTGCACGCCCCGACGAGGAAAGCGCCAGGGCGTAGATATCGCGCGGGCCGTCGCGGTTGGAGATGAAGAGCAGCCGCCCGCCATCGGGCGTCCACATGGGGCTCTGGTTGAAGGCCTGCGGCTCCACGACGCGGACCGGGGTGCCGCCCGCCGCCGGCACGAGCACGATGGCGCTCGGCGCGAGATTCCCGAAGGACGTGCCGGGACGCACCGACTCGTGGTTCATCGAGACGCAGGCGATCCACTTCCCGTTCGGGGACCAGGCGCAGGAGTGCAGGTCCCTGACGGTGGCGAGGAAGCGCGTCCGGCTGCCGTCGACCGGTGAGGCCAGCAGCGAATCGGCGCGCACGAACGCGATCTCGCGCCCGTCCGGCGACCAGGTGGCGGAGGCCGCAGCCGCCCTTGTCGAGGGCGGCACCAGGGGCCGAGACGCCCCACCGAGCGCCGGCCCGACCGACACACCGCCGCGGGTGAGGAAGAGGAGGCTGGCGCCATCGGGCGACCAGCGGGGCTGGGTCTCGACCGCCGAAGAGTCGTCCGACAGCGGGATGGTCCGGCCTCCGCCGACCGGCCGAAGGAAGATCCGCATGCGCGTCGCGTTGCCGGCCGCGTACGCGACGAGCTTGCCGTCGGGCGAGATCGCGGGCTGAATCTCGAGTCCAGGGTCCGCGGTGAGCTGGTCCGAGCGGCCGATGGTGAGCGCGGGCGCGGGGCTGCGCGCCAGTCGATAGGTGCCCAGGGCCAGCGCCATGAGGAGGATGGCCCCGGCCGCGCCGAGCCACACTTCACGGCGATGCCAGGTCGCCACCGGCGTGGTCGAGCCGGAAGGCGGGCCGGAGGCGAAGCGATGCAGCGCCACCGAGAAGTCGCCCGCACTGGCGAAGCGATCGGCGGGCGTCTTCGCCAGCGCCTTCGCCACCGCGGTATCGACGCCTTCCGGGACGGTGTCGCGCACCACCCGCAGGCGCGTGGGCCGCTCGGTCATCAGCTTGGCGATCATCGCCTGCGCCGTCGCCCCCGTCACCGGCGCCTCGCCCGCCAGCATCTCGTACAGCACCGCCGCCAGCGAGTAGACATCGCTGCGCGCATCCAGCGTGCGGTCACCCGTCGCCTGCTCGGGACTCATGTATTGCGGTGTGCCTAACGACAGTCCGGTCTCGGTGAGCCGGTTGCCGCCGGCCTCCTTCACCGCCAGCGCGATGCCGAAGTCCGTCAGCATCGCCTCGCCCTCGTGCAGCAGGATGTTCTCGGGCTTGATGTCGCGATGCACCACCCCCTGCTGGTGCGCGTAGTCCAGGGCGCTCGCGATCTGCCGCGTGATGTTCAACGCCTCCTCGAGCCCCAGCTGCTTCTCGCGCTCCAGCCGCGCCCGCAACGACTCGCCCCGCACGTACGGCAGCACGTAGTACAGCACGCCGTCGGCTTCGCCGGAGTCGATCAGCGTCAGGATGTGGGGATGGTCGAGCCGCGCGGTGATGCGGACTTCGTTCAGGAACCGGTCGCCGCCCAGCACCGCGCTCAGGTCGGCCCGCAGGATCTTCAGCGCGACGTCCCGGTCGTGCTTCCGATCCCGGGCCAGGTAGACCGTGGCCATGCCGCCGGCGCCGATCTCGCGCTCGATGACGTAGCGATCGGCCAGGGCGGCCGCGATCCGGGAGGTATCAGGCATCGGCGCCGAAAGATGGGGCGCCGTGCGCGGAGGGGCTAGAGCCGAAGGCCCTGCGTCGAGGGGTCCAGCGGCTTCGGCATCGCCCGCCCGACGACGACGGTGATGTTGTCGGTCCCGCCATCCTCCAGCGCGTCGTCCCGCAGCTGCTCGCACACCTGGCGGGCCGACGTCATCGCCGCGAGGCGCGCCGCGATCTTCTCGTCGGAGACGTGCTTGGTCAGCCCGTCGCTGCACATCAAGTGCACGTTGCGCCAGTCGGCCTGCAACCGCGTGACGACCGGCGCCGTCTGCTGCCCGCCGATGGCGCTCGAGAGGACGTTGGCGAAGCTGGATCGCGCGGCATCCGTGCGGGTGAAGACGCCTTCGTCGAAAAGGTCCTGGGCGATGGTCTGGTCGCGGCTGACCTGGGTGAGCCGTCCATCGCGATACAGGTAGTAGCGCGAGTCGCCCACCTGGAGGAGGTAGTACCAGGGCCACACCCCGAGCCAGAGCGTGAGCGTGGTGGCCATGCTCTGGACCTGCTCCTGCTGCTTGCGCTCCTCCACGGCGGCGTGGCACCGCATGGCGGCGTCCTGGAGCGCCTCGATGAATGCCGCCTCCGAGGCATCGGCGCCGTAGTAGCAGTTCATGCTGCTCACCACGTACCGGGCGGCCACCTCCAGCGTGGTCCGGCTGGCCGTCTCCCCCTCCCCGCCGCCGACGCCATCCGCCACCATCGCGATGAACGCCAGCCGTTCGTCGGCGAACGGAAGCCGCTGCTGCTCGGAGAGGCTGGTCTGGACGATCCGCAGCTGTTTGTGAATCGAGGCCAGGAGGAAATGGTCCTGGTTGGTCCTGCGGACCCGGCCCTGGTCGGTGAGCCCGTAGACGTCGATTTCGTCGTCGCGCGGCTTGCGCCTGAGCGCCGCCGCCGTTCCGACACCTCTCGGGGCCGTCATGACGCGCCTCCTGTACGCACCCGGCTAAGATGCCGCCGCGGAAGGCCGGAGCGCCAGAGGACCAGACGGGCGTCGTCGGGGCCGCAGCCGTATACTCTGTGTACCCCCTCTCGCCGGAGAGGCACCGACCATGCGCCGCCGCGTTTCCGCCGTCCTGCTCGCGTTCGCGCTGGCCTTCGCGCCGGCCGCGGCCGCCCAGACCACCGACTTCGCCCGGCTCTCGGCGCGGCTGTCGGAGCCGGGCGGCACGTTCGACACCGACAACCTGGTGTCCAACGAGACGTCCTACCTGCACGTGATGGGCGCGCTGCGTCAGTTCCGGATCCACGGCGGCGCCTACCTCGGCGTGGGACCGGAGCAGAACTTCAGCTACATCGCCGAGATCGAGCCCGACATCGCCCTGCTGATCGACATCCGGCGCGACAATCTCCTCCTGCACCTGCTCTTCAAGGCGATGTTCGAGACCGCCGACAGCCGCATGACGTATCTGTGCCTGCTGTTCGGCCGGCCGGCGCCGCCCGATCTCGACGCGTCCTGGCAGGGGCGGGACCTGCCGGCGATCCTCGCCTATCTCGATCGTACCCCGTTGGATTCCGCGCTCCACGTCCTGCAGCACGAAGCGCTGATGAGCCGGGTCGCGTCGTACGGCATCCCGTTGTCGGCCGACGACCGGACCACCCTCCGGCGATTCCACGACGAGTTCGCGAGCCGCGGGCTCGACCTGACCTTCACCAGCCTGGGCCGCATGCCGAGGCGCGCGTATCCGACCGTGCGGCGCCTCTACCTCGAGACCGATCTCGACAGCAACCTGGCCAGCTATCTGTCGACCGACCAGCGCTGGCAGCGGGTGCGCCGGCTGCAGCTCGCGGACCGGATCGTGCCGGTGGTCGGCGACCTGGCCGGTGCGCAGGCGATGCGGGCGATCGCGGCCTGGCTGCGCGAAACCCATCACCCGGTCTCGGCCGTCTACCTCTCGAACGTGGAGATGTACCTCTTCCGGGCGGGCACCTTCCCGGCCTTCGCCGCGAACGTGCGGGCGCTGCCGACCCGGTCCTCGAGCCTGCTGATTCGCAGCTGGTTCGGCCGCGGGGCGATCCTGCCGAACACGATGCCGGGCCACTTCAGTACCCAGCTGATCCAGAGCGTCCCGCGCTTTCTGACCCTCACGGCCGACCCGGACACCGTGAGCTACTGGACGCTGGTGACGGACGGACTCGACGTGCGGCCCTTCGTGGGGCCGCCGAGGTGAGTGCCCGGCCGCCGGGGGAGGAAGTACCGCTCCTCACCGTCGACGTCGTCGTCCTGGGAACCGAAGCGGAAGCGCGGGTTCTCGGACCGTGGCAGGAGCTGTGCGCGGAGGCGGCGCGGGTGGTCTGGGCGACGCAGACGGCGCTCGAGGGCGAGATCTCCCTGGCCTTCGTGCCAGGCCCCGCGCCGACACAGGACACCAAGTACCGCGTCGTGGTGGGCGGCTACAGCCCGGAAACACGCACCGTGCTGATCTTCATCGAATCGCTCGAGAAGGTGCGCCGCGACCGATCGTATCTGCGGCAACTGCTCCGCACCATGGCCCACGAAGTCACCCACGCCGTGCAGCACCGGGAGCACCCCGGGCTGCGCCCGGGCCGGCTCGGCTCGGTTACACTGGACGCCGCGATGTACGCGAAGGACCCGCTGGAGCGGGCCGCGATATTCGAGGAGGCGGTGTTCGATGAGACGCTGTTCTCGTCGGTGCCCTCGCCCGAGACCCGCGAACGGGTCGCCGTCTACCGCGCACGCCTCACGCCCCGGTTGTTCGAGTTGATCCACGACCTAGAGAAGTAGGTCGCTCCGCACCCTCTTGCGCAGTCCCCACCAGAGGAAGCCGATGAGGTTGGAGCGGCGCACCGTGATGACGGCCTCCCCCGTGACGCCCGCGCGCCAGGCCGGGGACGCGGCGACCCGTGCTCGCGCCTCGATCGGGCCGGCGGCCGGAGCCACGCCGGCCCGCCCCGCGCCGGCGCCCGACGTCGCGACCGAGGCGACCCGCGTCCGCAGGCCGCGGCCGACGTCGCTCAGCGGGACCAGGCTGGCACGCTGGCCGGGCCGCACCAGCGTCGCCCCCGCCTGCTCCAGCGCGATGCGCAGCTCCAGCGAATCGCCGGCGCCGATGAGCTGCACCACCGTGTCGCCCTGCTCCACCCGGCGCCCCGCCAGTTCGGCGATCCGCGGCGTGACGACGACCCCGGCGAGGGGCGCGCGCAACGTCATGACGCGCTGCCGGGCGCGCAGCGCGTCCAGGCTGCCCTGCACCTCCGCGCGCGCCGCTTCCAGGCGGGCCGCGTCTTCGGTGGCGCCCTGCGCGCGGGCGCGCCGCTCCCGCCCCTCGAGCGAGTCGACGCGCGCCTCGAGGGCGATCGTCTCGGTCTCGCGCTCCAGGCTCCGCAGCTCCACGAGGGGGGTGCCCGGGGCGACGGTCTGGCCCTCGGCGACGAGGACCCGCCCCACCACGCCGTCCGCCGGCGCCGTCATCGCCAGGTCCACGGGGGTCGCGGCCCGGAAGGTGCCGCCGACCCGGATGGGCATGGGGACCAGCACCCCGACCAGCAGCGCCGCCGCACCGACCGCCGCCGCGCGGCGGCGCAGCAACGGCGAGCGGAACGCGCCGCGGTGCTCGCGCGCGCTGGTCGCCAGCGCCGCGGCGGCGGCGCCGATCCGGCGGCGGAGCCCCGCCCAGACCAGCAGCAGGAAGGCGATCACCCCCAGCGCGCCGAGGGTCACGCTGACCCAGAGGAAGAGCCGGCTCACCAGCAGCGTCAGCAGCATCGCCGAGTAGCAGATGGCGAGCAGGCCGTAGATCATGAAGACCCGCTTCTCGCGCTCGTCCACCGCCATCGCCGGCACACTGACACGCAGCAGGTACCGTTTCACCAGGTAGCCGATATAGGCGAAGGCGCGCTGGCGCAGGTTGGGCACCTCGAGCCAGTCGCTCAGCATGTAGTAGCCGTCGAGCGGGATGAGCGGATTGGCGTTGGCGAAGACCGTCGTCGCGCCGCCGATCAGCACCGCGATGAGCGCGACCTGGGAGACCAGGGTATCGGGCTCGACGGCCCACCAGACGATCGCCGCGAGGCCCGCGACGCACATCTGGATCCACGACCCCGCGGCCGTCACCCAGAGCCGGGCCTTGAGCTCCGGGAAGGTCCAGGCGTCGTTCACGTTGCAGTAGAAGGCCGGCTGGAAGTAGATGAGCATCGCGCCCATCTCGTGCACCTCGCCGCCGAAGTGCTTGCACGCGAAGCCGTGCCCGAACTCGTGGATGACGATCACCGAGCACCCCGTCACCCAGAACACCACGAAGAAGCCGAGGCTCCACGCGCTCGGGTGGTAGAGCGCCCTGAGCGAGGTGAGAAAGGCCTGGTGCTTGCCGATGATGATCGCGAAGTAGGTGACGAAGAGGACCAGCGAGATGGCCACGAACGGCTTCGAGAAGAAGAAGCCGAGGCGCGGGGTCCAGCGGTTGAAGAGCTCGTCGGGGTCGCCCGCCGACCAGCGCATCCGCAGCATGCTGCCCTGGGTGCGCGACTTCTTGGTTTTCACGCGCCGGTTCCGCTCGGCGCGCAGGCGCTCCATGAGCAGAACCGACTTCTCGGCGACGGTTCGCTCGAGGAGACCCATCGCGTCGAGCTTGCGGGCAAAAACCTCCACCGTGGCCGGCTTGAGCGGAAAGCCCTGCTCGGCCAGGGTCGCGGCGACCTGGGCGCAGCTCTGCTCGCCGTCGAGCTGCTGCATCACCAGCACCTCGAGGAGCTTGAAGCGGAAGTACTTGTGGGTGGCGCGTTCCTTGACGATGAAGCTCTGTTCGCCCCGGTAGGTCTGCTCGACGACAGTGAGGTCGGCCCGGAGGCGGTAGCGCTTCACGGCGGCGACCCCTAGGGTCGCGCGGGGGCGAGCCGCTCGCCCGGGGCCACACCGCTGACGACTTCCACGCGCCCGTCGGGGAGCGTGGCGCCGAGGGTGACGGCGCGCAGCGTGGTGCGGCCGTCCTGCACGACGAGGACGTAACCGGAATCGGCGATGGCCGCCGCCGGCACGGCGACCACGCGCCGCCGCTCTCCGCCCAGCCGCACGGTGACGCTCGCGCCGGGCCGCAGGCCGGCGCCGGCGAGCTCCAGCACGAACTCGCGCGTGCCGCTCGCCGCATCGACGCCGGGGGCCGCCCGGATCACCGTCGCCCGGGCGCCGCCGCCGGTCAGGCCCTGCACCCAGCCGGTGGCGCCGACCGCGATGCCGCCGGCCGCCGCTTCTGGGACGTGCACGGCGGTCCGTAGCGGCGCGAGCGCGGTGACACGGAAGAGCGAGTCGCCCGGCGCCACGAGCCGACCCGCGCGCACCGCGCTGCGCGCCGCCACCACGCCGGCGAAGGGCGCGGTGACGCGCGTCAGCTCGAGGTTGCGGCGCGCCTGGGCTCGCCCCAGGTCGGCCCGCCGCAGGTCGAGCTCGGCCTTCTCGGAGTCGGCGGGGCTGATCATGTGCGTGGACGCGAGCGCGCGCATGCGGTCGGCCTCCCGCCGGCTGGTCTCGAGGGCCACCTCGGCCTGCTGGAGCGCGATCGCCTGGTCCGCGCTCTCGAGACGCGCGAGGAGATCGCCGGGCCGCACCTCGCTGCCCAGGTCCACCAGCAGCGACTCCACCACGCCCGCGGTCCTGGCGTACAACCAGGTGTCGTGCTCGGCGTAGAGCTGCCCGGGCAGGCTCAACGGCAGCGCGACCGTCAGGGTCTCGGCGCGAAGCGGCGCCGCCGCAGGCCGCTGCGCCGCCGTCTGGATGGTGTCGCGCCGGGCCGCCGCGGACTCCGCGTCGCCGCCGCAGGCCGCTACCGCGGCAGCGACGAGGAGGGCGGCGCTTACAGCACTCGCCTTCATGCCCAGAGTCTCCACCAGACCAGACGCGCCCACCGCACCGGCCCCCGCAGCAGTCGCTCGGCGACCGAGGCGTTCGCGGTCAACACCTTGGCGTGGGCACCCATCCCCGGCTTGAGGAGACCGGCGTCGTTCGGCACCAGCGCGCGCACCGGGAAGCTCACCTCGGCGGCCGTATCGAGGGGGAGCGGGCCGATGAAGCTCACGCGTCCCTCGAAGGTGCGCTGGGGCAGTGCGTCCACCCGGACCCGCACCGGCTGGCCCAGCGCGACGCGCCCGATCTCCCGCTGCTCGACGCCGAATTCCAGCTCCAGCGAATCGATCCGGCCGAGGGCGAGGAGCGGGTCACCGGCATCGATGTGCGCGCCGAGACGCTCCTCGGGCCGCGGCGTCAGCACCACGCCATCCACCGGCGCGCGCACCGTAGTAGCCGCGACTTCTTCGTCGAGCAGCGCGACCTGGCGCCGCAGGGCCCCGGCACGCGCGCGCTGCACGCGCTCCTCCGAGGCGTTGCCGCGGCTCTGGGCGGCGGCGGCCATCTGGTCGGCGCCCGACGCCGCGGCGGCGACCGATGCGCGCTCGGCCAGGAGGTCGGCGTCGCGCAGCTTCAGCAGCGGCGCGCCACGCGGCACCAGCGTGCCCTCCCGCACACCCACTTGTTCGATGACACCGGGAACCAGCGAGCGGACCGTGGCGAAGCTCGCCGCCCGGAATGCGGGGGCGACACCCGCCACGCGCAGCGGCCAGCGGAACAGGGTCACCGCCGCCAGGCCGAGAACGGTAAGGATCGCGTAGGCCTGGAGCCGGCCGCGCGGCAGCGCCATCAGCGCCCGCTTCTTCGCGGCCAGCGCCCCGAGCGCGTCCACCAGCGGCACCTGCGCGTACAGCTCGGCATTGCGGAGGGCCACGGTGGTCTGGTTGGCGAGGATCTCGGCCAGCTCGCGCTGCGTCGGCGTGATGAAGTCGGGCTGCCGCGACTCGAAGAGCAGGACGCCCAGGAGTCCCTGCTCGTCTTTGAGCGGCAGGTAGAGCCCGCTCTTCAACCCTTCGGCGTCGAGGTCGGCGCCAAAGGCCTCGATGAAGGCCGCCTCGGCGTCGCTGCCCGGCGCATCCCGGTCGGAGAGGTAGAAGAGCTCGCCGCGCCGGGCGACCCACTCGCCCCACATCGCCAGCCGCTGCGTCCGCTCCGCCTTGGGATCGATCTGCTCCTCGCCCGCGATCGCCCGGATCTCGCAGCGGTCCTTCGCGAAGAGGCCGATGGCGGCCTGGTCGAAGGCGAGCGCCTTCCCCGCCAGGTTCACCACCGAGGCCAGCACGCGGTCGAGGTCCAACGTCGCGGTGATCTCCCGGCTGATGTCGAGCAGCACGGCAAGGTCGCGCGCGCGCTTCTCGGCGGCGTGCAGCTGCGCATTGCGGAGCGCGACCGCGGCCGCGGCGGCGAGCCCCTCGAGAAGCTGCCGGTCCCGGTCGTCGAAGATCCCGTCCCCGGTGACCTTGTTGGTGACCTCGATCGACCCGACGGTCTTGCCCTCCGCCATCATCGGCGCCGCCATGACGGTGGTCGTGATGAACCCGCTCATCCGGTTGGTGCGTATCTGGAAGCGTGGATCCTGCATCGCGTTCGTGACCACCGTCGAGCGCCCCTTCCGCGCCACGTCGCCCACGAACCCGGTGCCCATCGGCACGGTGGTGCCCACCAGCTTCTGGCTCGCCCCGCCCAGGGCGAGCTTGCAACGTAGCACGTCGCCCTCCGCGATCCAGATGGCGCCACCCTGAGCCCCGACGGCCGTCAAGACCCGGTCGAAGACCTTGGGGAGCAGCTCGTCAAAATCGAGGGAGGCGCCGAACTCGAGGGTGATCGCGTGCAGCAGGCGGAGTCTTTCGACTTCGTCGCGCAGGTCCGGAGGGGACACTGACAGGGCTTCAGGCTCGCCGTCCACGGATCGCCAAGAGGCTCCAGATTCGGGGCGATGTCAAGGACCGCGAGGCCGCGGGACCGTGCCGGGAAGCGGCGGAGGAGGCCGAAAACGACGAGGGGCGCCCGTCCGGAGACGGGCGCCCCTCGACGGATCCGGCGGTCGCTCAGGCCTCGTCGCTGGGCAGCAGCTGCGACGGGGCGATGCGCTCTTCCAGCTCCTCGACCGACAGCTCGAGGTGCTCGGCGTTCTTGCCGGTCGCCTTGCGAACCATCGCCTGCTGCTCCGGGGTCAGCTTCAGCTTGAAGTTCGGGGTCGCCATGGTGTGCCTCCATCGGGTGAGTGAGAAAGCTGCCAACCGGGAGGGACGCTACAGGACCCCCGTGAAAACAGCGTGAATGGCGACTTGCAGGTGCGTGAACCCCGGGTACCTTATCCCTCCCCCCCACGCCGAGGCCGCTTGCCCGGCATCGTGTTGAACCTGATGGGCCCGCCGACGGTGGCGTTGCCGCACGGTTCGCCTCCGCAAGCCGTGCGTGCGTCGAAGTGCATCGCCCTCCTCACCTTCCTGGCCCTCGAGCCCGGCCCCCATTCCCGCGAGGAGCTGGCCACGCTGCTCTGGGGCGACTCGCCCGACGACGCCGCGCGCACCTCCCTGCGTCAGGCGCTCAAGGTGTTGCGCGAGTCGCTCGGGGACGCGCTGAAGACCGACCGCCAATACGTCTCGCTGGCCGGGGAGATCGAGAGCGACGTCCGCGACTTCCTCCGGGCCTGCGCCGACCGGCCCGCCGACGCCGCGGCCTTCGACGTCACCCGCTTCATGGCCGACTTCAGCGTGAGTCACGCGCCGGCCTTCGAGGAATGGCTGGAACGCACCCGCGCGTCGCTCCGGCACCGCCACGCCCAGGTGCTGCGGGCGGTCGCGCGCGAGGCGCTGGCCGGCTCGCGCTGGCGGGAGGCGGCCGGCGCCGCGGCACGCTGGCTCGACTACGAGCCGCTCTCCGACGAGGCCGCGCGGGTGGCGGTCGAGGCCGCCTGGATGGCCGGCGACCGGGCCGGCGCGCTGGCCCGCCTGGCGTCGCACCGCGACCACCTGGCCCGCGAGCTACACCTCTCGCCCAGCCCCGCGCTCCAGGCGCTGATGCGGCGCATCGAGCGCGTCAGCGACGAGCACCGGGTCGCGGGCGAGAGCGGCGACGCGGCCCCGGACTTCCGCGCGCCCCTGGTGGGCCGGGGCCCGCAATGGCGCACCCTGCGCGAGGCATGGCAGGCGGTGACCCGCGGGTCGGGCCGCGTGGTGCTGCTCGAGGGTGAGGTCGGCGTCGGCAAAACGCGGCTCGCCGATGAGTTTCTGCGGTGGGTGGGCGCGGAGCGCGCGACGGTGGTACGGGGGCGCAGCTACGATCCGCGCGCGGGGGTCCCCTATGGCCCGATCGCCGAGGTGCTGCGCGACGCGTGCGACGCGCCCGGGCTGGCGGGAACGGCGCCCGAGTGGCTGACGGAGGTGACCCGCCTCATCCCCGAGCTGCGCCGCCGCTTCCCGGGCCTCCCCGAGCCGCCGGCGCCGACCGATGTCGCCGAGCGCTGGCGGCTCTTCGAGGCCGTGACCCAGGTGCTGCTGGCGCTCGCGGCCGAGCGCCCGACGGTGGTGTTCATCGATGATCTCCAGTGGTGCGACGGCGAGACCTGCGCGCTCCTGCACTTCGTGGCGCGGCGCATCGAGGCCGCGCCGGTCGCGCTGCTCGCGACGGTGCGGCTGGGCGACGCCGAGCGTGACGCGCCGGCGGCGCGGCTGTGCCGCGCGCTGCGGGCCGGGGCCCACTCGGTGGTCGTGCCCATGGCGCCGCTCAGCGCCGACGAGGTCTGGGGCCTGGTGCGCGAACTCGGCCGGATCGGCGCGCCGGACGGCGCCCGCCGCTTCGCCGCGCGGCTGCACGAGGTCACCGACGGCAATCCCTTCCACGTCATCGAGCTGCTGAAGACGCTGTTCACCCAGGGGCTGCTCGCGGTGAACCCCGAGACCGGCGAATGGACCGCGTCGCACGCGCGTGAGAACGGTGCGCCCGATGTCTTCCCGATGCCGCCGACGGTCCGCGATGCGATCGCCGAGCGGGTCGCCCAACTGCCCTACCGCCACCGCGACCTGCTCGCCACGACGGCGGTGGCGGGCGCCGGCTGCCGGACCGCGTTGCTCTCCCACGCGCACGGGATCTCGCGCCTCCAGGCCGCGGCGCTCTGCGATTCGCTGGTCGAGCGGCTGCTGCTGCACGAGGACGGTGGGATCTACCGCTGTGCCCACCCGGTCATCGCCGACGTGGTGCGCGAAGGGTTGACGGCGTCGCGCCGCAAGGAAGTGCACCGCGCCATCGCGCTGGCGCTGCGCGCCATCACGGCGGACGCCGAGCTGCGGGAGGTCGCCGGCGAGATCGCCCGCCATGCCGAGCGAGGCGAGGAGCGTGCCATGACCTACACCTTCGCCCTGATGGCCAGCGAGGAGGCGGTCCGCCGCTACGCCTTCGATGAAGCGCTCTCCTGGTTGGACCTCGCGGCCGGGGCGGCCCAGGAGGGCGCGGAGACCGAGGCGGTCAACCAGCGCACCAGCGACATTCTCGGCCTGGCCGGCTGGACCGAGCCGCCGCGCCGGGCACGGCGTCCGGGCACGCCCGCCAAGGGGATCGCTCAGATTGACCTGGACCTCGGTTAGGCGGCGCCCTCTTGCGGCGCGACCCCTGGATTCCCAAATTGGCTCCCCCCGCAACTGCTTGAGCGAGTGACCCTTAACGCATCGGCGTCGGCCTACGTGATGGCGATCAGCACCACGCCATCCGTCGATGCGGGTCGCACACTCGTCCGGGAGCTAGTGACGCGGCGCCTCATCGCCTGCGGCACCGTCATTGCGGGAGGTACTTCCATCTACCGGTGGAAGGGCGGCATCGAGGAAGCGGCCGAGGCCCTGATCCTGATGAAGACGCGGGTCGAGCGGTGGGAGGAACTGAAGCGGGTCTTCCCTACCCTGCATCCCCACGACGTTCCCGAGTTGATCCTTGTGCCGATCGCGGACGGGCACAAGCCTTACCTGGACTGGTTGAGCGCGGAGACTTGAGATGGGTCGGTCACGACGGCGGAACCGGCACGAATCGCCGGAGGACGGTCTGGACGATGGCATCGACTCGGCGATGAGCACCGGCGAGACCCTGGCGCCGTTCTACGTGCCGGTCAGCACGCGCGACTGGAGCGCCGACTCCGACGCGCCGGTGCTGCCCTTCGAGGGGCTGGAGCCGTGGGGGGAGATCCGCGGTCCGGCGATCGCCCTCGACGAGGAGATCCCCGCATTCGACGCGATCACGCCCGACTCCGACGACCCGAGCCAACTCGAGCTCGCGGCGCTGGCGGAGCGGGCCGCGCAGGACGCCCAGCGGGCGCAGGAAGCTGACCAGGCACCGGACACGCAGGTCTCACCCGAGGCGCAGGCGGTACCCGTTCTCCAGGATGCGCAGGACCTTCCGGATGCGCCGAGTCTCCAGCATGCGCAGGCCTTCCAGGACGAGCAGGGCTTCCAGGACGCGCCCGCGGCAGCCGTCGATCCCCAGCCGCAGGACCTCTTCGGTGTGCCCGACGCGACGGAGACCCCGGAGAGCGATGTCTGGGCGGCCCCGATCGACGCGATCGAGCGGCCCCTGCTGGTGCTCGAAGCCGAGCCACCGGTGGAAGTCCAGGCCGAGCTTCCGCTCACCGTCACGCCGACCGATACCGGCACCGCCGACGAGACCCCGGTCCTCGAGGCATCCGGAGCCGACGTCGTCGCGGAGCCGGAACCGGTCGTCGATCCCGTCGACGAGCTGTTCCAGCAGGCCCGCAACGCCGATGACGAGGGCCGCACCGCCGATGCCAGGGCGATCTACCGGGACGTCATCGCGCAGCGCGCCAACCACCTTTCGGCCCGGAACAACCTCGCCCTGCTGCACGAGAAGGCCGGCGACACCCAGGGCGCGCTGGTCGAGTACGACCGCGCGCTCGAGCTGGACGGCGAGCACGCCACGCTGCTCACCAACCGCGGGGCGCTGCTCGGCGCCATGGGACGCTATGCGGCGGCGGAGCGGGATCTCAAGAAGGTGCTGCGCATCGACGCGGGTCACGTCGAGGCACTCTTCAACCTCGGCGTCGTGATGACCCGCAAGGGCCTGTGGGGCGAGGCGGTCGCGCAACTGCGCCGGGTGGTCGAGCTCGACCCGACGCGCGGCCCCGCCCACTTCTACCTGGGCGAGGCGCTGAACAAGGTGGACGACCTGTATGGCGCGATGGCCGCGTATCAGCGTGCGGCGGAGCTCATGCCCGAGCACCCACGCGCCCTGTACGGCCTCGGCATCGTCTACGACCGGCTGGGCCGCCCCGACGACGCGGCGCGCATGTATCGCAGGTCGCGCGAAATCGGCCGGCGGTGATCTTCGCGGTCGTGGGCGACCTCGCGTCCGTCGCGGCGGACGCGGTGGTGCGGCCCGCGAACACTCGGCTCGAACCCCTCACTGCGGCCCTGCGGCGCCTCGATACGGCCGCGGGGCCGAGGTTCGTCGAGCAGTGCCGGCTGCGGCACGAGCTGCCGCCGGGCGCCGCGGTGGTGACCGGGGCGGGCGCGCTGGCCGCGGAGTTCGTCGTGCACGTCGTGCTCGGTGCCGGGGAGGACGCGGTGACAATCGACACCGTGCGCCGTGCGATGGAGGCGGCGCTCTGGCAGTGCACCCAGTGGCAGATCGCCACGCTGGCCTGCCCGGTACCGGCCGCCGGGAACCTCGCGCCCCAGGCGGCGGTGAGCACGCTGCTGAACACGGTGCGGGCGCACATGCGCAACGCCGACCATCCCGCTACTGTTTTGATCGTGACCGCCAGCGATACCGAGCGCGCGCTCGTGCATGACAGCATCGGGCAGGGCAGCCCCTGAGCCGCCGTTTCCTCACCGCTGTCATCGTCGTCGCCTGGGCGGCCGGCATCGGTCTGCTGGTCAAGCGCGAGTACTTCCGTCCCACCGCCGAGCTGCTCGCCGAAGCCGCCACGCGCGTGGGACCGGGCGCCAGCTACTACGCGCTCACCATGGGCGGCGGGGCGATCGGCTACCAGACCAGCACCATCGACACCACGCCCCAGGGCATCACCGTGCAGAGCAACACGGTGATCGACATCCAGGCCCTCGGCAGCGTGCAGAAGACCGGCATCGTCACCATCATGAACCTCACCCGCACCCTCCACCTGCGCACCTTCGAGGCCCAGCTCAACGGCGACGCGGCCCGCTACCGGGTCAGCGGCCGCGCCGATGGTGACACCGCGCTGGACGTGACCATCGAGGCGGGCGGCCCTCCGCAGCACCAGCGCATCCGGCTGGAGCACCCGATCGTCCTCTCGGAACTGGTGAACCTGCGCCTCGCGGTCGGGGGCGCGATGAAGGCGGGCAAGACCTACGCGCTGCGGATGTTCGACCCGATTCTCATGCAGGAGCGCGACGTCACGCTGCGGGTGCTGGCCGAGAGCACGATGGTCTACCCCGACAGCGCGCGGTACGACTCGGCGGCGGGCCGCTGGGTCGCGGCGCGCCTCGACACCGTGCACGCCTTCAAGGTGGCGCAGTCGATGGGCGAGCTGTCGCTGGAGTCCTGGATCGACGGGCGCGGCGACGTGGTCTCCGCGACGACGCCGGTGGGCTTCACGGTGCAGCGTACGGCGTTCGAGATCGCGGTCGAGAACTGGAAGCACGACCGGGCCCGCGGCGCGACGGCCGCCGCGGGCGGAAGCAGCGACGTGATCAGCTCGACGGCGATCGCCGCCAACGTGCAGCTCCATCCCGACGCGCTCGGCGAGCTGCGCGTCCGGCTCGCCAACGTGTCGCTCGGCGGGTTCGATCTCGGCGGCGGCCGGCAGCGGCTCGACGGCGATACCCTGGTCGTCACCCGCGAGCGGGGGTTCGGCGACGCGCCCGGCGGCCAGCCACCCCCGATGCTCAACAGCCTGCTGCCGATGCCCGCCTCGGTCGACACGGCGATCGCCGCGGCGCTGCGCAGCGAACCGCTGGTGCAGTCGGACGATCCCCTGATCGTCGCGCAGGCGCGCGGCATCGTGGGCCGTGAGCGGCGCGCCGGGCGGGTGGCCGAGCTGCTGACCCGCTGGGTCTATACCACGCTCGAGAAGAAGATCACGGTCAGCGTGCCAAGCGCGTCGCAGGTGCTGACCTCCAGGAGCGGCGACTGCAACGAGCACACCGTGCTGTACGTGGCCCTGGCGCGGGCCCTGGGCCTGCCGGCGCGCACCGCGGCCGGCGTGGTCTACCTGCGCGGGCATTTCTACTACCACGCGTGGCCCGAGGTGTGGCTCGGGCAGTGGGTGGCCGTGGACCCGACCTTCGGGCAGTTCCCGGCCGACGCGTCGCACCTGCGGTTCATCCTCGGCGGCCTGGCGAGACAGGTCGAGCTGGTCCGGCTCATCGGGCGGCTCCAGGTGACCGTCGTGGGTACGCAATGAGGCGCCAACCTGACACACCGGGACCGGTCCCGAGCTCCGCATGATCCAGCTCGAGCAGCTCACCAAGCTGTACGGCTCGTTCCGGGCCGTGGACGCGATCTCGCTGCACGTGCCCAAGGGAACGCTGCACGGCTTCCTGGGGCCCAACGGCGCCGGGAAGACGACGACGCTCCGCATGATCGCCGGCATCCTGCGGCCGACGTCGGGCACGGTCCGTATCGGCGGGCACAATGTGGCCACCGACCCGATCGGCGCCAAGGCGAGGCTCGGCTTCATCCCTGACCGGCCGTTCGTCTACGACAAGCTGACCGGGGCGGAGTTCCTGCGGTTCGTCGCCGGGCTGTACGGGCAGGAAGGCCAGGTGGTCGAGCGGCGCATCGACGAGCTGCTCGAGATCTTCGAGCTTTCCTCCTGGAAGAACGAGCTGGTCGAATCCTACTCCCATGGCATGCGGCAGAAACTGATCATCTCGAGCGCCCTGATCCATCGCCCCGAGCTGATCGTGGTGGACGAGCCGATGGTGGGCCTCGACCCGCGCGCCGCGCGGCTCCTCAAGGATCTGTTTCGCGAGTTCACCCACCGCGGCGGCACCATCCTGATGAGCACCCACACCCTGGAGATCGCCGAGGCGCTCTGCGACCGGATCGCGATCATCCAGGGCGGCAAGATCGTGGCGCACGGCTCGATGGACGAGCTGCGCAAGCAGCACGAGGTCGGCGCGCTCGAAGACCTCTTCATGCGCCTGACCGGCGGCGCGGCGGCGAAGGAGCTGAAGGCGGTCCTCGAGGCATGACGGCGGCGGACCGCGGGGCGCAACCGTCGCTGGCGCACGTGCTCATTCCCAAGTGGCGCACCGTCCTGACGCGCATGCGGCAGGAGCGCGACGAGGGCGGCCGCGGCAAGGCCATCGTCCTGGGCACGGTCGGCCTGCTCTTCTGGGCCTTCGTGTTCGGGCTCTGCTTCAAGATGCTCCGGTACTTCAAGGGCATCGAGGAAATCGGATCGCTCCTCGCCGGCAAGATGCTCGGCCTGGCCCTCCTGAGCTTCGCGTCGGTCCTGCTGCTCTCGAACGTGATCACCGCCCTGAGCTCCTTCTTCCTGGCCAAGGACCTCGACCTGCTGGTGTCCTCGCCGGTGGATGGACTGCGGATCTACCTCGCGAAGCTGCTGGAGACGCTGATCAACTCGTCGTGGATGGTGGCGCTCATGTCGGTGCCGATCTTCGCGGCGTACGGCATCGTCTACCGGGGCGGCTGGCTCTTCCCGCTGATCAGCGCCGCCACCTTGCTGCCGTATCTCATCCTGCCGGCGGTGGTCGGCAGCGCCGTGACCATGATCCTGGTGAACGTCTTCCCCGCCCGGCGCACCCGCGACCTCCTCTCGATCATCGCCCTCGGCGCGGGCGCGGGCATCATCCTGCTCTTCCGGATCATCCGGCCCGAACGGCTGGCCCGCCCCGAAGGCTTCCAGACGCTGCTCGACTTCATGGCCGCGCTGAAGGCGCCGACCTCGCCCCTGCTCCCTTCCGAATGGGTGACGAGGGCGGTGATGGGACACCTGACCGGGCACCCCGACTGGCTGTCGCTCTACCTGCTCTGGACCACCGCCGCGCTCTTCGTGGCGGGCGGCGCCTGGCTGCACGCCCGGGCCTATCACACCGGGTTCACCAAGGCCCAGGAGGGAGCGGAGCGGTTCGTGAAGGGCGGGCTGTGGGACTGGAGCCTGGGCCGTGTCCTGCGGCCGCTCGGCCCCTCGCGACGCGAGTTCATCCTGAAGGACCTGCGGCTCTTCTTCCGCGACACCACCCAATGGAGCCAGCTCATTCTGCTCGCGGCGCTGCTGGTGGTCTACCTCTTCAACATCAAGTCGCTGCCGCTGTTCCGCGGCGAACAGGTGCCGTTCTTCCTGGTCAGCGTGGTGTCATTCCTGAATCTCGGTCTGGCGGGGTTCGTGCTCGCTTCGATCGCCGCGCGGTTCATCTTCCCGGCGGTGAGCCTCGAGGGGCGGCAGATGTGGCTGCTGCGCAGCTCACCGCTCGAGATGCGGGCCATGCTGTGGGCCAAGTACTGGATCGGGACCATTCCGCTGCTGATCCTGGCACTGGCCATCACGGTCCTGACCAACGTCCTCCTGCGGGCGACGCCGTTCATGATGGCGGTGGGGGTCGGGACGATCCTGCTGCTCACCTTCGCCATCAGTGCGATGGCGCTGGCCTTCGGGGCGCTCTACCCGCAGTTCGAAACGGAGAATGCGGCCCAGATCCCGACCAGTTTCGGCGGGCTGGTATTCATGATGGCGACGATTGCGCTGCTGTCGGTGGTGATCGTGATCGAGTCGATACCGGTCTATCGCTACCTGCGCGCGGCCTTCGACCACGAGCCGCTCACCGTGACGCCGCTGATGGTGGGCGCCTTCGCACTCGCCGCCGCGGTCTGCCTCGGTGCGACCGTCATCCCGCTGCGGATCGCGCTGCGGCGGATCGAAGACTACGAGTTCTAGCTCCTACGCGACTTCGGCGACTGCCGCCTGCTGGCCGGCTACCGCGGCGCAGGCGACGCGAATCGCCGTCATTACCATCTCGCGCTGCCGCAGGCCCGCCTTCACGCGCGCAATCAGCTCGGCCGGCGGAACGGGCTTCGTGAGGTAGCCGTCGGCGCCCGCTTCGGCGCCGCGGATCCGGTCGTCGCTCGAGTCGAGCGCCGTGAGCATGATGACCGGTGTGAAGGCGTTGGCGGGGTTCGCCTTGATCCGCCGGCACACCTCGAAGCCGTCCATCCCCGGCATGTCCACGTCCAGAAGAATGAAGTCCGCGGGCTGGGCCTGGAGTGCGGCCAGCGCCGCCCGTCCATCGGCCGCCACGTCCACCTGGAGCGCCTGCATCCGCAGGAAGCGGGTGACCGCCGAGCGCACCTGCGCATTGTCGTCCACCACGAGAACCCGCGGCATCGCCGCGCCGGAGGCCGGTCGGGCCGCGACCGCGGACGTGGCGGCGGGCCTGCGCATCGCAGACGTCAGGGCCGGCCTCAACTCCATGTGTGACTCGCTCATGTGCTCCTCACTGTGATTGGGTCGCGACCGCGATGGCCGCGTTCCGCCGACACCACAAGGATGCCTGCCGCCGACGTCCCGTATCATCGGTGGATGCCGCGCCCCCCCGTGCGGAAAGGCCGCGTCACCCGTCGGGATTCCCTCACTGCGCCCCGGACCCTGCCCGCGCGTGGCGCTCCGAAACCGCGCAACGCACCACGGTCCATGGCGATAGGGGCCCAGTCCCTCAGCTCCTAGCCTTCTCCCCGTTGGCCGGACGCAGCCCATCGCGCCGGCTTCTCACCCGACGGGGAGGCTGTCATGCCGCTGGTGTACGGGTCGTCTCGAGGCCGCGGGCGCGCCCTTTCCGGGCTCGCCGCCGCGCTCGTGACCGCGATGGCCGCCTGGCAACCCCTTCAGGCGCAGGCCACCATCGATCCGGCGCCGGGCACGACATCGGCCCTCATGCGACTCGCCGCGGGCACCATCCCGGACGGCATCGAAGACCTCGAGTACCAGCTTCAGAACCGCCGCCTCGGCTCCGGCAGCGCGCTGCGCGCCATCACCGAGCTGGGCTACGAGATGCGCGGCACCGGCCCGGCCCTGACCGCCACGACGACCGACCTCGGTATCCTGCTGCTGGTCTACGAAGCCGCCCGCGACACCGCCGGCGTGCGCGCCACGCGCGACTCGATCGACGCGGCCCGCGGCCGACTCGCCATTCGCAACCTGCCGCCACCGCTGGCGCTCGCCCAGGCCGACCTCTTTCTCGGCGACTCGGCCGCGGCGCTGACGCGCCTGGCGGCCTTCGACGCATCGTGGGAGCGCATGGAGTGCGGCGTCTCCTGGGGCGCGGTCCTGAACGGCTGGCTGCTCGGACGAACCTGGCTGCTGATGGGCGACCTCGCGCAGGCGCTCGGCCGGCAAACGCTGGCCGTGCAGGCCTTCCAGCGAGTTGTGGACCTCTGGGCGAATGGCGAGAGCGACCTGCAGCCCGCCGTCGCCCGGGCCCGCTCGGCCCTGGGCGCCGCCGAGGGCGGGGACGCGCTTCGCCTCCACGGCGCGGCGCCGGCCGGCGATCCGCTCACGCTGCGGGCCCGGACCGGCACCGCCACCGAGCGGTTCCGGTACGACGCCGTGCTCTGGATGCAACCCCCCGTATCGATGCGCGGGGCCGCCGAACGGCCGATGGCCGGCATGACGTTCGTCACCTCCGAGCGCGCCTCGCGGAGGCCCGACGGCGGCGTGACGACTCTCCAGGCATACGATTCGGTGATCCTGAACATGCCCCTGCTTGATGCGCTGGGCGCCGACGGACTCGCGTTGCGTCGCCAGATGCAGTCCGCCGCGGGCTCGCTGCGCGCCGTGACGGAGACCGATTCGCTGTCGCACGTGACGCGCCGAGGGGTGGAGGCCGATGGGCCCGTACCGGGCGAACTGCAGGGGTTGCTCGAGCGGGGCACCGGCTTCGGGCCGCTCGCGGCCGCCGCACCGCTGCCCTCCCGCGCCGTCACCGTCGGCGACGCGTGGCGCGATTCGGTGCCGCTGAACATCCCGGGCGCCGGCGGCGAGGATCTTCGTGTGGCCGCGACCTACCGGCTCACCCGCATCGTCACGGCGGGGCACCGGCGTCTGGCGTTCATCGCCATCGACGCGGGTACGACCACGCCGCGCGCGCAGCAGGACGGCGGGCGGGTCAGCGCCTCCCTGACGGGCGAGCTGGTGCGGGACATGGAGACGGGCGAGACGCTGCGCCTGGCGGCGAGCCTGCGGGCAACGGTCTGGTCGGCTTCCGGCGCACCGAGGCCGGTGCGGGTGCTACTGACGGCGCTGCGCGAGCCATCGGCGCCGGTGACCTCGATCGCGATGCGGTAGAACGCCTCTACTTGTCGGTCAGGTCGTGGGCCAGCGCATACCGCACCAGGTCGGCATTGGTCTTGACACGGAACTTCTCGAGAATGCGCGCCCGATAGCTGCTGACCGTCTTGGGGTTGATCTCGAGGCGTGCGGCGATCTCCTTGAGGCTCATGCCCCGCGCGATCATCGTCAGGACCTCGAGCTCGCGCGCCGAGAGCGTCAGGTGTGGCGCGACATCGGTGTCGGTGTCCAGGCCCGACGCCAGCTGCTCTCCCAGGCTCGCCGAGACGTAGCGCCGGCCCATGTGGACGCGCCGAACGGCCTCCACCAGCTCCGCCGCCGTGAAGCTCTTCATCAGGTAGCCGGCGGCCCCGCTGCGGAGCGCCGGGATCGCATACTCCGCCTCGTCGTGGGCACTGAACATGAGCACGCGCGCGCGGGGGAGCTGCTCCTTCAGGCCGCGCAGCACCTCGAGGTGTCCCGGGCCGGGCATCGAGATGTCGAGGAGCACGACGTCGGCCTTCCCGTCCCTCGCCGCCTCCAGCACCCGGTCGCCATCGTCGATCTCGCCAACCACCGTCATTTCAGGCGTTCGCTCCAGAATTCGGCGCACGCCTTCACGGAAGATGGGATGGTCATCGGCTATCAGGACTCGGATCACGTCTCGGCCCTCCGCGGCGGGGCTCGTCCACAAGGCCGCCAACCCGGCCGGGGGCCGGGCTGGGGCAACGCCTCCAATATAGCCCGATCTGTGCGGTTTCCCTCACGCGAGAGGGCGCTGACCCTGACACCGTGTACGCCGTGAGACGCCCCCGGGGAGACCCCAATCCCTGATCGCCCGGCCCCTTTCGAGGGGCGATCTTGTTCTCGTCGAGGAATGGCAGGCCGCACTGGAATGCCACCGACGACGGGGAGACTCCATGAACCAGATGACCGCTGTCAACATCGGGCCGTTCCCAACGCCTGCCACGCTCGAGGCTGTGCGGCCCTGGGGAACGGCCCAGCGCAGGACGGGGGACCCCGAGCCGTATCGCATCCTCATGGTCGACGACAATTCCATGGTTCGCGGTTCGATGGCCCGCCTGCTCGCCCGTCATGGCTTCGCCGTGATCGAGGCGGCGAGCGGCACCGAGGCCCTGGCCGCGTGCGGCACCGAGCGGCCCGACCTCGTCCTGCTCGACGTCCAGATGCCGGGCTGTGACGGCTTCGAGGTCTGCCGCCGCATCAAGCAGAACACCGCGTCAGCGCTGGTGCCCGTCGTTCTCGTGACCGCGCTGGATACCGCTGAATACCGCCTGCGCGGCGCGGAGGCCGGCGCCGACGACTTCTTCACCAAGCCGGCCGCCACCTCGGAGCTCGTAGCCCGGGTGCGCGGGGCGGTGCGCCTCAAGCGCATCACCGATGGGATGGAGGCCCCCGAGGCGATTCTCTTCACGCTGGCGCGCATCGTCGAGGGCCGCGACACCGACACCGTGGGCCATTGCAACCGCCTGTCGGTGCTGGGCGAGCGTCTCGGCAAGCGGCTGCGGCTGCCGCGGGCGTCGCAGATCGCGCTGCAACAGGCGGGTATCGTGCACGACATCGGCAAGGTCGTGGTGCCCGACGCGGTGCTGCTCAAGCGCGGGCCGCTTACCGACGATGAATGGACGGTCATGCGTCGCCACGCCGCGGAAGGCGCCCGCATCTGCGCGCCGCTGCAGTCGTTCCGGGATGTCCTGCCGATCATCCGCCATCATCACGAGCGGATGGACGGGAGCGGGTACCCCGACGGCCTGAGGGGTCATGAGATCCCGATCACGGCGCGCGTGCTGCAAGTCGTTGACGTGTTCGACGCGCTGAACATGAGTCGCCCCTACAAGGCCGCGCTCAGCGAGGCGGAAGCACTGGCGGTCATGGAGACCGAGGTTCGGCGCGGCTGGTGGGATCCCACCATCTTCGAGGAATTCACCAACATGGTCAGCGACGGAGGCTTGAACTGATGGCACGCGTTCTGGTAGTCGACGACGACGGCCTGGTGCTCCGGGGCATGCTGCGCACGCTGCAGCGCGCGGGCCATGAAGTGTGGGAGAGCAACAACCCGAAGACCGCGCTCCACATGCTGTCCTACGTGCCGGTGGACGTCGTGATCACCGACATCTACATGCCCGGCATGAATGGCGTCGAGCTGGTGCGGCGGCTCGGCGATCGCAGGACGTGCCGGCACGTCATCGCCATGACCGGCGGTGGCGTCACCGGGACGGCGAACGACCTGCTCGCCCAGGCGCGCAGCGCCGGGGCGGAGCGGACGGTGGCGAAGCCGTTCGGGCCGGGCGAGCTGGTCGCCGCGGTCGAGGACGTGCTCGCCGGCAGCCCCTCGTGCGCGTAGGACTTCCCTGACAAGGCGCCGTCCCAGACGCACTCCGGCGGTGGATGGACACCGATAGGGCGTCCGGGGCGGCAATGGCAGATTGCTTGCGCACGACCAGGGAGATCCGCCGGCGGTCGGCGGCCCGTGCACACGAACAGCGCGAATTGGGAGCAATCATGACGACGGCAACCCGCGGACTCATCCGGTACGAAGGCGCCAGCGACACGAGCAGCCATGGCGCGTACGGCAACGGCTGGCAGGACCAGGTGGACATGGCCGCCGCGTGCCTCGCCGCCGCCGCGCTGACCGGGGGCATGCCCAAGGTCGCGGGCACGCTGCACGAGCGTCACCTCGCCAGGTTCCTCGCCGACAGCGCGGCCAAGCACCGCCGCCGGGCGAAGGCGAAGCTGGCCGCGGTGATGGTGGGCGAGATGATCGCGCTCGCCGCGGGCTGCTACATCGGCCTCTTGAGCTAGGACTTCACGCGGGGGGGCGCCGAGTGCGGCGCCCGATGCGAACCAGGACATAGCAAACGGGGGTGCCAGAACATCGGCGCCCCCGTTTCGTCACTGCTCCGCCGGGCCGGAGAGGCCCATCAGCGCGGCGGGTTCAGGATCCGGTCGATGCGCGCGCGCAGGTCCTCGAAGTGGGCCCGCGTGTCGCGGTCCGAGGTCCGGGCGAGGGCGATGCGCAGCTGGCTGTCGAGCGCGTTCAGCTCGGCGCGCGCCAGGGCCCGTGCGTCGGCCGGCCGGGGTGCCGGCGCATTGGCCGCGGGGAACCCCGGTGGCAACGTCGGCGTGAGGGGCGTGTTGATCAACCGGTCCATGGCGTCCACGAAGGCGCGCTGGATGTTCCGGCGGTAGCCGTCGGTGCTCGGGCGCACGGCCGCGGCTTCGCTGAAGAGACCGCGCCGCAGGTCGCCGAAAAGGTCACCCATGGCGTAGGGCGCGGGACCCGACCCCGGCAACGCCGCCTGCTCGGCCAGGCGCGAAAGGCGGGCGTCCTGGAGCAGCGTGTTGAGCAGTGCGTTCTGGCGCGTCCGGATCCGGTCGACGCTCCCGCTCGGCTCGATGCGGCGGAGCACCTCGGGGTCGAGGAAGTAGGTCGGCGTCGTGAAGGCGTTCTCGAGGAGGAACCGCACCGCCTGCGCCTGCTTCTCGCGCGGTACCGGCGTGTAGACCCGGCCCTGCTGGCTGGCGTACTTGGTTTCCTGGTTGACGCCGCCGACCACCACGGCGACGTGACCCATTTCGCGGGCCCACTGGGCGATGAGGCTTCCGTAGAGGTCGTTGAGCCGGTCGAAGTTGTCGAGCCGGTCGGTGGTCGCCGCCGGGATCAGCATCGGCGCGAGCCGCTTGATGTTCTGCAAGCCGAATCCCGTCGCCCGCACCGCGTCGTCGCCGAGGGCCTCGGTGACGATGCGCGGATCCACGGCGTCGCCGTCGCCGATCCAGCGCACCTCGGGATGGGTGTCCTGGAGGCGTGCGAGCGAATCCAGCAGGGGACGCTCGGCGTCGGGGGTCGTGGCGCCCGGAACGCGGCGGTACCCCCAGTCGATCATGAAGTAGTCGGCGGCGCCGAAGCCCTGCATCAGGCACGCATTGTCGCCCGGCTGGGCGACGTAGTTGTAGCGCGCGTAGTCCATGATCGACGGACTGGTGTTGCCGCGGCCGCAGGTGAAGCTCCGGCTGCGCAGCGAGTCCACCGGGTAGGACGACGACGCGATCATGTTGTGCCGCAGGCCGATGCTGTGGCCGACTTCGTGCGCGGCGACGAAGGCGACCATCAGTCCCATCATGGAGTCGGGGAGCGGCAGGATGGCGGCGCGGGGATCGGTGGCGCCGGCCTGGGTCCAGTACCAGTTCTCCACCAGGCTCGTGATGTTGTGGTAGAAGCCGATGTTGGCCTGGAGGATCTCGCCGCTGCGGGGATCGCTGATGTGCGGCCCGTAAGCGTTCTGGGTGGTGGACGGCAGCCAGCGGATGACGGTGTAGCGGGCGTCGTCCACGTCGAAGTCGGGGTCGTTCACCGGCGCCGGCAAGGCCCGGATCGCGTGCGAGAAGCCCGCGGCGCGGAACACCGGCTCCCACATCTCCACGCCCTTGATCAGCCAGGGCACCCACTTGGCGGGCGTCGCCGGGTCGATGTACCAGGTGATCGGCTCGATCGGGTCGGAGACCGCCGCACTGGGGTTCTGGGCCTCCAGCCGGTACCGCGCGATGTAGCACCGCTGGGCGTCGTTGACGCGGTCGCGGTCGTAGTCCTCGAACGAGAGGTTGAAGAACCCGATGCGGTCGTCGCACAGCCGGGCCATCATCGGGTGGTCGGGGAGCAGCACCATCGAGTAATTCATGTTCATGGTGAGGCTGTTGACGCCTCGGCCGAAGGCGCCCGGCACCGAGTCCACCTCGAAGGTCTGCAGGGCGCTGACCTCGATGTTGCGCGGGAAGCTGCGCGCCCGCTCGACCACGGAGCGGGTCGGGTCAAGCCTGCGCACCCGCACACCCTCGGCCCGCACCCCGAGCTCCTGGATGTCGGTGGTGAACAGCTTCGTCGCCTCGATCACGGCGTTGCTGTCGTCGGGGCTCCAGGCGGCGACATCGAAGCCGGCGATGATCGGCGCGACGTTCGACGCGGCCACGGCACGCGCCACCGGCGCGGTACTGTCGGCGCGCATGGCGTAGGAGACGACCCGGAAGAACACCCGGTTCCCCATCCGCTCCCATTTCACGATGCGGTTCGCGACTTCCTCGCCCGCGTAGCGCAGGCCGCGGATCGTGCCGCGCTGGTCGGCCACGAACAGGAACTCGCGGCCGAACATGTTGCGCGGGATCTCGTAAAACAGCTTCTCACCGATCCGGTGCACGATGAAGACGCCCGAGTCGGTGACCGCCTGGGCGGTGATCACCTGGCGGTAGGGGCGTGGGCCCACTGGTTCCTGTGGCCGGGCGCCGCCCGGGGGCGTCGCGGTGGCATCACCTTGCGGTGGGTTCGCCGGTTGCTGGGCCGCGGCGATCGTCGCCAGGGAGAGAAGGCAAGCAAACAAGGGGACCAACGGGCGTCGGCTCATGAGAGGTCCTGCGTCTGGGGGAACGGTTGGTCAGCCGGAAACACTCGGGGATAGCGCGCGAGCGCGGATATCTTGCAGCCGGTCCGGCGAAAACGCTAGGGTGTGCCGGCGCCGACCGAGCTGCCACACTCGAGGCAGAACTTCTCGCGCCCGGCGAGCGGCGCCCCGCATTCCACGCAGAAACGGCTTTTCGCGGCGGCCGGCCCGCGCGCCGAGGCGATGAGGGCCTCGATGTGATCGGGTACGCGGGAATCGGCGCGGGGGGCAGCGGGCGGCAGCGCCGCCACCTCGGCTGCCGTGTCGGCGGCCCGGAGCGCCTCGAGCGCCTCGAGCGTGAACTGGGCCTTCATCCGCTCGTAGTCGGCATCGGAGAGCTTGCCCGTCGCGCGGTCGAAATCGATCTCCTTGAGGGCCGCCAGGGCGCGGTCGCGCCGCGCCAGCGCGGGATCGTCCTCGTCGTCGCTGTCGGAGAAGAGCGGCGTGGGGACCGCGACCGCCCGCCCGGTGCTCGCCCGGAGCACCGGCTCCAGCACCAGCAGCACCGCGGCCAGCGCCAGCACGACCCCGACGATCGCCCCCATTACGCCTCGAAGCCCTCGAGCTCGCGCTGGAGGCGCTGCAGCTCAGCGTCGGCGGACGGGGTTCCCAGGTCCGCGGCCGGGGTCTCGCCGACCGCCCGATCACCGGGCCGGGGAGAGCGGACCCAGCGGCGCATCAGCCAGGACAGGAGCGCCAGCCCCGCCACCAGGGCGGCGAAGGGCATGACGTAGGCGGCCCAGTTGAACCCGCGCCGGGGCGGCTGCATCAGGATGGACTGGCCGTACTGGCCTTCGAAGGCGGACACCACCTGCTCGGCCGTCATCGCGGAATCGAGCCGGGCCAGCACCGCGCGGTGCATGGCGGGCGAGGTCGTGCAGGTGAAGTCGGTGGTCCGGCAGGTGAAGACATCGAGCCCGCAGCCGCAGGTGCACTTGATCTTGTGCTCGATGGCCTGGACGATCGCGGCATCGTCGCGCGCCGTCGTGCGCGGGCGCTCCTGCACGATGCCGGGGGACATCAGGCGATTGACGGTGTCCTGGGCTGGTCGGGAAACGGGCGTGTGGGGAGGTGGCGAAGCGGAGGCCGGGCGGCCCAGGGCCGTGAACGCCAGCAGCAGCACCGCGCTCCTTCCCCACCGCCCCACTTCCCGACTTCCCGTCACGACGTCACTTGGGCCACGTATCCCGCGGGCTCGGCGCGGCGACGGCTCGCCGGCGTCGGTGCGCCGCCGGGCCACATCGCCACGAGGCCCCCGACCACGAGGACCATGCCGCCGTACCACACCCACCAGACCAGCGGGTTCAGCGTGATGCGGTAGACAGCCTCCTCGGTGCCCTGCACCGACCCCGCGAACACGACGTACACGTCCTCGCGCAGGTCGCTGCGGATGGCCACCTCGGTGCTCGGCTCGAAAGTGAATCGGCCGAGGGCGTTGATGTGCTGCCGCTTCTCGCTCTTCATCACGCCCAGGAACCGGTCGTCGCGGTACAGCGACATCGTGGCCGCGGTGACCAGGCGGTTGAGCTGATCGTACTGGGAGACGCCCTCATGCACGAAACGATAGGTGTGGCCGTAGGGCGACTTCACTTCCACCGACTGGCCGGGCCTGAGGGTCGCCTCGGTGTCGCTCTTGAAGGCGAGGCCCGCGAAGCCGGCGAACAGCATCACCATGCCGAGGTGGACGATGTAGCCGCCGTAGCGGCGCCGGTTGCGGCCGATCAGCCGCACGAAGGCGACCGGGTACGACTCCTGGTGCAGCCGGTGCCGCGCGCCGGTGCCGCGCACGAACTCCTGGAGGACGGTGGTGACGACGAACGCCCCGAGGGCGAAGGCGATGATCGCGAAGCCGTCCGACATCCGCACTGCGACCAGCGCGACCGCCGTGAGCAGCGTGGCCGCGACCGGGACCAGGAACTGGCGCCGGAGATTGGCGGTCGAGGCGTGCCGCCAGGCGATGAGCGGCCCGATGCCCGTCAGCAGCAGCAGCAGCAGGCCGAGCGGGATGTTCACCTGGTTGAAGAACGGCGGGCCGACGGTGACCTTGGTGCCCTTGATCCACTCCGAGAGGATCGGGAAGAGCGTGCCCCAGAGGACCGAGAAGGCGATCACCAGGAAGATCAGGTTGTTGAACAGGAAGGCGGCCTCGCGGCTCACCATGCTCTCGAGCTTCGCCTCCGCCTCGAGCCGGGGCCAGCGCCAGGCGAGGAGCGCGAAGCCACCCACCGCCGCGAACACCAGGAAGATGAGGAAGAACCAGCCGACGTTCGACTGCGCGAAGCTGTGGACGCTGGCGATGACGCCGGAGCGCGTGATGAAGGTGCCGAAGATCGACAGCAGGAACGAGCCCACGATCAGGCCCAGGTTCCACTTCTTCAGCATCCCGCGCTTCTCCTGGATCATCACCGAGTGGAGGAACGCCGTCATGGTCAGCCACGGCAGGAGCGACGCGTTCTCGACCGGGTCCCACGCCCAGTAGCCGCCCCACCCGAGCTCGACGTAGGCCCACCACATCCCCAGCACGATGCCCGCCGACAGGAAGAGCCACGAGAGCAGCGTCCAGCGCCGGATCGCGTGGATCCAGCCGGTGTCGAGCTTGCCCGAGATCAGCGCGCCGACGGCGAAGGCGAAGGGGATGGTGATGCTGGTGTAGCCCAGGTAGAGCATCGGGGGATGGATGGTCATCCCCGGGTTCTGGAGCTGGGGATTGAGTCCGTTGCCGTCGGGCGGGATGAAGCCCAGGCGGTGGAAGGGGTTCGCGGCGAAGACCATGACCGCGGTGAAGAAGGTCACCACCAGGCAGACCACGCCCGCCACGTACGGCATCAGCTCGCGGTACTTGCCCCGGTTGAAGAGCAGCGCGAGCGAGCCCCAGGTGCTGACCACGATCGCCCAGAAGAGCAGCGACCCCTTCTGCCCCGCGTAGAACGCCGACCAGGTGTAGTAGACCGGCAGGTTGCGGCTGGTGTACCCGGCGACGTACTCGATCGAGAAGTCGTGGGTGAGGAGGGCGCGCATGAGCGCGCAGGAGGCGACGAAGAGCAGCCCCCAGAGCACGTACACCGAGCGCTCGGCGCTCGCCGCCAGCTCGGGCCGCTGCCGCCAGCCGCCAAGAAACGCGACCGCGCTCCCCCAGACACCGATGAGGAGCGCGATCCAGAGTGCGATATAGCCGATGTCTGCCGTCACGCGCTCCGCTGTTGCGTCGGGGCGTTCTCGTAGCGCGAGCCGCACTTCGCCAGCAGCGTGGTCGCCCGGAAGGTGCCGTCACGCTGGAGCCGTCCCTCCACCACGACATCCGCTTCATCGGTGAAGGTGTCGGGCGCCAGACCGCGGTAGACCACCGGGTAGCTCGCCGTCCCGTCGGTCACCCGGAAGGTGATCGTCTGCGAGGCGACGTCGCGCGTGACCGAGCCCTTCACGACCTTCGCGCCGATCTTGAGGCCGACGTCGTAGATGGTCCGGTCGCTGCGCACCTTCTGCGACAGCTCGGTGGGTGTCAGGTAGTAGACGCCCGTTTCCTTGATCCCGGAGGCCATCAGATAGCCGACCGACACGAGGATCAACGCGCCACCGACGAGGAACTTGGTCTGGGCCTTCATGGTGCCCCCGGGAAGCCTGCCTGTCGACCGTGAGCTGCCGGCCGTGGACGCCCAACCGTACACAGCGAACAAAGATACGCCTGCCCAGAGAGTCGCAA
This sequence comes from Gemmatimonadota bacterium, assembly GCA_041476105.1. Taxonomy (GTDB): domain Bacteria; phylum Gemmatimonadota; class Gemmatimonadetes; order Gemmatimonadales; family JACORV01; genus DASXPG01. The sequence goes on from JBGOSS010000017.1 coordinate 57,954, forward strand.
GAGGAATGCCGTACCCGCCATGAAGGAATGATACACTGCCCGGGACAAACTGTCTCAGCCGCGGTCCCGCGCCCACGACAGGGTGGCCCGGACAGCGCGGCGCCACTGGCTCCATTCCGCCTCCGGGGGCCGGCCGGGCTGGAACTCGTCGTAGTGCCGCGCTCCCACGAATGCCTCGGCGGACTTCCACACCCCCGTCGCCAGGCCGGCCAGTCCCGCGGCGCCCAGCGCCGTGCTTTCCAGCTGATCGGGGCGCCGAAGCGGCACGCCCAGGAGGTCCGCCTGGAACTGCATCAGCCAATCGTTGGCCGTCGCGCCACCGTCCACCTTGAGATCGGCGAGGGGGAGCCCCGAGTCGGCGGTCATGGCCCCCAGCACTTCCCTGGTCGAGAACGCCATCGCCGCGAGTGCCGCGCGGACCAGGTGCGCCCTGGTCGTGCCACGCGTGAGGCCGAAGATCGCGCCGCGGGCTTCGGCCTCCCAGTGCGGCGCGCCGAGGCCGGTGAGCGCGGGAACGAAGACGACGCCGCCCGCGTCCGCGACGCTGCGGGCGAGCGCCTCGGTTTCCTTCGCCTGGGCGATGAGGCCAAGGCCGTCGCGGAGCCACTGGATCGCCGCACCCGCGATGAACACCGAGCCCTCGAGCGCGAAGGCGGGCGCGCCCTTGGCGTCGCAGCCGATGGTCGTCAGCAGGCCGCTCCCGCTGCGTACCCGCTCCTCGCCGGTGTTGAGCAGGAGAAAGGCGCCGGTGCCGTAGGTGTTCTTCGCGGTGCCGGGGGCGAAGCACCCCTGGCCGAAGAGCGCCGCCTGTTGGTCACCCGCGATGCCCGCGATCGGGATTTCGTGTCCGAACCATTCGGCGTCGGCCATGCCGAAGACGCCCGACGACGGCTTGACGTCGGGCAGGATCTCGCGCGGGACACCGAAGAGCGCCAGCAGCTCGTCGTCCCAGGCGCGGCGATCGATGTTGAAGAGCATGGTGCGGGAGGCGTTGGTCGGGTCGGTGACATGCGCGCGGCCCTTGGTCAGCTTGTGGACCAGCCAGCTGTCCACCGTGCCGAAGGCGGCGCCCTTCGGGTGGCCCAGGGTCTGGAGCAGCCACTCGACCTTGGTCGCGGAGAAGTAGGGGTCGGGCACCAGCCCGGTGCGGTCCGCGATCAGGGCTGGGTCGAGCCGCCGGCAGCGCTCGCTGGTGCGCCGGTCCTGCCAGACGATGGCACGGTGCAAGGGCTCGCCGCTGGCGCGGTCCCAAAGGACCGTGGTCTCGCGCTGGTTGGTGATGCCGATGGCGGTGACGTCGCGCCGGCTGACCCGGGCGGTGCCCAGCGCCTCGCGCGCGGCGGCCAGGGCGGTCCGCCAGATCTCGTCCGGCTCGTGCTCGACCCAGCCGGGCACCGGGAAATACTGAGGCAGCTCGCGGTACCCCCGGCCGAGGATGTGGCCGTCCGCGTCCAGGACGAGCGCCGTGGAGCCGGTGGTGCCTTGATCGAGGGCGAGGACGAGGGGCATGTTGGGTGCATCAAAATGACAGTGCCGGATGTCTTCGTGCCAGATGTCACGCGCCTCGAACGCGACGTGCGACGCTTGTCGGTGATCCGCCACCCGCTCGCCGACCCCGACGCCCTGACGGCGGTCGCGGACTTCGTCGATGCCGAGCTGGCCGCGACGGGTCTGGCCGTAGAGCGGCAGACCTTCCAATGGCGGGGCGAGCCCTTCGACAACGTGGTCGGCGTGCGCGCGGGTACGGACCCGTCGCGGCCCTGGGTCGTGGTCGGCGCGCACTTCGATTCGACGCCGCACACGCCGGGGGCCGACGACAACGCGAGCGGCGTCGCGGCGCTGCTGGAGACGGCTCGGCTGTTGCGCGATTTCACGCCGGCGGCAACGGTGCATTTCGTCGGCTTCAATCTGGAGGAGATCCAGCTGTGGCTGCCGCCCTCCTACCGGATCGGGAGCAAGGCTTACGTGCGCTGGCTGACCAACCAGGTAGCCCAGGTCGCCGGCGCCTTGGTGCTCGAGATGGTGGGCTTCACCGGTCCCGAGCAGAGGGTCCCCGCGCCGGTGCGGCTGCTCAAGAAGGTGCCCGACGTCGGCAACTTCCTCGCCGCCGTCGGCGACTCCAATTCGGCGCACCTGCTCCTGGCGATGGAGCGCGCCGCGGCGGGCGTGATGCCCCTCGTCACCCTCGGTGTGCCGCTCAAGGGCTTCGCGGTGCCCGACACCCGACGCAGCGACAACGCACGGTTCTGGGACGTGGACTATCCTTCGCTGATGGTCACCGACACCGCGGACCTCCGGAATCCGCACTACCACAAGGCGACCGACACCCCCGACACGCTCGACTTCGCGTTCATGGGAAAGGTCGTGACCACGGTGGCGAAGGCGGTGGTGGAGGTGGCGGGATGAGGGGCCGGACCGTCAGGGTGCTCGCGGTGGCCGCGACCCTCGCCGCGCACCCCCTGGCCGCCCAGTGCCCCGACGGCAACCCGCCCCCCTGCCGGGTCGACCGGGTGGCGAGCCCGCCACCCAGCGTCGCGGTGCTGATCTTCGAGAGTCGCTCGCGCGACAGCGACGACGTGTACCTGGCGGAGGGAATCTCGGACGCGCTGACCACCAGGCTGGGCCGCCTGAGCCGCATGAGTGTGCGATCTGAATCGGCGGCAAGGAACTTCCATGCCGGCATGCAGTCACCACAGGTGATCGGTCGCGCGCTGAACGTCACCTACCTTGTCACCGGCAGCGTGCGGCGGGGCGGCGCGCGGGTGCGGGTCTCCGTCGAGCTGGCTCGCGCGGCGACGGGCGAGCGCGTCTGGGGTGACCAGTACGATCGCCTCGCGCAGGACGTCCTGCGCGTGGAGGAGGAAGTCTCCGAAGCGATCGCCCTGGCGATCGCGGGCCGCCTGGCGCCCGCCGAGCGCGCCCGCCTGAGCCGCTCCCAGACCAGCAATCCCGCCGCCTACGATCACTACCTGCGCGGCGTCTTCCAGCTCCGGAAGCGATCGCTCGAGGCGATGACTGAAGCCTGGACCGAGTTCAGCGCCGCCGTGACTCTCGACCCGTCGTTCGCGGACGCCCACGCGCAACTCGGCGCGGTGGGCAACATCAGCGGCGTGCAGCGCTACGTCGTCGCCGGCATGCCGCCGGACTCGATCTTCGCGCGCGGGGAGCGCGAGACGCAGACCGCGCTGCGGCTCGATTCGACGTCGGCGCAGGCCTGGATCAACCTCTCCACCATTCGCGCCACGCGGTATCCCCAAACCTACGCCGGCGTCAGGGAAGCGGTTGACCGCGCCCTCGCGCTGGATTCGACCGGTGACCAGATCTGCTACGTCGCGGCCCAGCGCTATGCGGCGCTCGGGGAGTTCCAGCAGGCTCTGCGCTACTATCGCCGGGCCCACGAGGCTGACCCGTTCAACGGCACGACTGATCGGGCTGGTGCTCGCCTACCGGCACCTGGGCCGTCGGAGCGAGGCGTTGGTGGCCGCCGACACGCTCGTGGCGCTGACGTCGAGCCGGGTCTCGCTGGAGATCCGTGCCATTCAGCGCATCGCCCTGGGCGACACCGTGGGGGCGCGGATTGACGTGGCGGCTGCCCTGGTTCGAGGCGATGGCGGGCGAGCCGCGCTTCCGCGCCCTGCTGGCCGAGATGCAGCCGCCGGCGGGCGCGCGGTGACGATGGAGTTCACCGGTGCAGGCCGTGCGGTCAGCCGAAGGGCGGCTCGACCAGTCCCCGCTCACAGACCCAGGCCGAGATCAGCGAAGCCGGGGTGACATCGAAGGCCGGGTTCCAGACCGGCGTCCCCTCGGGCGCGATCTTGGTCCCGAAGGGCCGCGTCACCTCGGTGGCGGCGCGCTGTTCGATCGGGATGTCGGCGCCGGTGGGACATGCCGGGTCGAAGGTGGAGGACGGCGCCACCACGTAGAACGGGACGCCGTGCGCCCGCGCGGCGATGGACAGCGGGTAGGTGCCGATCTTGTTCGCCGCGTCGCCGTTGCAGGCGATGCGATCCGCGCCGACCACGACCAGGTCCACCTTCCCCTGCTGCATGAGCGACGCCGCCGCGCCGTCGGGAATCACGGTGTGCGCGATGCCGGCGCGCGACAGCTCCCAGGCGGTGAGCCGGCTTCCCTGAAACAGGGGCCGCGTCTCGTCCACCCAGACGTGCAGCTTCAGGCCGCGCTCGTGCGCGACGTAGATCAGCGCGAGCGCCGTCCCGATCCCCGCGGTGGCCAGCGCGCCGGTGTTGCAGTGGGTCAGCACGCGGAGCACGTCGCCGCTCTCCTCGCTTCCCTCGTCGCGCGGCCCGCGAATCGGACGGAGCAGCGCCTGGCCCTGCTCACCGATCGCCCGGCACATCGCCTCGTCCTCCAGACGGATTGCGTCGGCTTCGGCGTGCAACGCCTCGAACACCGCGGCGGTGGTGCCGTCGGCCCCCGCCGCCGCCACCCGCATCCGGCCGATCGCCCAGGCGAGATTCACCGCCGTGGGCCGCGCGCGGATCAGCTCGTCGGCGCTCGCGTCGACCACCTGGAGGAAGCGCTCGCGCGGCAGGTGCGCCACCCGCAGCAGCGACGCCGCGAGCCCCATGGCGGCGGCGACCCCGATCGCCGGCGCCCCCCGCACCCGCAGCATCCGGATCGCCTCGACCACCGCCTCCACCCGGTCCAGCTCGATCCAGCGTTCCTCGAGCGGCAGGCGGGTCTGGTCCAGAATACGGAGGGCGCCCGAAGGCGCCCACTCGAGTGCACGAAGCTCCATCAGCGACGCATCCTCCTCATCCGCCGGCGGCCTGGGGCTCGGGCCCCAGGGCCTGACTCCGCATCGCCAGCCCGGCCACGATCGCGTAGCGCACCAGGCCCCATTCGTTCGCGATGCCAAGCACCCGCCGGATGCCGGCCCGGTGGAACTCGATGGTCCGCGGGCTGAGCGACAGCGCCTCGGCGATCTCGGCGCCGTTCTTCCCTTCCCCGAGGAGCTTCAGGATCTGGAGCTGGCGCGGCGTGAGCCGGTCGAGCGAGGGATCGCCGATGACGTTCGCCGCCCGGTAGGCGCGCTTCGGCACCCGCGGCGACAGGTACCGCTCGCCGCCCACCACCGCGGCGATGGCGGCGCGCAGCTCCCGCGCCGTGGCTTCCTTGGGTACGAAGCCGTCGGCGCCGGCCCGGAAGGCCAGATCGGCCAGGCCGCGGTCCACGTGCATCGTCACTACGAGGACCTTGAGCGCGGGGAAGGTGCTGCGCAGCTCAGGGAGAAGCTCGAGGCCATTGCGCCGCGGCATCGACAGGTCGAGGAGCACGATGTCGGGCTCCGTCCGCGCGATCGTCGCCACGACCTTGTTTCCGTCGTTGACGATGGCGACCACGTCGTGGTGTGGCTCCAGCAGCGCCCGGAGCCCCTGGGCCACGAGCGGATGGTCTTCGACGATGAGCAGGCGCACTCGCGTGCTCATGCCCCGTCCCCTGCCGGTAGCCTCAGATGCACGCGTGTGCCCCCCCCGGGATGAGACTCCACCGACAAGATACCGCCCGCGGCCCGGGCTCGCTCCGTCATGCTGATGAGCCCCAGGCCCTCGCGCGGCGGCCGGGCCGTGTCGAAGCCGGTGCCGTAGTCCTCGACCCGGAGGTCGAGGGTGTGATCCTCAGTCTGGACCGCGACCAGCGCCCAGGTGCTCCCGGAGTGGCGCAGCACGTTGTTGAGCGCCTCCTGGGCCACGCGATATACGACCAGGGACTGCTCGGCGGTCAAGGGCGGAGGAGCCTGCTCCGGCGCGCGCACGTCGATCCTGAGCCCGGCCGAGTGCTCGATCTCCGACGCCAGCCGCTCCAGCATCGGCACCAGTCCCTCCTGCTCGTGAAACGAGGGGTGCAGCCGATACGCCATCTGTCGCAGTGCCGCCGAGAGGTCCTCCAGCTCGGCGCGAAACGCCTCGATGCGCTCGGTCAGCCCCAGCGAGCCGGCGGCCAAAACCGCCAGGGCATCCAGCTCGTGGAGGAGGATCATGATCCGCTGGAGCGCGTCGTCGTGGACTTCGCGGGCCACCCAGGCGCGCTCCGTCTCCTGCGCGGCGAGGAGGCCATCGGCGTAGGTGCGGTGCATCGCGACGAAACGCCGCTGGTAGATCACCAGCGCGATGCCGAGAGCGACCAGGATGACCACGAGCGCGAGGCTCGCGCTCAGGAACGCCCAGGCGACAGCACTAGACGGCGCTGACACACGATCCCCCACGACATGAGAAGAAACGAAACGCTCATGGCCGAGAAGCGGAAGTAATACGCCGCCCTGGCCCAATCCACGCGCTCGGGCATGAAGGCGCGCAGGAAGGGGTCGAACGGCACGAAGGTGAGCCAGAAAAGCGCCAGACCGAGGCACACCCAGAACCAGTCCTGGTTGGTGAGCAGGAGCCGGCTGAGGAGCACCCGGTGCACCAGGGTGTGGAGCGTCGCCGCGAGGGCGAGCAGCGCAAGAAACGGCGAGATCCACTGACCAAAAGTGACCTGGGGATCGGTGAGCATGAGGGTGCCCGCCACCGTCGCCCCCATGAGCACAATGGTGACGGAGTACGCCAGCCGGAGAAAGGCGTTGGGCTGCCAGGCCTCCAGCAGCCACAGCGTCAACGCGACCTCCATCGGCTCGGTGCCATACGCGAGCCACCGGTTGTTGCCCACGGCGCGGCCCAGCGCGATGGAGAGGATGTCGGTGATCAGGAGCGCCAGGCAGAATACCACCAGCCTGCGGTACGGGGTCGGCGGGTGCCGGCCCCGAACCACAAGCACGGCGGCGATGGGTAACGCCTGTGTCGCGGAGACCGCGTACAGCAGAATCGGGATCGCCACGACGGGAGCTCCCTTGCTAGCTGTCGAGTGCGCTATCCATCGGACAGAACGGCGGGCACTCGAAGATCCTGTCGAGGACCACGCCCGCATCCAGGTCGTTGCCGACCTCGTCCACGCCGACGAGGATCAGCGCACGGCTGCCATCGGGCTTGAGCCCGTAGTAGATCCGCACGCCGAAGCAGTCCTTCTGTTCGAGCACACTGTCCAGCGCGACCTTCGTGAAGGCGCCCGCTGATGCCTTGCCCGGGTTGGCCCGCTTGTGCCGGGAGATCATCTCCCGCGCTTCGGTGAGACCGATCTCGTGATCGAACGTCGGCCACACGCGCTGAGTCGAATCAACTTCCGTTACGGGCGTCGCGACTTCGGGGGTCTGCCAGTTCATACAACCTCCAGAGATGAAAAAAGGAAAGACAGGAACAACTGCGTCCTGTTACTCTGGCGGGAGACTGACACTTAGGACACTAGGGCTACCCCTAGGGTCTGGGATGGGGGGGTCTCGGTCGGGGGGGCTGCGGGCCAGCAGGGGCGCTGGCGCCCCCCCGGGGCGAGGCTAACTTCCCCGCCATGAGCTACCAGACCCTCCTCCTCGAGATTCGCGACGGCATCGCCTGGGTCACCATCAACCGGCCTGATAAACTCAATGCCCTGAACGACTTGGTGGTCGGTGAGCTGCACGACGTGGCTGGGTCGCTGAAGTCCAACCCGGCGGTCCGCGGCGTGATTCTGACCGGCTCGGGCCCCAAGGCCTTCGTGGCCGGGGCCGATATCGGCGACCTGGCCCGGCAGGGGGTCATGGACGGCCGCCAGCGGGCCCTGAGCGGCCAGCAGATGCTGTACGCCATCGAACGGATGGGGAAACCGGTCCTCGCCGCCGTGAACGGCTTCGCGCTGGGCGGCGGCTGCGAGCTGGCCATGGCCTGCCACATCCGGATCGCGAGCGAAAACGCGAAGTTCGGACAGCCTGAGGTGAATCTCGGCATCACCCCGGGGTACGGCGGCACCCAGCGGCTGCCACGCATCGTCGGCAAGGGGAACGCGCTGTACATGCTGCTCACCGGGGAGCACGTCGGCGCGCAGGATGCGCTGCGGATGGGCCTGGTCTCGAAGGTCGTTCCGCAGGACCAACTGCTCGCGGAAGCCGAAAAGACGATGAAGGGCATCGCCGCAAAGGGGCCGGTCGCGCTGGCGCTGACCATCGACGCGGTGGACCGCGGCCTCGAGACGACGCTCGAAGAGGGCATGCGCATCGAGGCCGACGCCTTCGGGCTCGTCGCCTCGACGCAGGATATGAAGGAAGGACTGAACGCGTTCCTCGAGAAGCGTCCCGCGAAGTTCGAAGGGCGGTAGCCGACGCCCCCGGGCCGCGTGATGCGCGATGTGAAGACGGCGGTGTGGTGCGTCGCGCTTGCCGCCGCCTGCACCGATCCGCGGGCGCGTCCCGTGCCTCCGGTGGTGGACGTGCTCTTCTCTTCCAGCTTCACGCTGACGAGCCCGGGCCGGATTCTGGGATCGGTCTACGTCTTCGATGCGGACGGTGTGGGAAGTCTCAGTCTCTCCGTCCGCAGCAGCGATTCGAGCTTTGTCGGCGACTCGCTGCTGGGCCTGACGGGCGACGCCGAGGCCACCCGCGCCATCAACTGGACGGTCCCGCCGGGCCTCGCCATCGGCACCCACGTGACCGTCGTCGCCCGGGCCCTCGACTTTGCCGGTTTCGCCGCCTCCGACACCGTCCGATTGACCGTTCAGGACACCGTCGCGACGCTCCGGTGAAGTGGGGGTAAACCCTTGTATTTTCAAGGGTTTCCGGTTATTTTACCGCTCGTGGTTCGGTTTCTCGACACAGCTCCGGCAACAGCCCGAAACGGCCTGGCCGCGGCGCGCTTTTCCGGGTGGATTCCGGCGCTCTTTCTGATGCTGCCGGCGTGCAAAGACAACCTCTCGGCGCCACCCGTGGGCACCGGGCCCGACGTGAGCGGTCCGGTGATCCGACTGGCTCCCGCGCACGACACGCTGGTGGACTCGACAGGCGTGTTGTTCGTGCATCTGAGCGTGAGCGACGCGTCGGGCATCAAGAACCTGGACTTCCGGGTGATACCGGCCACGTCGACGTTCGGCACGCTGATGCCGCTCGACACCACCTTCGAAGTGTCCTATCCGGTGCCGCTCGCGCAGTTCAAGCACGGCACCTTCAAGTACTACGCGCGCGGCGCCGACATCCTCGACCACGAGACGGTCACCGACACCGTGACCGTGACGGTGCGATAGCCGCGCTGACGCGCCTGGCCGTCCGCGCGTTCCGCAACCTGGTGGACGCCGACGTGGATCTGCCCGAACCCGGATGCGTGATCGTCGGGCCGAACGGGCACGGCAAGACGAGCTTCATCGAGGCGCTGCTGTACGCCGAGGTGTTCCGGAGCTTTCGCGGGGCGGCCGATGGCGAGCTGGTGCGTTTCGGGGCCGACGGATTCCACGTCGAGGCCGTGGTCGGGGCGGCCGCGCGGGAGCGGCGTGTCGCGGCGGGTTACGACGCGAGGACCAGGCAGAAGAAAATCACGCTGGACGGCGTGGTACCCGCGCGGATGGCCGACGCGATCGGCGTGGTGCAGGGCGTGGTCCTCAGCCCGACCGACGTCGCGCTGGTGGCCGGCGGACCCAGGGAGCGGCGCCGGTTCCTGGACGTCCTGCTGGCGATCACCGCGCCCGGCTATGTCGATGCGCTCACCCGGTACCGCCGCGCCCTGGCCCAGCGGGCGCGGGCCACGCCGGGCGCCATGGGCCCCTTCGAGCAGGTGCTCGCGGAGTGCGGGGCGCGGATCGTGGCGACCCGCTGCGCCTGGGCCGAGCGATGGGCCGAGGCGTACGTCGGCTACTGCGCGGCGGTAGGCGAGAGCGCCGTGGCGAAGCTCCAGTACGTGCCGCGCACCGAGGGGGATGCCGACGCGCTGGGAGCCGCCTTCCAGGCCTCGCGCGAGCGCGACCGGGCGGTGGGGCGCGCGAGCGTCGGTCCGCACCGCGACGAGCTGCGCCTGACGCTGGACGGCCGGACGCTGCGCGCGTACGGCTCCGCCGGCCAGCGGCGCACCGCGGCCCTCGCCCTGCGGTTCATCGAGGCCGAGTCGCTCGATGAGGCCGGGGGCACGGCGCTCCTCTGCCTCGACGACGCCTTCGCCGAGCTCGACGCCACCCGTAGCCGACGGCTCGGGGAGCTCATCGAGCGGCGCGTGGCCGAGGGACGGCAGATCATCGCCGCGGTCCCGAAGGAGAGCGACATCCCCGACGTGATCGGCCGGTTGCCCCGGTGGACGATGCGGGACGGAAGGATCGGATAGTCATGGCGCGGCGCGTCGCAAAACCGGCAAGGGTCTCCGAGGTGCTGCAGGGCTACATGCGGCGCGCCGGCATCGCCGAGCGCGTGGCGCAGGCCGGCGTGCTGGCCGAGTGGCCGGAGCTGGTCGGCGAGCGGATCGCCGCCGTGACCCACACCGAGGAGATCCGGTCGGACGGCGTGCTGGTCGTGCGGGTGGGCACGGCGGCCTGGGCGCAGGAGCTGTCGCTGATGACGCCGCAGGTCATCGCCCGGATCAACGCGGGCCGCAAGACGGGCCGGGTCACTCGCATCCACTGGATCGTCGGACGATGACCGAGCGGCCCGAGCTCAGCGCGGGCCCGCCGCCGTCGGTGCTGGAGGCCGCGGCGAAGGTGGTCGCGGAGCAGACGCGCGAGATGCGCCACCAGGGCAAGCACCTGCGGCGCACCGGCGACCCCGAAGCGGTGCACGACCTGCGGGTCGCCACCCGGCGGCTGCGGACCGCGCTGCGCAGCGTGCGGGAGCACGTCGCCTCGCCCAAGCCGCTGCGCGGCGAGCTGCGCCGGCTGGCCCGCCGCCTGGGCCGGGTGCGCGATCACGACGTGATGCTGGAGCGGCTGGGCGGCATGCGGCTGGCGGGGGCGTCGCGCGACGAGCGGGCGCGGCTCGCGCGGCTGGTCGGCAAACTGCAGGACCGCCGCGCCAGGGCCCGTACCGACCTGGTCACGGCGCTGCGCCGCAAGCGGTACCGCGGGCTGCTCGACCGACTCGACGACTTCGCCGACCAGCCGCGCGCGGCGCACGGCGATTTCACGCTGGCCACGCGGGTGCTGGCCGAGGAGAGTGAGCGCCTTGGCGCCGCGGTGGCGAAAAGCGCGGGGATGACGGTGGCCGACCCTTCGCCCCGGGCGCTCCACGCGCTGCGGATCGCCTTCAAGCGGCTGCGGTACGCGCTCGACTTCCACGCCTCGGCGTGCGGCCTCGCCTACGACGTCGAGCGGCGGCTGGCGCGCGGGATGCAGGACGTCCTTGGCGAGATCCACGACCGGGATCTCCTGCTGGGGTGGCTCGCCCAGGGGAAGGGGCCGTTCCACGGTCCGTGGCCGGTGCTCACCCGGCGCCTCACCGCCGAGCGCTCGCGGCTGCTGCGCCGCTTCCGGCGGCTGCGCAGCGAGTGGACGCGGCGCACGCGGCCGGAGCCGCAGGTGGCGCCGCTCGAGCCGCCGCGCTTCGTGAACCTGGAGGTGCAGCCGGTGACGCTGAGACTGGTGACGGGACCGAGAGTGGTGGCCAGCGTGGTCCGTGGTGGGTAGTGCGTGGTGGGTCGTGCGTGGCACCAATCGGGATGACGGGTTTCTCCCACGCGCCCCGCACTCCGCACCTAACGAAACTCTGAGGGAGTTCTGATGTCAGCAGCGAAAAAGACCGACTACGGCGCGGATTCCATCCAGGTCCTCAAGGGCCTCGAAGCGGTGCGGAAGCGGCCGGGAATGTACATCGGCTCGACCTCCGGCCGCGGGCTCCATCACCTGGTCTACGAGGTGGTGGACAACTCGGTGGACGAGGCGCTCGCGGGGCACTGCGACCGGATCGAGGTGACGATCCATCCGGACGACAGCGTCACGGTCAAGGACAACGGGCGCGGGATCCCGGTCGATCTCCATCCGACCGAGAAGATCCCCGGCGTCGAGCTGGCCCTCACGGTGCTGCACGCCGGCGGCAAGTTCGACAAGAACACCTACAAGGTTTCGGGCGGCCTGCACGGCGTGGGCGTCTCGGTGGTGAACGCGCTCAGCGAGCGGCTCGAGGTGTGCGTGGACCGCGGCGGCAAGCGCCATCACATGGCGTTCGTGCGCGGCGAAACGGTGAAGAAGCTCAGCGTGCAGGGCGACGCCAAGGGCACCGGCACGATCGTGCGCTTCAAGCCCGACACCACGATCTTCACGGAGACGCGCTACGACTTCGGCATCCTCGAGAATCGCCTGCGGGAGCTGGCGTTCCTGAACAAGGGACTCACCATCGTCCTCAAGGACGAGCGCGAGGGCCAGGAGAAGGAGGAGACGTTCTTCTACAAGGGCGGCCTGGTGCAGTTCGTCGAGTGGCTCAACGCGAACCGCAAGCCGCTGCACGCCAAGCCGATCCTGATCGAGACGGTCCGCGACGAAGTCGACATCCAGATCGCCCTCCAGTACGACGCCGGCTACCAGGAAAACACCCTGACTTTCGTGAACAACATCAGCACCGTCGAGGGCGGGACGCACCTCACCGGGTTCAAGTCGGCCCTGACCCGCGTGATCAACGAGTACGCCAAGAAGAGCGGCGCCCTGAAGAAGGCCGACTTCACCCTCACCGGCGACGATGTGCGCGAGGGCCTGACCTGCATCCTGTCGATCAAGGTCAAGGAGCCGCAGTTCGAGGGGCAGACCAAGACCAAGCTCGGCAACTCGGAGGTCGAGGGCATCGTCAAGAGCGTCGTCAACGAGCACCTCGGCAACTACCTCGACGAGCACCCGCCGGTCGCCCGCGCGATCATCGACAAGGCGGCCCAGGCGGCGCTGGCGCGCGAAGCGGCCCGCAAGGCACGCGAGCTGGTGCGCAAGAAGAGCGCGCTGGAGGGCGGCGTGCTGCCGGGCAAGCTGGCCGACTGCTCGCTCAGCGATCCGGCGATGTGCGAGATCTACCTGGTGGAGGGCGACAGCGCCGGCGGCTCGGCCAAGCAGGGGCGCAACCGGGCCTTCCAGGCCATCCTGCCGCTGCGCGGCAAGATCCTGAACGTCCAGAAGGCGCGGATCGACAAGATCCTCTCCAAC